>JBMYYO010000198.1:0-5051 GCA_049609505.1 Akkermansiaceae bacterium | reverse complement strand
TGTAGGGCATCTCCAAAGGCATTGGTATCACAGAAGAGATCTGAGAGGATGACCACCAGCGCGCGTTGGGAAACTTTCTCCGCAATCGTGTGCAGTGCTTCTACCAAGCCAGTTTCTCCGGTCGGTTTGGTATCGGAAAGCACTTCAAAAATGTGATTGAGGTGGGCGGCGCGCCGGGTGGGGGGGATTTCTACGTGAAGTTTCTCCTGACAAACAGACAGTCCTGCGGCATCGCCCTGGTCAATTAAGAGGTAAGAGATGGTGGCTGCGAGCTTGCGAGCATATTGGATGCGTGAGTCGCTCTCAGAGCCCTCAGCGTTGAATCCCATCGAGCCACTGGCATCGAGCACAAAGTAGGCACGGAGGTTGGTATCTGCCTCGAATTCCTTGATGTAGTATCGGTCTGAGCGGGCATAAGCCTTCCAGTCCAAGCGGCGGGTATCATCACCCTGCACATACTTGCGGTATTCGGCGAACTCAACAGACGATCCCCGGTGTGGCGAGCGGTGTCTGCCCGCTACGTTGCCAGACATCGCGTGTCTGGCTTCCAGCGGGATCGTGCCTAGGCGGGCAAGTGCCTTGGGGTCGAGGAAATCGTATTTCATAGATTAGAGATCTGAGTGATTAGTCCTCTCTCATCTCGTTGGTAAGGCGCTCTACCACTTTGGCGGCGGTCATGCCTTGTGATTCAGCGGCAAAGTTCGTAAGCACACGGTGGGTGAGCACGGGAGAGGCTACGGCCTCAATGTCTTCGAGGCGAGCCATGTAGGAGCCGTGAAGTGCGGCGCGTGCCTTCGCACCGAGGATGAGATACTGTACGGCACGAGGCCCTGCACCCCAGCCTACGTATTCAGCAAGCCAATCGGGTGATTCCGGTGTGCCTGGGCGGGTTTTCCGCACGATCTCTACGGCGTATTCGTAGATGTGGTCTGGCACAGGAACACGGCGGACGAGGTCTTGGTACTGCTGTACCTGCTCGCCATTGAGGATGTGTTCGAGCTTATTCTGGACGACACCTGTGGTTTCACGGGCGATGCGGATCTCTTCATCCTGGCTTGGGTAGTCCACATTGATGAGGAACATGAAGCGGTCTAACTGCGCTTCTGGTAGCGGGTAGGTTCCTTCTTGCTCAACGGGGTTCTGAGTGGCGAGGACGAAGAATGGGGCATCGAGCTTGTAAGTTTTTCCGAGCACGGTGACCATGCGTTCCTGCATGGCCTCGAGCATGGCGGATTGAGTTTTAGCTGGAGCACGGTTAATCTCATCAGCAAGGACGAGGTTTGCAAAGACGGGGCCTTGAATGAACTCGAACTCGCGGTGGCCGGCATCCGTTTCCTGGATGATGTCCGTGCCCGTGATGTCAGCCGGCATGAGGTCAGGGGTGAACTGGATACGGTTAAAGGAGAGGTCCATGGTATCTGCCACGGAGGAAACGAGAAGGGTCTTGGCAAGGCCGGGCACTCCCATCAGGAGCGCGTGACCTCGGGCGAAGAGGCAAATGGCTAGCTGCTCGATGACTTCTTCCTGACCGATGATGACCTTGCCGATTTCTTGTTTCAGTGCGGCGTAGGTTTTTCCAAGTTGATCAATGGCGGCTACGTCATCGGCGGGGAGAGAGGATTCTACCGCAGCATTGGTGGCTGGCGCTTCAGTTTTTACAGGAGTAGTGGCTGGTGTTTCCTCTGATGGTTCAGTTGGGCTAGTGGTATCCATGATATGTTTTGTATTTGAGATTTTGGGAATTGGGAGAAAGAGTCTGGAGTGTTTTTTAGATGTCGAAAAAGGCGAGGCTTTTGAAAGAGCTTTTTATAGATCTTTTGAGTATGTGCGGCACGATCCGTTGATGAGTTAATGTGAGAGCGAAGCTAGGCGGTTGAATTATTTTGTCGAGGTAGGAAAATTCGATTTTTCAAGTGACTGATACTGACCGCCATGCCATGATCTTGCCCGTCATCTGATAACTTGGAATAAAAAACCACGACCTCTAAACATGGCAACATCTACTCCCTCTGCATCCTCTACTGTGACGTCACTTAATAAACCTGCAAAAAATCCTGTGAGCAATCCCTTTGATAACGCGTTTGAAATGCTTGGCCTGCCACCTGAAACGAGCACAGGAAGCGTGAATGCAGAGGCACTGGAGCAATTAACAGCAGCGCTAACTTCGCGGGCATCTAACCGAGGCCGGATGATTTTACTGCGGTCACCACGGGCGGGGTTTGGTAAAACGCACCTTCTGTTACGCCTTCATCAGCGGGTGGCGCATTCGCATGAGTTTATCCCACTGGAGCCAAGCAAGGGAAGGTATTTGGACGCCCAATCGGTACTTGATGCCGTGCTGCGTAGGTTTTCACGTATCCTGCCTGCAGGTGGGGGGATGACGGTGCTGGATTTACTGGCGAGAAGGATTTTTGCGACTGGGCTAGAGCCGTTGGTTCGCTCAGGAGAAGTGCCCAGCCAAGATCGGAACAGCGCGCTGGAAGCATTGCAGATGCGTCCGGTTGAGACATTTGATTTTCATAGCGATTCTGCAGTCACCGCCGGGTGGGCAAAGGCGAACTTTACCCAGCTAGGGCCCCGCCTCACGGCTGAGCTTGCAGAGCGTGTAGATGCTGGCTTCCGTCCGGTGGCGTGGTGGGTGGAGCTACTCTTCAGATACAGCACTGCGGATCTGGAGCAGAACACGCGTAACAGCTCGCTGTTTGAGACCGTCTTTGGCGATGCAAACATGGAGACAGATATGCATGAGAAACTAGTGACCTTGCTAAACCTAACGGGCTTGGTGACATCTCCCGTTCTGGTTCTGGATGAGGTGGAGGGCTTCTCAAGTAATCCTGAGGCTGCCTTGCAGGTGGCGACGTTTTTGAATGCGCTGCACCAGTCTTGCTCCAAGCTGGCACTGATTGTGAGTGTGAACGGAGACGTGTGGGAAACGGCGTTTTTGCCGAGACTTCCTTGTGGGTTAAAAGACCGCTTATCAGACATCATTGTGGATCTGAAACCTCTTGATGCCTCCACTGCCGAAGCCCTGATTCGTGATCGTGCCGGAGAACATGCCCCTGCGATCTTGGATGATATGGACTTCGATACTGGTGTTGTTTACGCCCGTGGCGTGGTGCGTGAAGCATCTAAAAAATGGGAAGAATACTCAGCGAACTTCATTCAACCGCAAAGATCTGATGCCAGCACTACGGCCGAGCCTATCTCACTGAGCCAGCCCGTGCCAGCAGCCCCCGTGGCAGAGCCAGTGATCGAGCCAGCGGTCGATGAGCTCCAATCAGCTCCAGTTATCCAGCCAGTAGAAGAGGTGGAGGCTCTGGCAGACCAACCTGAAGTCAGGGAGGTGGTTGAGAATGCACCTGTGGAGAATGATGAGCCAAGTTCTGACGACTACGCGGCGTTTCTTGCGAACCCAGCTATTTCTGCATTGGTGGAAAGCGGTGATCAGGAGGAAAATCTTACCGAGGAAGTTGCTCCTCCAAGTGCTACCCCAGAACCCACTCTAGATCCTGCATCAGAGCCACTTCCTGATCCATTCGGGCGCGGTGAACAGTCAGCTCCAGCCGCCACTCCTGCCCCTGAGCCAGACCCAGCACCTCAGGAGCCTCAATTAGGGCCATCGAACATTGTTAACTCACCGTTTGCGATCGATACGAGTGCGGCACCTGTTTCACCGTTTCAGCTAGACCCCAACGCGGTGGCTCCAGCACCAGATACGGCCAGCCCGTTTCAAGTTGAGTCAAATCAGCCACAGCAGCCTGCGCCTCATTCAGTGACTGATAACGATCATGAAAAGGTGGAGGATCTCCTACGCCAGTTCCGTGACCGATATGGTAGGGACGATGAGTAGCTCGGGCTATTCACCGTATTCCATCGGCTCGATGTAGCCGTGGTTAGCTAAAAACGCGTCCATGGAATTGAGGGCAATCTCGAAGTGCTGAGCACTCACATTAAAGTTGAAAAAGCTGTGGTTCATGGCCTCGAAGTCGATCAGCTCGAAGTCGTTTTTCTTCCGCTTCATCACTTTGGCAAATCGAGCGACGTGATCGTAAGGCGTAATCGTATCCGCCTTACCATGGATGAGTAGCATGGGGGGGAGCTTTTTCTTGATTAAGTTAGACGGGCTAAACTTATGCGCTCTTTTTGAGTCAGCAAACTTATCGTGTTGGATGCCCTTTTTAGTGGTGTTGACCAAAGAGCTGAGCCCTATCACACAGTGCGGGCGAGAGTTGATGCCGTCCATCTCCATCGTTTCCGGGTGCATGGCTAAGGAGAGTGCCATGTGTGCGCCAGATGCGGCACCAGCCACACAGATCAGTGAGGGATCAATACCAAGCTCGGTGGCATTATGTTTCAGCCAGAGAACGGCCATGTGCGCGTCCTCCATAGCGTCTTCTGGTGTGGTGTTGTTTTTATCCGCTACACGATATTCTGCGCAAACGGCAACCATGCCACGGCTCGCAAAGTGCATCGCGTGCGGTGCAAACTGAGTCACCATACTCTTATCCCACAGCCCACCGTGGAAGAAAAGTATCACGGGCTTCGGCTGGGCGAACTCATGTCCCTTCGGTAAAAAACAATGCGCTTGGCAGTCCACACCGTCTTCGGATTGATAGACGTATGAGGTGGTATCCTTTAAGAGTTCCCGCTCGCGCTCTTCACTGAGAGGTTTAACGAGCGGTTTTGTTAGAGGGGTGGCCTGAGGGATAGACGCTTGGCTGGTGGGATTCATAATGAGGGAAAATACGCCGCTCAGCAGCGCATCGGTGAGAATTGGTTTGCCCTCTGCTGGATTTATTGTCCAATGGAAACCGTGAAACGTATGCAATTAATTCTCTTGACGCTCGCCACGTCCGCCACACTTGTCGCCACCCAAGACACCCAGGCTCAATCCGCTCCCGCTGCAGCCCCAGCTACCAAGCCCGCGCTGACTCAGGCACTGCCCCGTGTTTACGCCTACTGGCGAAATGCAATGGTTAATAAAAACTACGGAGCTTGGAAAAAAATCACCGCACCCCACCGCAGGGTGCATATTCAGAATCGTATTCTAT
>JBMYYO010000197.1:0-5064 GCA_049609505.1 Akkermansiaceae bacterium | reverse complement strand
TAGCCGGATGACCAGCAAGAGGTTCATCAGCAAATTAGGGACGCTGGAAAACAAAGCCAAGCGTGAGAAAGTAGGCATCTGGGGGGATAAATAAGCTCGCCCTTATTTCAATGCCTGACGTTGCTCACGCAGGCGCTTGAGTAAGCCGGCTACTAGCTCAGGGTGCTCAGCTGCGCGGTCTATGCGCTCGCTGATGTCTTGCTCCACGTTAAACAACAGAGGAGTTTTTTCACTCGCTTTGAAGCCGTGATTTTTTCCTGTTTGTGATGGATTGGCGATCATCAGCTTCCATGGCCCCTTGCGGATGGCGATGGGCTGGTTCCGGCTATGATGGTAGAGCAGCTCAAACGGCTCAATCTTATCTGTGAACTTTTTATCAGCGAGCAGGCTGCGGATGTTTCGGCCATCGAGCTGGCGGTCTTTGGGGAGCTTTGTTCCAGTGAGAGAAAAGATCGTGGGGAGCACATCGAGTGTGCTCGCTGGTGATAGCTGCCGTTTGGCATCGATCACCCCTGGCCAGTAGAACACACCGGGCACACGGTGGCCACCTTCCCAGCAAGAACCTTTGCCATCACGGAAGGGCATGGCGTAGCCGACGTGCATCCGCGCCTCGCCGTATTTGGTCTTGGCTTTATCGCGGAACATCACCCACGGGCCATTGTCTGAGGAAAAAAAGACGATGGTGTTTTTCTCAATCCCCTGCTGTTTCAGCGTCGCTAGAATCTGCCCAACTGAATCATCCACCTCAGCCATCACATCACCTAACAGACCTCGGCGCGATTTCCCTTTGAAAGCGTCACTAGCAAACAACCCAAGGTGCGGTTGATTGTGCGCGACGTAGGCGAAGAAGGGGCTGTCCTTGTTCTTTTTGATAAACTCAACCGCGCCTTTAGTGTAGCGGGATGTTAGAGACTCAGAGGCTTTGATATCTGAGGGAAGATTCACGGCAAGCTCACGGTAGCCTTTGATGGGAGCAGAGCCATTGGGATCAGATTCCAGCAGCTTTGCATTACCGTAATCGTGAGAAACATTGGTGCCGAGCCATTGGTCAAACCCGTGCGCTATCGGCAAGGTATCCGTGGACATTTTATTGCCCGCATTCGGGCTACCCATGTGCCATTTCCCGAACATTCCAGTGACGTAGCCGTTTGCTTTGAGCCCCTCCGCAATGGTCACTTCCTCAGTCCGCAGGTAGGGCTTTGAGCCTGGGCCGATGACCCAGGACTTGAACTTAGACCTTGATGGATAACGTCCTGTTATCAGTGAGAAACGAGACGCGCTACACGCTGGTGAGGTGACATAGAATTGGGTAAAGCTCGTGCCAGAGGATGCGAGTTTTGAAATGTTAGGAGTTTCGATCACTGGGTTCCCGTTATGGGCGTAATCACCGTAGCCACTATCATCGAGATAGATGATGATGACGTTTGGCTTATCCATTGCATCACGGGAGTGAGCGGGTGCTACGGAGAAACCTAGCACAAGCCCGCAGGCGATGAGAAATAATTGGGAGCAGTGACGGAGCAATTGCATGAGAGAGGTGATACCTCATCAAAGTCTCTCGACTATCATATATTTTTGCTATTTGCCAGAATTAGTTAATTATGGTTAAATAAATCCATGAAAATGATCAGCATCACCCTTACGCTGTTACTTGGCTCTCTGGCCTGTGTTTCTCTCAGTTCTTGCTCATCGCAGATGCGTGCTAAGGAGCGGTATATTACCCATCGCTTTGACTACGGAAAGACGGCCTACATTAGTCCGGATGGAAAAGCCACAGCACCCCCACGCGCACCGCGCCGGGTGAAGCGGATGATCGCCGCGGCGAACTCCCTCACGGATAAACCCTACGTCTATGGCGGAGGGCACCGGAGCTTCAATGACAGAGGCTATGATTGCTCAGGTGCCACATCCTATGTGCTTCATGCAGGTGGAAAACTCGACCGCCCTCTCGTTTCTCAAAACTTCTTTGATTATGGCAAAAAAGGCTACGGCAAATGGGTCACCGTCTATGTGCGCAAAGGGCATGTGTTTCTCGTAATCGCCGGCTTACGTTTTGATACTGGAGGCACATGGAACTCCACAGGCCCCCGCTGGAAACCCCAGCGCCGTGGCGCAAAGGGCTACTACGTCCGCCACCCGCGCGGGCTATAGATCGGGCAAAAGAGTCTTGATTCTTGCCGCATTCCCCCTACATCTCCCCGCGCACCGCGTAGTTTCTCCATTCACAGCTACGCACTCAAAATTCAACACTCCCACGCAGCGGACCCGCCATGCCTAAGGTATTTATCAAGACATACGGATGACAGATGAACGAACGCGACTCTGAGCAGGTTGCTCGGATGTTCGTGGAAGGTGGATACACCGTCACCCCAGAGGAGCGGGAGGCAGATGCCATCCTTGTGAACACCTGCAGCGTGCGTGATCAAGCAGAGCAAAAAGCCCTCGGAAAGATGGGCATCATGGGGCGTCACCGCCAGCGGAAACCTCACGTCGTTTATGGCTACATGGGCTGCATGGCACAGAGCCGCGGCAATGAGCTATTCCAAAACATCCCCCACCTCGATGTGGTGGTAGGGACACAGAAGTATCATAAGGTTTTTGAATACGTTGATAACATTCTCACCAAGCGGCTGGAACAGCGCATGGACGATCCATCGCTTTCTCTAACAGGTGAAAGCGTTTGCGATATTGAGGAGGAAAAGGACTCTCAGAACACCATTCGTGATCACGTTTCTCAGAAGGACCAATCGACGGCATTTGTATCCATCATGCAGGGCTGCAATATGCGCTGCTCGTTCTGCATCGTGCCAGATACTCGGGGACGGGAACGTGGCCGCCCGATCGTGGACATCGTGGAAGAGTGCAAAGGGCTGGTTGATAAGGGCGTGAAAGAAGTCACACTGCTCGGCCAGATCGTCAACCTCTACGGCCGGACTGAGTTCCCCAAGCTCGATGGCAAATCCCCCTTCGTGCAGCTGCTCGAAGCGGTGCATGAGATTGATGGGTTAGAGCGCATCCGCTTCACCTCGCCACACCCGATCGGATACCGCGCGGACTTGGTGGAGGCATTCACCTATCTCCCTAAGCTCTGCAGTCACATTCACTTCCCGATGCAATCTGGCAGTGATGCTATCCTGCGCCAAATGCGCCGCCCCTACAAGCATGCTAAGTTTGTAGAAATCTGTGAAAACATGAAAGCGGCCCGACCCGATCTCGCGATCACGACGGATATCATCGTGGGCTTCCCAGGCGAAACCGATGCCGACTTCCAAGCCACGGTCGATACCGTCAAGCAGCTTGAGTTTGATAACGCATTTGTTTTCCGCTACTCGAAACGCCGCAACACTCCCGCCGCCGAGATGGACGGGCAGCTTCCAGAGCGCATCAAAGAGGAGCGGAACCAAGCACTGCTCGCCGTTGTCAACGAGATCTCCATCAGGAAGAACGCCAAGTTTGTAGGCACTCAGCAAGAGATCCTCTGCACGGGCTACTCGAAGACAAATAAAGAGAGACTCATGGGCCGCACTAGCCAGAACAAAATTGTTATTTTCGATGGTGACTACGATCGCATGACGGGCGAAATCTTCAATGTCTTGATCGAGGACACCACAGGCTTCTCACTCTACGGCACCCCCGCCCTGAAATAATCCTTCCCTCTACAGGAAATTCTCATACCATCCGCCCCGATGCATCCCTACGAAAACATTCCTCTCCCCGTCGCTGGCTACGTGCTAGCGGCCTGGCTCATCGCGCTCCACCTCTGGATGCTGCTCAAGCCTGAGGAGAGTAAAAAGTTCCTAATCGGGCTACCTCGTAACAAAGTGCTTGGTCCGTGGCTTATGGGCATCGGCATGGCTTGGTTCTGGTTACTGATCGCGCCAGAAGGGCTAGGCATCATTAGCAGTCTCACGATGGAACTTGGGGACTTCAATAAAGCCAAGCGTCCACTGCAGTTCCTCGTTCCCTTCGCCGCAGCTGGAATGATTCTGCACGTCAAAGAGTTTCTCACCGTGCGCGGGCTGGGGCTGATCGCCCTGATGGCAGCCGCCCCGCTACTTGCCTCCGCATGGCAGGACCCTCCGCTTAGCCGCCTGCTGGTCCCGATCATTGCCTACGCCGCTGTGTTCAAAGGGCTTTTCTGGGTTGGCATGCCCTACACCATGCGTGATGCTATCACTTGGGCTACTAAAACAAACAGCCGCTACAAACTTCTCTCCCTCGGCGGGCTTGGCTACGGCATCGCTGTGCTAGCCTGCAGCATTCTATTCTGGCAGGGCTGTTAGAAACCATCAACCACTCCCATCACCATGAGCGCCGCACCGATGTCCCTGCCTGAGCGACCTCAAGTTGTTGGCTCCGTGGCAAACCTCAATCAGCTTGCTTGCCTGCAGCCGATCGAGCTTCCCGAGCTCTGTGATGTTTTGGAAGTAAGGCTCGATGGCATCTCCGATCTCGTGAATTTCAAAGGCCTCGTGCTGGAACTTGAGCGGCTGAAAAACTTCCCCATCCTCCTAACAGCTCGCTCTGAGGCCGAAGGAGGTCTGGTTTCTCTCAGCGATGACGAACGCTCTCAACTGCTACTCGCCACCGCCAAGTATGCCACCTGGATCGACGTCGAGCTAGCTTCCTACGAGGCCATGGCACCTGCCATTCACGAGATCCGTAGCCAAGGCGTGGGGCTCATTCTTTCTTACCATAACTTCGAGCGCACACCGCCGGAGTTCGAGCTGCAACGCATCATCGACCTCGGCGAAGAGGCGGACATCGTAAAGATCGCCATGATGCACCACAGCACGGATGATTTTTCCCGCTGCCTACGTATCTTAGAAAACAACGACCACCCACTCGCCATCATGG
Source organism: Akkermansiaceae bacterium (assembly GCA_049609505.1). Classification (GTDB taxonomy): domain Bacteria; phylum Verrucomicrobiota; class Verrucomicrobiia; order Verrucomicrobiales; family Akkermansiaceae; genus Oceaniferula. The sequence continues at coordinate 207 of JBMYYO010000197.1, read as the reverse complement.
GCATGGGTGAGCTGGGAGCCATCTCTCGCCTCCTCTACGCCAAGCACGGATCGCTGCTCAACTACGGCTACCTCGGCGAGCAACCAACCGCCCCCGGACAATGGCCTGCGCCATTTTTGAAGAAGGCGATTCTTGTGTAATCCACATGGGCGCATGGAGTGCAGTTTGCAACCTGCGGCAGGATAAGTGCTCAGGTTGCCGCGAACC
>JBMYYO010000196.1:0-5090 GCA_049609505.1 Akkermansiaceae bacterium | reverse complement strand
TGGACAGGATTAACATGATTTTGGGGATTTTTTGCTGGGGGTGTCGTGGAGTTTTTGTCTGAGTGAGACGCTTGAAGGGGTGTAGCAATTGGTGATGTGTTCCCTTTCCTGCACCTTTTCAAGGTACCGAAATCTAGCTGGTGTTAGGATACCACGGCTGAAGCCGCGGCCTGTTTTGTTTCACCTTGTTGAGGTGGGTTGGGCGCTAGGGGGTTTTGGACAGGATTAACATGATTTTGGGGATTTTTTGCTGGGGGTGTCGTGGAGTTTTGGTCTGAGTGAGACGCTTGAAGGGGTGTAGCAATTGGTGATGTGTTCCCTTTTCTGCACCTTTGCAAGGTGCCGAAATCTAGCTGGTGTTAGGATACCACGGCTGAAGTCGCGGCCTGTTTTGTTTCACCTTGTTGAGGTGGGTTGGGTGCTGGGGGGGTTATTTTCTTTTTTTGCGTAGGAAGGGTGGGATGTCTAGGTCTTCGCCTTCGTGGAAGTTCGGGCTTTCGCCGTCGAATTTGCCTTTGGGGCCGCCGTCGAGTTCGAGTTCGGTTTGGGAGGCTTTTTGAGGGGTTCTTCTTGGGGGGAGGTGGGAGGTTCTTTCTGGTTCTTCGATGGGTTCTAGATCCTCTTCGAGGTTGATGGGTGTGGATTCTTCTGGCTTTTCTGTTTCCTCTTCTTCCGCGAAGGGTGGCTGGATGGGGCCTGCGCTGAAGAAGGAATCATCGCCTTCATCGGCTACTTCATCGGCTTCACTTATTACTGCGTCTGTGTTTTCCTCAAAATTTTCGATTGGGGAGTGATCTTGCTCTGTGGTGGCAGGTGTGGCTTCTGGCTCGGCAAAGTCTGTTTCTACGATGGGTGCTTGCTCGGAGGTGATTTCTGCGTTTTGGGCTTCGTCGTTTGTTTGTTCTTCTTGCTCTTGTTCTTGCTCTTGAGTGGGCTGATCGGGCTCGTCTGAGGGGCTTTCGTTTGCGAAGCCTTCGGTTGGTTCTAGGAGGCTGTTTGTGGATTCTATGTCTGCGATGTTAGTGGCGGCTTTGACGGCTATTTTGGAGGTTAGCTCTGCGGATGATTTGGAGAAGCTGGATGGGCTTTCTTGCATGAGTTTGTCTTCTGGCAGGGCGCTGACGAGGGTTACGCTGAGGGTGTCTCCCATGGCGGGATCTACGGCTGCGCCGAAGAGGACGTGGGCGCTGTTAGGGATGTGTTTGGAGAGTCCTTGCATGAGGAGCTCGACTTCGTAGAGGGTGAGAGTTTCTCCGCCGCAGATGTGGACTAGCACGGTGGTGGCGTCTTCGAGTAGGCTTCCTTTGTCTAACAGGGGGCTTGTTAGGGCGTTTTCGAGGGCGAGTTGGGAGCGGTTTTCTCCATCGGCGATGCCGGAGCCGAAGAGGCAGCGGGAGCGGGTGGTGCGGAGGGCTGCCATGAGATCGTCTAGCCCGACGTTGATGAGGCCGGGGCGGACTACTAGGCGGGTGACGGCTTTGATGGACTCTGAGATCATGCGATCTGCGGCGGCGAAGGCCTCATGGATGCCTTGTTTGGCGAGGACGAGCTCGCCCATGCGGCCGTTATCGAAGGTGACTAGGGCGTTTGCTAGGACGGCGAGTTCGTTGAGTGATGTTTCTGCTTGGTCACGGCGGCGTTTGCCCTCGAAGCCGAATGGCATGGTGGCGAAGACGACGACAAAGGCATCTTCTTCACGGGCGATGCGGCAGATGAGTGGGGCGGCGCCGGAGCCAGTGCCTCCGCCGAGGCCGACGCAGAGGAAGACCATTTTGCGACCGCGTAGGGCGTCACGGATGTCGGTTTCTGATTCTTGGGCGGCTTGGAGTCCGAGCTCTGGGTCACCGCCTGCGCCGAGGCCTTTGGTGAGGTTTTTGCCGATTTGGATTTTTTCTCCGGCGACGGAGCTGGAGAGGGTGCGCATGTCGGTATTGATGCAGAGCATCTCGGTGCCGGTCATGCCATCGAGGGCGGCTCGATCGAGCATATTGGCACCTGCTCCGCCGAGGCCGATGATTTTGACTGAGGATTCGGGGATCGTTTGCTGCGGGTCGCGTTCGTAGGAAATCATAGTGACGATGGTTTGGGGCAACTCAAAAGGGGAAGTTGCTTAATGTTTCTTTAGCAAATTTGGAGAAAGTTTCAAGTTTCAAGTTTGTTGTTTCGCAGCTATGGTGTGCGGCGTGCAAACGGAGCAGTGGTTAGCGGCGGATTATAGGTATGGGTGGCATCCGTTTACTCGTCAGGATGATTGGGTGATGGGTGATAATTTGGTGTTGGTGTCAGGTGATGGGGTGTGGCTGACGGACTCTGAGGGGCGGCGGTATATTGATGGGAATTCATCGATTTGGACGAATATTCATGGTCATAATCATCCGGTGATTAATCAGGCGGTGGTGGATCAGCTGGGGAGGGTGGCGCATACGAGCTACTTGGGGTTTGCGAACCCTAGGGCGAGTGAGCTGGCGGCGCGGCTGTGTGGTTTCTTTCCACGGGGGACGTTGGAGAGGGTGTTTTTCTCAGATGATGGATCGACGGCGGTGGAGTGTGCGATGAAGATGGCGCTGCAGTATCGGATGCAGTCTGGTGTTTCTGGCGATGCGGGCAGGGTGGAGATGATTGCGTTTGATCGTGGTTATCATGGTGACACGATGGGGGCGGCGGCGTTGGGTGGGGTTGGTGAGTTTTTTGATCGGTTTAGGAAGCTGGGGCTACCGGTGACGCATGTGGCGGGGATGGATGAGCTGCGGCAGCTAAACACTTGGCAGATTCAGAAGACGGCGGCGGTGGTGATAGAGCCTTTGGTGCAGGGTGTGAATGAGATTCGGCCGTGGCCGGCGGGGATGCTGCGGGAGCTGCGGGAGTGGTGCGATGCGCATGGGGTGCATTTGATTCTGGATGAGGTGATGACGGGGATGGGGAGGACTGGGGAGATGTTTGCTTGCCAGCATGAGGGGGTGATTCCGGATTTTCTGTGTCTGGCAAAGGGGCTGACGGGTGGGTATATGCCGTTGGCTGCGACTTTGACGACGGCGGACGTCTATGATGTTTTCCGAGGAGATGGTGGGAAGGCGTTTTATTATGGGCATAGTTATACGGCTAATCAGCTTGGCTGTGCGGCGGCGTTGGCGAGCTTGGATGTGTATGGGCAGGAGGAAACGCTGGAGAGGCTGCCGAAAAAGATGGGTAAGATGCGTGATGGGCTTGAGGGGTTATGTAATGATTTCCGTGTGGTGCATGAGATCAGGCAGTGTGGGTTCATTGCTGGGATGGAGCTGAGGAGGCCGAATGGTGGGAGGTTTCCTAGAGAAGAGCGTGTGGGTGAGGGGTTCTGCCAATTGCTTAGGATGCATGGTGTGCTGACGCGGGCTATTCTGGATACTGTGGTGATTATGCCGCCGCTTTCGGTGACTGTGGATGAGCTGGATATTATGCTTGGTGCGTTGAGAAATGCTTTGGAGGAGTTTGACGCGGGCTTGGGTGGATCATTGTAATGCCAACTCAAAAAAGTTTCCGGTAGTGTTCACTGGTTTTTTCTGCGATGCCATCGTTGTCGATCAATGGGGATACCCGAAAAAGCGCCCTTTGGGGGTGGTGGAATGGAATTGGTGATTTTTCTTTTAAAAATATACTTGCCCGTGGCGCGGTATTGTGGTGAATTCCCGCCCCCGCGCGGCGCACAGGAGGTGTTACGGCGGACAGACAACCTAGCAGACACTAGTAATTCAGGAGTAATCCCATGGCCTACGCAGTTTTTAAAACAGGCGGTAAACAATACCGCGTTCAAGAAGGAGACACACTCGATGTCGAGAAAATCGATGCCGAAGTCGGTTCCGAAGCAAAATTTGATCACGTTCTGCTCGTCAATAACGGCAGTGACACTACCGTAGGCACACCTACTGTTGATGGAGCAACTGTGACCGCTAAGGTGGTGGATCAGTTCCGCGGCAAGAAGGGCGTTGCATTCAAGTTCAAGCGTCGCCAAGGCTATCACAAGACTAAGGGCTACCGCCGTCATCTCACCAAGCTGGAAATCACCAGCATTGGCTAATTAATCATCATTCTAACTCACTTACACCATGGCTCATAAGAAAGGACAAGGTTCCGTTAAGAACGGTCGCGACTCACGCAGCAAACGTCTCGGCGTTAAAAAATTCGGCGGAGAGAAAGTCATCGCAGGAAACATCATCATCCGCCAGCGTGGCACCAAGTGGCACCCCGGCAATAACGTTTACATTTCTAAGGATCACACCATTCACGCTGCTGCTGAAGGTAGTGTTTACTTTGACAAGAACGGCCGCCGCGTCAACGTGGAGCTGGCCGAGGCTAGCTAGGCTTCCAGCTGAACTAACAAACGATCATTTATCAAACCCCGCTCGTGCTTCTTGCGCGGTGGGGTTTTTTGATTGATACTATTGCCATGCCAGAGAGGGATGAACGTATCGATCTAGAGTTGCGCGATGGGGCTTATGTATCAAGCCGACCGCTTGGCCCACAGGATAGGGAGGAACTTGCTAGAGGGTATCGGTTGCTTTCCCCTGAAGCGCGCTATCAACGTTTCTGGGTGCGCACGGGAAATGTGATTAGCGATAGCACGCTGGATAGGCTGTTAGATCCTGATAGGAAAAACCATGCCATTTGGGCCGTGATGGATGATACACGGGAGTATCCGGGGATGGGGGCTGCGAGTTACTGGCGATCTAAGGAAAACCCGCTGGAGGCTGAGTTCTCTGTTACGGTGTTAGATAGGGATCAGAAACGGGGTATTGGAACATTGCTGTTAGCGTTACTTTGGAGGGATGCTTACGCTAATGGGATAGAGCACTTTATCGGCTACGCGATGCCTGAGAATCGCAAGGCGATTGACTGGATGTTAGATACGGGAGCGGAGGGTCACTGGGACGGATACCAGGCCATTTTCCGATGGAATCTTACTGATCTTGAGGGGGTACCGAGTACGCCTGCGGCGGCGGATTTGACGCACTGGTTGGCGAGGTTGCCGGCTTAGTTTTTTTTGCGGAGGAGGTCAGGGTTATGGGTTGTGATCTCGCTGAGGGGGTCGTTTGCTGGGGGGGGGGAAAGTGGTGATG
>JBMYYO010000195.1:2861-5253 GCA_049609505.1 Akkermansiaceae bacterium | reverse complement strand
CTTTTAATAATTTGTTCAATACCTCTACAATTGTATGCAACATAATCCTGTCCTCGTCAATGCATCTTGTAAATTTGATTATCCTAATGGTGATTTTCCACCTAATATTCCTATTTCTGGTACAGTTACATTCACTCCTAATTACAATTTGAGTTTTAATTCGATTTGGTGGTCAGTCTCTATGAAAGTTGAATCCACCAATAATTCTTCCTATAAAGAAGCCCATAAAACAAAAGAAGGGCAACTCGCACGAGCTGAGAACTCTCTAGCTAAGGAAGAAGCCGAATCCAGCACAGCATTCTGGGATGTGGGCGCAAAGGTCATTAGCGGTGTGCTTGGAGGACTGCTAGGAGGAAGGCGCCGTTCCTCATCGTCTTCTACAGTTAGCAGCGCAGGCCGAGCTTACAAGCAACGCCGTGACGTTAGCATTGCCAAAGATAAGATTAAAGACATTGAGAAACTTATCGCTGAGCTTGAGGCTGAATTAGTAGAAGAGATCAACGAGATTGAAGCCGATCTGGACCCCGCAACTATCAAGCTAGAAACGGAATCCATTAAGCCTTACAAAAAAGACATTGAAATCCAAGCCGCCGCACTGCTCTGGCTACCCTTCGATGAGCGCGGTGAGAAAGCTTGGTAATTGGAGTGCATACGGAGGCATCCTCCCAGCAATTTACTTTGCGATGCTCATGTAGAATTTTTCCATCTCTTTGAGATAGGTGCTGATGGCATCATCTGGGTTGACGCGTTTTTTCTCTTTTTCCATCGCTTGCACCAATTCCATGTATTGCTTAAATGTACCGCCTACCTCATCTGACTGGGTGATATAGTACCAGTCTAAATAATCACGCACACGATTGGCGGCGGCGAGAAATTTGGCACGAGTATCACTGAGGTTTTTTAATTTGATAGGAATATCTTTTTCTTTGCCAATGATAATTGACCTAAGGATCATTTCATACTCAACGATGAGTGGTCGGTAGGTAGGGAAGCTTCGATAACTGAGACGTTCCAGCTCTGCGCGAGTTCCAGCAACAGCTTGAAAACGCTCGGCGGGTTTAAGCTTCATGATAGCGGGGTAATTGGCTAGCTCGGTGGTAACGGCCTTTCCCTCGGCATCTTTATAGCGTATTTTCAGCAAGCTTGTTAGACGTTTATCTGTCTCGATGATCGTGAGGCTTTCAGACGTCCGTGCGGTGCTGAGCTCTGCAAGCTCTAGTTTCACCCATTTATCCAAACTGGTGGCGGATTTATTCATTCCTGGGAAATGTTTCCTGAGTAAATTCTCCTGTTCACCTTTGAAATTAGCTGCCTGCCTGAGGTAGCCTGTCATCCCCTCTTTGCCATCTGGCTGACGGAGTAGCGCACTCACTAGGGCACCTGAGACGGCTTTGAACGCGAGAGGTTTTTTACCGATCAAGCCGCGCCATTTCAGCTCGGTCGTATCAAATAACTCCCGCAATGGCATGGTGTTGAGGTGGTTCATCCCCTCACGGTAAAGACGGCGGTCCGCACGCAAGCGGGCTAGATCAATCGACTCTAACATACCAATCACTAACCAAGGGCGCACAAGGAACCTTTCATCCTCCTCAGCAGTCTTTACGTCTCTCAAGCCACGCTCGTAGAGTAGAAGTTCCATCAAATGATAACGGAGCAAAGCGTCATCGGGAGCTTTGGCAAGGTGTACGTGTAAGACCATGTGGTACTTTCCGTTTACGTATTCCAGCTTGCTCACGATGCTGCGCTTTTGTTCTTTGTCCCCCGCTGCTCCGTGGAGCTGGATGATAAATGGCAGCTTGAGTTCGGCCTCTTTGTCATCGCCTAACAGCTTAGCAAGCTCAGCGCGTAGAGTTTCTGCTTGGGAGGCGATTGAGCCGCGGACTTGGAGCCGGCTGCCGCGCACTATGAATCCACGGAATAAAGTTTCCTCCTCTTTCTCAATGGCTGGAGCCTTGGCTGCTGGCTGGTTAGTAGTCCGCTCAGCCGGAGCTTGCCCCATTAGCTGTGGCGACAGTATGACTGCAGCAACTAACAAAGAGCACATCACACAACGGCCCGCAAAGGATACGGAGCTGGGATGTGCTTGCATAACTACGTTGGGTTGGTGAGCTGGGTTGCGGGTAAAAGACTCAGTGTAAACTACCGCTCTTCGGGGCGGCGGGGATCGAGTGTGATGGTGCCATCTTTGACGCTGATGTCATAGATTTCCTCATACAACTTGAGTTCCTCTGTAAGCTCCGTTGCTAAATTATCAAAGGCTGGGCTGATGAGGCGAGCAAATCCACCAGGAGCACGCACCTGACCGATATGCGATGAGTATGGCTGAATGCTGAATCCCTGTTTGCTGCGCTCAAACTTGAGAAACATGGATGTCACGTGTGTATCGCCCGAG
>JBMYYO010000195.1:0-2846 GCA_049609505.1 Akkermansiaceae bacterium | reverse complement strand
AAAGCCTGCGCTCGATGATAATTTCCATCTCGTCTTGTTTGAAGTCAACCCATGCGTGGGCATCTTTGACAAAGGGAGCTAACGCGCCGCCCTGTTTTACATCTAGCCTCTTACTCAGCCATGCATTGATTTCTTCCTCGCGGAATGTAATGGGAAATTTGTTTGTGATGGCGTTGCTCACGCGCTCCTTGAGGAGTGGACCAGGGATGCCTTTTCCATCAATAATTTCCGTCCGCCCAGCGATGTGATCGAAGGAATAAGGCTGGATCGCGGGGAAGATTTTAGCCGACTGAAGAGCCTTGCTAAAGTCATCTGTCTTCCCTGCTGGTTGCCAAATGAAATAGATATGCACTCCGAGGTACACGATCACGAGGAAAAGCAGCATCAGAGCAAGTCTCTTAATGCAACCGCCTTTTTTCTCAGGAGTTTCTGCCTTCTTATCCTTAGTTTCCTTGTCTTTAGCCATGTTGAGGCCCAAGAAGTAACAAATCCCCATCAGCATGGGAAGCACGGATTCTCAGGGGATTTACTGAAGCCAATAGTAATTTCTCAAAAAAATTCCACGAACCCTGCTTACCCATCCCTGATATGTGTATCATGTGTATCCTCTGCATAGACTAAAGCCACTGCACCGCCTCGCTGCTATTCAATACGTTTTTTCACAAGTGCTCGCATAGAGAACAATTTTGTTTCCTTTTTCCTCCAGCCTACTCCTCGCATCCCCCGCGCGCCGGATGTGCGCTTCTCTCCAAATCTTTCTTTTGCTTCTGAGAATATATCATCAACAAATTTTTTACTACCAACCGTCATGCCATCAGTAAAATACCTTACTCGACATCGCAACGCCTCGCCTACACTAAGCTTGCCTCCTTTTGCTAAAGTTTTCTCCACGTCTTTTCTCTTAAATCCTTTCCTCACACGCTTAAACTTGCGCTCTTCGCCTTTGTTCATCGTTTCCTCAAATGCCTCCTCGCCATCGGCAAATAACATCATCCGATACGCATCCGCCGCACCGTCCTCCCACGTTGACAGAGAGACATCCGCATCAGTGGATTGGCCATTTCCGCCAACACGTTTTAAGGCCTCCATCACCTTGCACAACCCTGCGCGAGCCTTGGCGTTTTTCTTTTCATTCAACATCATCGCCTCCCCGTAGGAGCACCACTTGTAATCCTCATGTTTCCTAACCATTTCTGCACGGATTGGGTTTAGATCAATGTAAGCAGCCATCACGCGCGCGGCATAGCCATCCTCCACCAGCACACTCTTAAAGCGACCTTCCCACAATGTCCCCCGCCGACCATTCGCAGCATTATACCACTGGGTAAACTTCTGTTTAAGCCCCTTCATAAACTCCGATAGATCATGCATTCGGCACGTATATTTCGCCTTAAATTCTTCTGCTGCTTTACCCTGCCTGCGTGACCGAAACCGCTCGAGCATTTGCTCCACATCGCGGTAATGCTGCGGTGAATACATCGCCTTCATTTTTCCGAGAAACTCCTCATCTGACATCGAAACAGGATTATCTTTTTTCTTCGGTGGAACCTCCACAAGGATATGAAAATGATTGCTCATAATGCAGAAAGCCAGCACCTGCACCCCACAAAATTCTTCATACTCCCGCATCATACGGACAAAAACATCCTTTTCTTCACGCCCCAGCACAAACCGCCGATCCACAACGCGGGAAACGCAGTGATATGTGGAAGAAGAAGACTCTGCCTGGGGAGATAGAAAACGTGCTTTGCGCATGGTGGACGCAGTAAAACAGGGGATTGCAGGCTCTTCAACATTTTTCTTATAGTTGGTCTGTCCCTTTATTTACTTTATTTTAACGTTTAAGAAGAAGTAGTAGCCTTCCTCATACTTACCTATATATCAATTTGATTGACTACTAACCCATCTAATGTGATTTTAAAACCCGAAGGGAATGCTCAACCTAATTTGAATCCCCTTTCAACACAACGCGCCATGAAAATACATCTAGCTAACTCATCTTCTGCAAACTGGAAATCTATCGGTCTCGTCCTAGCTGCGAGCACCGCGCTTAGCCAAGCCACCATCGTTCAAATCGGGCTAAATGGTAACCGCATCACGTCTGGAGGCGGCAACAGCTTAAATGCAGATCTCACGGGAGACGCCGTCAGTGATGTTGTTTTCAGCAACGATTCATTTGGTATTATCTCCACTCTATCATCAAACGGCAACTTTGCATCAGTTGACATTAACATGTTAGGCAACGAAGCATCATATGTCGTGGATATGGGACAACCTACAAGTGCTTTGGAAGCTGGCGGAGTCAACAATAGTAATGACGAGCTAATCCCGATCACCTTCACAGACGCTAACTATGGAGGAAACGTCAATGCTTGGCTGGATGTACACGTCGAGTTTTTCACCCCTATGAGCGGCAACGGCCAACAAACAGGAGTTTATCTGGAGCGTGTGATTTTTGACAATAGCGATCTACTCAACCGTCCGACTGTTCGCCCACAGGACCCCGATTACGATCGTGCTCCCACCGTGCCTGAGCCATCCAGCCTTGCGTTGCTTGCTATTGGCGCAGGGAGCCTACTTGTTCGCCGCAAGAAAAGTGCTCGGAGCCACAGCTAGTTATTGTTGGTTCAACGCTGGTATTAGGGCACTGTGAAAACACGAACCATTCAACAGTCCCCCTTCCTCATAGTCCTTTATTGGTCTGTCCCTTTATTGCGTATCCACTCTCTTTCTTTTCGAGACGTATTTTCCTGTCAAACAATTGTGGATTTCGGACAAGAATAGATGGCACCTCTGAAGTGGTCCCACAAAACGGAGCCAGAGGTTTATTGATGAATTAGCTGGTC
>JBMYYO010000194.1:0-5319 GCA_049609505.1 Akkermansiaceae bacterium | reverse complement strand
GCCGATTGAGCGAGAGTAGCTGACCTGATTAACAATCTCGGATGCTGGGCGGCCGGGGTCCTCGGAGCTTTTTACCCGAGCAGTTGCAATGCCGGGCCATACGGGCCTCTTCCCTTGAGCACGCCACCAGCTTAGTAGTTTCGTGTAGCTCTGCGGGCTAGAGATGCGCCAGTAGAGCTGCGGCGACATGTAATCGCACCAGCCGTTCCGCAGCCATTTACGCGAGTCTGCGGCTAGGTGCTCGTAAGCATTGATGGTTGCCGTTGTTCCTGATGGCACACCGGGCTTCCATATCCCAAACGGGCTGATTCCCACGCGGACCCACGGTTTTGTTTTCTTCACAGAAGAATACATGCTGCGAACAAAGCCATCCACATAAGAACGGCGCTGGGATGAGCTTTTCCCATCAGGGAACACCTGCTTGGCTCTGCCAGACTTATCTACATCTGGGTAAGGGTAAAAATAATCATCAATGTGGATGCCATCCACATCATACCTTCTGGTGACATCCAAAATCACTGACAACGCACGGCTTCGTGTGAACGACGAGGCGGGGTCCATCCATTTATATGATTTAAACCTCCTGATGACAGAAGGATGTGAGCGCGTCACATGGCTCGATGAGGTCTGCATGGAGGTATTGGGCAAGGCGCGGAATGGATTAAACCATGCGTGCACCTCAATTCCCCGCGCATGCGCTTGGGATATACAGTATGCCAAGGGATCATAGCCCGGAGAACGACCCATGCTGCCTGTTAGCCACGGACTCCACGGCTCCATATTTGATTGATACAAGGCATCGGCATGTGGGCGAACCTGAAAAATGACGGCATTCAAGTTCAGCCTTACAGCTTGATCAAGGAAGGCTCGCATTTCGCTTTGTTGAGAGCTTGCAGAGAGTCCTTTGCGACTTGGCCAATCGATATTATAAACAGACGCCACCCACACTCCACGGAACTCACGAGTCACCACAGGAGGGCGCTCTTTGCTCGCTCTGTAGCCCTGAGCAAATCCCGAAACAGGCATAATAAGCCCAATTAATAATATCCACTTCACCATGGGGCAGACATTGCCAAGCGATTGCCCATCTAGCAAGATAATTCGGAAATCTTAAGCAAACTCCAAGAAAAAAAAGTGCCACGCGGTCAGCTAGATATTTGGCTTACGCCATCTCCATGTCACACACACAAGAGAAAACAAACAAGTTGACCGCGTGGCAGTGTTACAACACACGCCGCAGATAATAACCAGTTTCCCAGCAATTACAACCCCCCTAATTAGGGGGGGGGCAACCAACAATAGTCAACACAATCAACATGAACGAGTTACACATTTCTGTTAGAATGAACTTGATTAACTTTTTGTTTCTGGTTGAAATATTGAGGTGTATCAATCAGCAGGAATACCTCCAGCCCCAACAGATGAAGCCCATGCTCAACTTCACGAGCTATGGCAGCGAGTCGCAGGCTTCCCTGCGGGGAAAAGCACGGAGGCCATACTCGCCTTCATGCATGGACTCTGCCGCATCCTAGAAGCTCATGATGCGTGCTGGTTAGCTGTAAAAGAAATCCCCAGCTCACCCAAGAAAAACGCCGCTCACCTTGCCGTCCACAAATTGTTAGATGGCTGGATACCTGTATCAGCGGTCTATGCCAATCGGCAGAAAAATCTAAACTCACTCATCGGCCGGTGGTATCGTCATGTGAAACGGGAAGGGCTGGATCCTTCCACTCAGTATTTGCAGAAAACCCGTGGGAAAACTCGCGTTGTGATTAGCGATGACTTCTGCACACGCGAGGAGTGGAAAAGCGGTTGGGTGGCCACTAAGTATCTGTCAACCTTTGGACTCAGCGAAAGAATACTCTCCATCTTTGCTCTAGATCAAGCGACAGAATCCTACATCATTCTTGATAGAGAGGTGGGAGCTCCGCCGTTCACCGAATCAGAGCGAAACCTGCTCTACCTAGCTATTACTGGAATAGAGAAACTTCACCGTATGCTAATGTTGGAGCGAGGTTTCATCCACTCAACGGCACCACTTAGTCAGCGTGAACAGGAAACTTTTGGATATCTTCTGACTGACTTATCCGAAGGCGAAATTGCGGATCAAATGGGACTCTCCTCTCATACTATACACGACTACGCTAGGTCCATGTATAAAAAGTTCAACGTCCGCGGAAGAATCGGATTGATGGCACTAGCCTTGGGTCAGGACTCGACCTCATAGCTGGTGGCAAGAACTCTCGATCACACGAGTCATTATTTCCCCCAGTGATATTCGATTAGCAAAGCGGCGTGATCACTAGGAAACTCGCGTTGCTTGGTGGGTATATTTTCTGCTTCATGCGTCTCTGGATAGACCGTGGCTCGAACTGGAGTGAGCCGAGGTTTTTTACCGTTTTCCTTGAGGTAAAGACGATCAATCCGATTCATGGGCTGCGGCACTCCATCGCCTGACGTTTTAAAAAGTGGTGACCATGTATTACCTGGATACTTCACAGGATCTGGGTGGATTACACGGAAGCTATCTCGGAAACCAGACTCATGCATGGCAAGGCTAACAGGTAAAGGCAGTGCGCGCCGGTAAAGGTGCGGCTTGCCAGTGAGCTTCGCGGTGGCCGATGTCCAATCCAGATGCGATGGACAATTCCAGTCCCCCCCTACGAGAAGAGGTGTCTTCAGGTCAAGCAATTGGTTTTTCTTAAGATACGCCAGCATATCTCGGCACTTATTGAGCCGCCCAGAGTGCTTGGTTTCACACGCAAGGAGCTCGGCGTTCGTTGCCTTCGGGTGTTTCTTGAGATACCCGCCGACACCTGAACGGTAATCGAGCCAGATACTAAAAACATGCAGTGCCCCATGTGCCCCAGTATCCAACTCCGCGCCTATCGCATGCCAGCCTTTGAAAAAAAATGTCTTTTTAATTGGAAACCGGCTCAGCACACAGAGGTGAGGGCTTTTTCCTTGGTAGTGATGCCAACCTAACTGCTTAGCCGCCCACGGGCCGTAATTGGGTCGGTTTCCTTTAATGTCATAACTCTCCTGCAGCAGGCAAACATCGGCACCGCTTTTTCTGATCAAAGCCAGCGCCTTTTCAGGCCCCTGATCAACGTCATTAGTGCCGTGCCAAACGTTCCACACGAGAACCTTTAAGCTAGCTGGCTTTGCCAACTTCTCCGCGCATACAACACTCCCTAACAGAGCAGCTATGCAAGCATGTAAAAATATATGTTTCATACAAAAACGATACTGCTTTCATAAACATATCACAGAAAAAAGAAACACCTCTTGCCTCAGGGTGATCAAGCTAAAGATAGGATCGCGAAGACATGGAGATATAAGAGCCGGATTCCGTAGCGGGCAGCAAGTAGCTACAGATGGCTGATTTCATAGCGGCTAGAGCGATTCATTCAACTCCCCCTAACTTAGCCGCCCTGCCTCTTACCTCCACTTGGATATTTTCACCTTCTTATTAGCATCATACTGAGGGCTGAAACAGAATGGGGCGTTTATGGCAGAAAAAATCATCCCTATCCCACGGAAACATCGGGCGCTGGATGTTTTGATACTCTATTTTCTCAATGAGTGGAGGCACTCCACCATCGCTAAGAAGCAGGATATGACTTGCCGCCATCGCTTTAAGCTCTGGCTCTAAATAGCCGATTTTAACAACGGTGATCTGCGCTGTTAGAGGATCAAGACCGAGACCTATAAAGTCCTCACGCAGGTGGTAGGGACGACGTTTTTCTGACAAAATGACAGAAACATCACCCACTCTAACAACAACTTCAGCTCCAAAGCGATCATCACGTGCGAGACAGCAAGTCACGATACCCGTTAGCTCAAGAGGAGAACTATGGAGGGGGTCTAATTTTCCACCTACGCTGAGAGACACTGGTGCTCCTACTCCTGCTTCTTGGCAAGCTAGCACAGCCTCTCGATCAGGCACGCTAGCAAAGATAGCCGATACACCTTTCCCGCCCGCCCAACCTAACAAACCAGCAAGAACTCCCGTGGTATCTCCCGCCCCGCCGGCTGTTGGATTATCTCCTGCGTCACTGAGAAAAACGGGTGCTGGAAGATCGCTCAGCAGACTGCCGGAGAACACCTCCGCTGGAGGGTGTGCTGGGGAGAGAAATTGAAACTTCTTGCGCGCCTGCCAGTAGTTGAGAGCTATCTCCTTAGCCACCTCTTGGATGCGCTGCTCGTTTTCACCCGTGACAACCACTGAGGCGGTGGCTCGTTTCTGATCTGCCCATGGGTAACCAGCCCAGAGGGAAACATCCCAGACATCGCGCCCATCAATGTGTTTTTCCAATGCCGACCATAAGGACTTACCCGGCTCCACTTCCGTGCTCGTCATCTCACCTGAGAGCAGGACAGGGATGCCTAGCCATGCGCGTGCTGGGCGGCAGTTTTCTTTGGCAATTTTCAGCAGTGATTGCATCGCACGCTCACGGGTTTCCATAAAATCCACATGGGGAGCGGTGCGGTACGCGGTGATGTAATCAAGCTTCTCAATAAGATCCGCCGAAACGTTTCCATGTAAATCTTGGCTGCAAGAGATTGGCAAATCGCTCCCCACCTGCTCTCTGATTGCCCCTAACAAACCCAACTCTGCGTCTTGCAGCCCCTGCACGGTCATCGCGCCGTGGATATCAAAGAAAAAACCATCCAGCTCCCCTGCCGATTGAAGCCCACGGAGAATTTCAGTTTTCATCGCTTGGTATGCCTCAGCATTCACCACCCCACCAGGCATGGCGCGGAAGTGTGCGATGGGTATCCATTGAACTTCATCATACAGAGGAGAACCTTCTGTAAGAAACGGATAACGCTCCATCAGCGCAGCACCTCGGGTCGCCAAAAAATCCTCCAGCTCTGTCACCAATGGATTCAAGGTGCCACTCTCAATATGGACACCAGCAATGGCGAATCGGAATTTTTTCATCACAAAAGGATAGCGAAAACTGCGCAATAATCCAGCGTGCCGCTGAGATTTTTTATCATTCACAAACGGATAGAGCTTTACCTTGCCTAACTTCCAGTCATGTTGGCTACATGAAAGCCATCGCCTTAATTCTCTGCCTCTCCCCGCTGCTAATCACAACTTCCTGCAAGCAGGTTCAGAAGGAGCAAAAAGCCAAGCAAGCTGAAGAAGATTTACACAAATCCCTCCAAGACCTAACAGCTGCCCAACGAGAGCAATTTTGGTGAACAAGGTGCAGAATTAATTATGTCAAAATCACCAGTTCAAGTGTTTAGTGAGTCAAGAACAGACACAATGGGTGCAGCTGCTCTTAATAAACTTATGGGTGGTGG
>JBMYYO010000193.1:0-5332 GCA_049609505.1 Akkermansiaceae bacterium | reverse complement strand
ACTCAATCACTCTAACATCGGCGAAACTGTCACCCTCATTGGCTGGGTGAATTCTAATCGCGACCACGGTGGTGTTAGTTTTATCGATCTTCGTGACCGCGAGGGTATCACTCAATGTGTCTTCCGTCCTGAAGAGAATGCGGATGCCGCAGAGCTTGCTAAAAACCTCCGCAGTGAGGACATGATCCAAGTCATAGGAAAGGTTGAGCAGCGTCCTGAGATCGATGGGGTTTCTACCATTAATCCAGACATGGCAACGGGCACCATTGAGGTTTCTGCTAGCGACCTCAACGTGATCAACAAGTCCGAGGTGCTGCCATTCCAGCTCGATAAAGAACTCTCTAACGAGGACCTGCGGATGAAGTACCGCTACCTCGATCTCCGCCGCGCTCGTATGACGCGTAACCTGCGCCTACGCCACCGGATCACCAAGTCCACCCGCGATTTCCTTGATGAAGATGGCTTCTGTGAAATTGAAACTCCCATCCTATCCAAGTCCACCCCGGAGGGTGCGCGAGATTTCTTGGTGCCATCGAGGATGCACCCAGGAAGTTTCTACGCCCTCCCCCAAGCACCCCAGCAATACAAGCAGCTGCTGATGTGCGGAGGTATTGAGAAGTATTTCCAGATCGCCCGCTGTTTCCGTGATGAAGACCTTCGCGCGGATCGTCAGCCTGAGTTCACCCAGATCGATATCGAAACTTCCTTTGTTTCTCCCGATGATATTCACAACCTCGTGGAAGGCCTGTTAGGTCGAGTTTTCAAAGAGAGCTTGAGTGTGGAAATTCCGGAAAGTTTTGATCGCATGACGTGGAAGGACGCCATGAATGTTTACGGCTCAGATAAGCCTGATCGCCGTTTTGAGTATCACCTCACTGACGTCAGCGAGGATCTCAAGGACTGTGAGTTCCGCGTCTTCTCCGGTACCATTGCCAATGGCGGCGTGGTAAAAGCTATTAACGCAAAAGGTTTTGCAGGAGCCACCCAAGGCCAGATTGAAAAGCTCACTCAGACAGCTATTGAGGCTGGGTCCAAAGGCCTCGCCTACATTCAGGCTCGTGATGTGGACCGCTCCACATGGCGTTCTCCCTTTGTGAAGCGTATGACTGATGAGGAGGTGGAAGCACTGCGTGAGAAACTCAATATCGAGCCCGGTGATCTCATCCTCTTTGGCGCTGGTGAGTGGGAGTCCGTCTGTGAAGTGCTCGGAAGAATCCGCCTCTGCTGCTGCGATCTGCAAAATTTGTTAGAAGGTAACGAGGTGCTTGATTTCCTCTGGGTCACAGAGTTCCCGCTTCTTGGATACGATGAGGAAGAGGATAAGTGGAATGCCGTGCACCACCCGTTTACCCGACCTCTTCCCGAGGACGAAGCAAAGCTCAAAGCAGGTGAATACGCAGGCCTCCGCGCCCAAGCCTACGACGTCGTGCTGAACGGCTACGAGCTTGGTGGTGGATCAATCCGTATCCATGAAGCAGACCTTCAATCCGCGATGTTTACTGCACTTGGTGTCACTGAGGAGGAGAAGGAAAGTATGTTTGGCCACATCTTAGAGGCGTTTAAGTTCGGCGCACCACCACATGGCGGCATCGCGCTCGGTCTTGATCGGCTCGCTATGCTCATCTGTGGAGAAACTTCCATCCGTGAAGTAATCGCCTTCCCGAAAAACAACAAGGGCCTCGATATCATGTCCGATTCCCCAGCCAAGGTAGATGCCCTCCAGCTTCGCGATCTCCGCATTCAAAGCACCGCGAAGGAGAAGAAAGTAGCGAGTAGCGAGTAGCGAGTATGGGGCGCGAATTTGCAACCCACAGGGAAGATCTCTGGAGGCAGTTTTCTAGTGGAGGCTAGAGCCGTGCAATTCAGGTGATAATGCTGCCGTTGCGCGAGGCTAACGGCTGGCTCTGCGCAGTTTATCCATGATGGCGACACCTAGACCGGTGTTTGAAACGGGTTCGGCGATGATTTCATCAACACCGCTTTCATCAAGCTGACGTAGGGCGAAAAAGAACCGCACCGCCGCTTCTGCCAGCTTGCCGTTGCCGGGTGAAAGCTCTTCCACTACTGCCCAATCATGCGCTTGGATAAAGCCAGCTTTCTCAGCTCCACAGTAGCTGAGAAGACCGTATTTTTTCCCATCTTCAGGCTGAAACTCGCTGATGTCTTTAAGTAAACGCAACGGGGTGAGAGGAGCGTAGTGAGACGCGAGCTGGCCGGGTGCTTCCGGTGCTTCATTAGAGCGGTTTTTCTTGGGGCGCTCCACTTTTCCGAAGCGTTGCAGCATTTCTTTAGTCACTGGACCCGCGCGGAGCAGGTGCAGAATGGGGCGTTTCTCGCCAGCCTCAGGGCGGATGATGGTGCTTTCTAAACCTTCACGGCAAGCTCCGCCATCGACGATGCACGGGATTCTTCCCGAGAGCTCTTTCTCCACTGCGGCGGCGGAAGTGGGGCTGATGCGGCCAAATCTGTTGGCGCTCGGCGCGGCGAGAGGTCGACCAAGTTTCCTAACAATCGCCTTCATAATCGGGTTGGCACTCATTCTAATAGCTACAGTGGGGAGCCCGCTGGTGACGATGTCTGGCACGCAGTCTTTTTTAGGTAAAACAAGGGTGAGGGGGCCTGGCCAGAAGGCTTTCATTAGCTTGGCAACGATGGTTTCTAACTCCTCGGGGACATCGGCTACATCGGCTACTTGCTCGTATGATCCCACGTGCACGATGAGGGGATCAAACTCAGGGCGTTCTTTGGCTGCAAAGACCTTGGCGACGGCATCCGCATTGAGCGCATCTGCAGCCAAGCCGTAAACAGTTTCCGTAGGTAGCGCACAGATCTGACCGCTGTCTAACAAGGCGGCAATTTTATCGACCAGTTTATTTTGTTTCGATGGGTCTGAGGCATCAATGATTTCGGTTTCCATGGTGGTGATTTACTGAGGGATGGGTGTTGTGTTAATCCTGTCAGAAAAAACAGCGAGTAGTATTCTTACTTGTTAGGCGAGACCCCATCCAAGTTTCTGGCGGAGTGTGGTGTAGAAAGTGCGGTCTTTCAGGCGGAGTAAGGGGAGGGCGTGGCCAGCGCGCTCGACGGTTATACGGCTGCCGTTATCGATTTCCACCACATCACGTCCATCGGCGGTGAAGAGCATCGGGCACTCCGCATCGTCGGCTGGGGCGAGCTCGATGACCGAGGAGTCAGATACGACTAGGGAACGGTTGCTCAGGCTGTGCGGGCAGATTGGCGTGATGACAAAGGCATCTGCATCAGGATCAACCAGTGGTCCGCCAGCGGAGAGGGAGTAGGCGGTGGAGCCAGTGGGTGTCGCCACGATGAGGCCATCCGCGCGGTAGTGGTTGAGAAGATCTCCGCCTACCCAGGCATCAAGTGAGACGAGCCGGCCAGTCTGGCCACGAGCTAAGGTGATTTCATTGAGCGCACGCACGCTTTGAGTTTTCCCATCAGAGGTGGTGATGGTGGCACGGAGGAGGCGGCGCTGGGTGAGGGTGTAGGTTTTTTCCGCAAGGGCATCGGCAAAGATTTCTAACTCACCATCGGTGCAGGTTGTTAGGAAGCCAAGGGTGCCGATGTTTACTCCCGCTACGGGGATGTCTGCGGCACCGATCTGGTGCGCGGCGTGAAGCATGGTGCCATCGCCACCGAGCACGGCTACCACATCACATTGATCAGGAAAGGAGCTAGCATCAACACCGCCTTTGGCTGAGATGATGTCAGCGGTGGCAGTTTCTAACAGGTGTGAGATGTTTCGTGTGTCTAACACACGGGTAAGCTCACGAATGGTCGCTGCTGCGCCAGATTTACGAGGGTTTGCAATGATGCCAACTTTCACGGGGGCAGACTAGGGAAAGATTGGGGGAAATACAGCCAAAATCGGATAAGAAAAGCACGCCCTACAGGATTCGAACCTGTGACCTACGGATTAGAAATCCGGTGCTCTATCCAGCTGAGCTAAGGGCGCTTTTCAATATTGTGCCGTTGAAGGCGGAGAGGGTTTAATGTTGGTGCGCTAATTCGTCAAGACGGGAAGCAAAGGAAATGTGTGCTAATACCAAGCCGCCAGACTGGCACTCTGGACTCTAACCAAGCCTATTGACCAATGATCAATCCACCAACCTCTACCCGTTAGGGAGATTATTTTGCTCTTCTTCAATTCTCTCGGCGAGCCATTGTTTCATCATGGACTGGTAGTTGAGGAAACGGGAGCGGGCAAGGCGCTTGATACGGGCAAGCATGCGGGGATCGAAACGCAGTGTGATGGTGGTGGACTCACGGGAGTCTGGTTGGTGGACGGAACTGGCGAGGAGTTTTGCATCAAGCTCATGCTCCGTCCAGAAGGCGGCTTCTTGCGCCTCATCATCAAATGCAGGGATGTCTTTCCAATGGGTGATGGTATTCATGGCGGGTGTTATTTGATTTCTCCGTAGTTGCGCTGATAGAATCTAAGCTCGCTGTCGGTCATTTCACGGGCAGCACAGACTCTTGCGGATTTGCCATCGGTCCAGAAGGCTAGAAATAGGTAGCGGTCTTGCACGGTGCGGCCTAACAGGTAGTAGCGGGCTTGGCCATCTTCCCGCTCGGAGTCTGGCAGGAGCCGGATTGCGAATGGGTCTTCAAGGATTTCCTCCAGCTCACGTGGAGTGTAGGACTTGAGGTCGAGCGGGGAATCGGTGATATCTAGTTCCATGGGAAGCGTTGGGTAGGGGATACCGCAGGGTTTATAGCATAAATAGGCTTGGTTGCCATGATTTATTTAAGAAATATTAAGGTTTCTGTTGAGAGGGGATTCCTACGGATTGGATTGATTTTGGAAAAGTGGGTAGTCTGCTTCCAGGTTAAGTTCTTCGGGTGGTCTGAGATCGTATGGGCCAGCGTGCGGCGGGCGGAGTTTGCTAGAGAGGCTGACTGCGGTGGCGATGACGAGGGTATCATCGTCCTCTTGGGTTTGTTTTGTGACGTGAAGAAGGGATGCAAAATGAGGCGTGATGCTCAGTTCAATGGGATCTCCTGGATGGTAGCCGGTATGGGAATCCGCATAAGGAGTGGGGATGATTAGCTCTACGATGAGTGGGTAGGGTGCGGGGTCACTGTATTCATCGAGCTGGGTATAGGCACGGAGCTGGATGACAAAGCCTTGGTTTATGATATCGTTGCTGGTGAGTTTTCTTGTGGCAACCACGCGGAATTCGCCTTCGATGTAGGAGCAGAATGTATTGGTTTGGAAGTTTGTTAGGTAGCTGCGGAGTAGGCTTCTATTGAGGCGCTGGAGTTCGCTCTCGGTGAAGTCCAAGTAGCTTTTTCTAACTTGGGGGGGGGAGAA
>JBMYYO010000192.1:0-5491 GCA_049609505.1 Akkermansiaceae bacterium | reverse complement strand
GGGGCGCGGAGCATAGGAGGGAAACTCTAGAATTCAAGAGCGGAAAAAGAGTTTTAGTGCTGGTAGCTAGCTGGTGGCGGAAAGTGGAAAGCTGGATAACTCGCGTAATTCCAATGTATTTACAATTCATGCTTGCGTTGGTGAGAAAATAGGAGTAAAGATTTTGAAAAGGAGCTTCCATCACGGTGGAAAATAACTAGTTTCAATACCAACCATGACTTTAACGATGATGACACACATGAAAACGAACTCGCAGACAAGGGCTCAGAAAAGTGCTCTAGCGGTTGATTTACAAGGGGAAGGGGCAAATCTAACGAACAAGCACACACGGGGTTTCACCTTGGTTGAAATGTTGGTCGTGATTGCCATTATCGCCTCGATGCTGACGATTGGGGCACTTGGTATGAAGAATCTATCCAAGGCGCGTGGAGTTAGCGCTGGATTGCCTGTTGCTGAAGCTGTGTTTTCAGAAGCTCGCTCATTGGCTGTGGGGAAAGGCACCAAGGCACGTGTCCTGATTCACTCTCAAAATGATCCTGATGACGAGTATCACCGTGAGAGGTTCTTGAGCTACATGACCGTCGCTTATGAAGAGCTAGATGATGCTGGTCAGCCGACAGGGAACTGGGTGCTTTCGTCACGCGGAAGTAGGCTCCCCAAGGGCGTTTTCTTCGTGGAAAGCCTCAGCGAGACTGATGGGCCAAGCATTCCAGAAATGACAATCACACTCCCTGGAAATAGCTCGTCCACCTGCTTTTATTATGAGTTTAACTCTGAGGGCTTAATCTCAGATCCTGTGGCGTCTGGTAATACCGTGCCACGCTTTGTCATCCGTGCTGGCTCACTTCCTCCTGGTGCTGATGAACCGATTGCAAACTCCACAGCTAAGAAAAACTTAGGTGGCTTTGTCATCTGGCGTAGCGGTAGAACCTCAGTATTTCGTCACCCAGATCAGATTGACTCGAACTAACATTCAGCAGAGTTTCTCACCTATCATTCATTTCTAACTGCCTCATTTCTTAACTTACATAATGAAAACACCGTCTTCCATTCCCACTACTTCCCGTAAAGGATTTACGCTTATTGAAACCGTGATCGCGATGGGAATTATCGCGATTATGATCACTGCATTTATGGCAGCCTTCGGGCCTGCTGTACAAGGCATTCGCAAGTCACTTTCTGTGAAAGAAGCGAACCGCTTGGCTAGCACGCTGGAGATTGAGCTCAGCACTCTTAGGCCAGGAGATCAAGCAACGGACTACACCACCAAGTTTGCCAAAGCATTCGAGTGGATCGAAGAATCTGGTGGAACTACTAAAGACAACCTCATCCTAATTTATCAGTACCGTGGAGACCCAGCAAGTGTACGTGCGGACGGCACCCTTGAGCCCCAGACGGATCGTGACAAGCAAGTGCCCGGCGTTGACTACGTGCTGCAATCCGTTTGCCGCAGAGTAGGGGATACTGAGACCGAAGACGAGCTTCAGCCAGGCGTAGTGGAAGGTCGCGTCTTCCTCGTGCGCATGACCCAATTGGTTTACAACAGTGGCGAGCTACAAGTGGCTGGTGCTGGAGGTGCTCCTGGTGGTATGGGCGAAATCATTGATCCTACTGAGCCGCGATCATCCGTCACCAATCACGAAGATTACCCAGAGGCAGTGATTGCCTTCCAAGCGCAATTCTACACCATGAAGAGCAGCTTGTTCCCGTATATTTTGAATGGCTTCCAGCTTGATGATGACAATGGTGACGGCCACCCAGATGATGCTGGTAAGCCTGTCTTTTCTCGCAATATGGCAATCCGCCGATAAATAGTTTCAACTTTCTAACACAAATCTCATTTCTTTATGACAAAATCATCTAAATTTGCACGAGGCTTCACTTTGATAGAGCTGTTGGTAGCGATGACGGTTACCATCATTCTTCTAGGTGTATTGGTTTATTTAACATCAGTCTCTATGGATACGTATCGGGACAGCCGCAACGAAGTCCGCGCGTCTCGCCAAGCTAAAGAGGCATTAGAAACTATTGCCAAAGATCTAGAGAGCATGATTTCACGCCGTGATGGCAATACCCACGAGTGGGCTTATGCAGGTGCAGAGCCTCGCGGCCTTCAAGGGCCAAACGGGCGAGAGGTCACCAACGCTAGCCAGCTGATATTTTTCACTGGTGCCACTGATCGCTACAATGGGCAAATTGGTGTTAATGGAGTGGATAATGGTGGTGATGTTTCCGCCGTCGGATACCGCTTGGTTTACCGTGATCAGATCGGCAATACAGATGCCGATGAGTATGCTGTTTTCTCCATGTATCGGAATTTGGTCAACCCAGATGAGGCATTTGACCTGCTGGCAGTGCCTGATCTGAAAGCCGCGTATCGCGCAGAGTTTAATGATAGCAAAGAGTTAACAGCAGAAAACTTCTTGGTGGAGAATATCTACGAGTTTACCGTCACCTTCCTGGTGGAGTACGTAGAAAATGATGTGACCAAGATTGAGCGTGTTACCTTGCGTCAGAATGGTGCTAGCAACTACACTGAGTTCCGCTTGAAGGGGAATGAGATCGTAGCTTTAGGTGGTAGCAATGCCAGCAAGATCACCAGTGGTCGCATCGCAGGTGCTGAGATCAGCATTACGGTTGTTTCAGATCGTGGTTTAACCATGGCTAAGAAAACGGGTATGGATCGTGAGGACATCCTTAAGAAACACTGCTACCACTATACCAAAACTATCACCACCCCGCGGCCGTAGGTTGGGGGAATGCTTGGTGTGATGGGACGACTCAGGGAGTCACTCCTTTGAATAATTACCATCGTTGTTTCCATAGGTGTTTCCATCATTGTGAAGTGAGCGCGGTATATGGAGGTTGCCGCGGCAAGCTATGTTTTTTTACTGTGCTGTGGAATAAATGAATGATCTGGCGCGTATGGTGTGGATACGCTAAGTATCTATCAGCGCATATTTACCTACACATTCACCATGAAAGCATTACTTCCTCTTCACTTGGCATGGGGCGTTGTGGCTATCGCCGCATTTGTCATCGGCTCAAAGGCCTTTCCTACAGATTCTGCAGAAGCTGAAAAATCTAATGCAGCGGGTCGGGGGCGCTCCTCAGCGGCTGCTAGTGGTCGCCACAGTTCAGATCAAGGCAGAGACTCCGTCCGCAGAGGCAGGGCTGGTTCATCAGCTGGGAAAAATGAATCGTCCAAGCAGCTCCGCAAACTCTCAGATGGAGACATCCAATCGCTGGGCAAACTTTTCCAAACAGAGCGGGACCCTATCCAGCGCAGACTTGCTTTTTCCAAACTCATCGCAGGACTCACTCTGGAGAATGCGGAGTTGATGCGGGAGCAAATTGTCCACCTGCATCAAGATAGTCCAGAGTTCAGAGAGTTCCATTACGCATGGGGCGCTCTGGCGAAGGAGGCGGCAGTGATTCATGGTATGGAAACGCCCAAGCGAGATATGGCAGCAGCACTTGCAGGCTGGGCAAGCTCAGATCCGCAGGGCGCGCGTGCGTGGTTTGATAACCTTCCTGATGACCAAAAAAGTGGCCGCCGTGACCTTCAATGGGGGGTTGCTTATGGACTGGCAAATACAGATCCATCAAGCGCGACAGATTTTGTGATTTCCCGGCTAGAGGTTGGTGACAAACATGCAAGCCGCATGATCCACATCGTAGCGGATTCTATTTTGCGTAGTGGTGATCCCGAGGATGCCGCACAGTGGTCGCAGAGTTTGCCAGAAGGTAAATTACAGAGTGAAGCGATCGGGAAAGTAGCTCAGAACTACGCCCAACAAAACCCAGGTGAAACGGTTAATTGGCTGCAAACTCTACCCGATAGCGGTGCCAAATCACGAGGTTTGGGCACAGCTTACTCGGTATGGGCTGGTAGAGATCCAGAGGCGGCAACTAGTAGCCTCAATAAAATGCCTGAATCTCCTTCACGCGATTCCGCTGTGGTCGGGTTCGCTCGTCGCATTGTGCACACAGATCCTCAAATGGGAGTAGAATGGGCAAGCTCGATATCAGATGCCAAAACGAGAAACCGAGCACTCATTGATACCGGAAGAGTGTTTCTCCGGAGAGATCCAGAAGCGGCCAAGCAATGGATCAATAACGGCGGTCTGCCCACCTCCGTGCAAAAACATCTTATACCACCCAAGAAGTGAGCGTCTAACTACGGGCTACGGGCTACTGGCTACTTGCTACTAAGCCCCTCTTATATCTCCATATCTTCGCAGGCCGATCCCTAGCTTGATCGCCCTGCAAATTCTCTTGAAAATACGGGCTAGACAGCGGCGAAAGGCGTGCTAGGTTCCCGCTCGTCCCTCATCGTGGGGAGTAAAAACTAATTCTATGAAAAAACAACATATCAGCTCCATGCTTGCCGCCTTTGGTATGGCCGCAATCTCTGGACTTATCCCAGCTAATGCTCAGGATGCTCCTGCCGCTCCCCCGGCACCGACTCCTGCGCCTCCAGCTACTCCGCCAGCGGCACCTGTGCCCGTTCCTCCAGCTCCGGCAAAACCGAAACTCCCTGAACTTTCAGACACTGAGATGAAGGCTATCAGCTCCTACGCGATTGGCCTCCAGAGTGCCCGTAACTTCATCGGCTCCGGCCTCGCTGGTAAGGACATGAACAATGATGAATTTGTCAAAGGTTTCATCGCTGCTCTCGAAGGTAAAGAGCCTGCCTACAGTGAGGACCAGTTCCGCGCTGCCATGCAGAAGCTCGGCGATCTCGTACAAGCTCGCGAAGCCAAAAAATCCGAGGCTAACTTGGCTGCAGGAAAGGCATTCCTTGAGAAAAACGGCAAGCGTGAAGGCGTCACCACCACTGCTAGTGGTCTTCAATATGAAGTCATCAAAAAAGGCGGAGATAAGAAATACGTAGCACCTGTTAACGGTGCTCTCGATAATGGCACGAAGTTCCTCGTTCACTACCGTGGCACACTCATTGATGGCACTGAGTTCGATAAATCACCAGAAGGTGAGCCGTTCCCAATGTCCCTTCAGGTTATCCCTGGATTCAAAGAAGCACTTACCACTATGCCTGTAGGCGCTAAGTGGAAGCTCTTCCTCCCATCCGAGCTCGCGTATGGTGCCCGTGCTGCTGGTCCTAAGATCGGTGCAAACAGTGCTCTGATTTTCGAGCTTGAGCTTGTTTCTATCCAAGCTGCGCCAGCCCCTGTGCCGGCTCCTCCAGCACCACCTGTCCGCCCTAAGGCAAGTGCTACCACACCACCTGTGCAAGTTCCTGCTCCACCTAAGAGCAAGTAACTGATTGCCAGAGAAGGTAAAAATCATCAAAGCTGCTGGGGGCGAACCTCAGCAGCTTTTTTATGGGCAGACTTAACCCCGCTTGGTAGATTGACTTTTTTTGACAAGATAAAATGGATGACTGCCGCGCTACTCAAAACGTTTTTATACCAACTCCAAAAAATCCTGTGCGTATACTACCAGAAAATTTTCCTCCTTGGTATTATTC
>JBMYYO010000191.1:0-5590 GCA_049609505.1 Akkermansiaceae bacterium | reverse complement strand
AGCTATTTTTGTCAGTGATGTTAGCATTTGAAAATTTGAGTTAGAATCGGTTGTGAAGTTAGACCTCATTCTCATTGAGCCAGCGGAAGCGAACGATCTTGAACCTCCGGCCGAAGTCCTCGTTTACTTTCTGGAGGTTTTGCGTTTCCTTATGGTCATCGCGGGGATCTACGTATTCGTGATCGCGCTGCACAACGGCCTCACACCAAGCTCTAGCGCGCACAACACCAGCGGTAGTGCGGGATTCTCCGTAGGCACGCACGGTGAAGGTGTCACCTCTAACTGTCATGGAGCTACCTAGTGCCTGCAAGAGATCTCCCTGCATCAGGTATCCAGGAGCACCGGCAGCACGCAGTCCATCCACGGCATCTGCGTTATTAAACCCGATACCTGCGACGTCTTGAGAGGATAAACTTACGCTGAAGTTCCGTTCGTTGAGATCCGTGTTATCAATAGCGGCTTGGAGGGCACTGCTGCGGGAGAGGTCAAAGTTTTTGCTAGCACCTGTGGTGGCAATGCTATCCTCGCCGGTGGAGGAAAGGCGCCGATTAACAAAATCTGCCATCGAGAAAAATGGTCCTCTCACCTTCACTTGCTCAACGATGCTTTTGGCGAGTTTTTCAACATCGTCTTCATCTAACGATTGATAGCCATTCCATAAGTTTTCTTGGTCACCAGGATTCGCATTGATGTCCTCTCCCTTAACAATTGTTTGGCGAGGGAAAGATGCTCCATACCCTTGCTCATCGGGTTGGCCGTAGCGAGGGATTTTGCGTTTTTGCATGGAGCCGAGGAATGCTCGCCATGCCTCTACAGAAGTCGAATTCACGTTGAAGCCTCCAGAAACATACATGTAGGGTGCCACGTGCTCATGTCCCTTCTCAGGATCAATGATCAACCCTTCTACCTTTGTTTGATCAAGGCCACGCTGCCATTGCAGTCTTGGATTGGGGAGATACTCATCGCCGTTGAGGATGGATGTTAAGCTGCCTTGCTCCACGGTGTTATCTGATTCTCCAGTGGGGATTCCTGAGTGGAACCATTTATCGTAGAGACTCCAGTTCGCCAGATATGCGTGATCATAGACTGAGCCAAGAACATTGGGGTCTGTATGTGAGGCATTGATTTTATTCCTCGGCAGCATCGGGTGGGCATAACCACCGCTGATGGCGTAATTGGTAGAGGGGCTAGCGGCATGATAAGCAGGATCAATCTTTGAGCTGCTGCCCCAGTGTTTGAAAACCTCAGGGCTGAACAGCAAATCAAAGTTCCGGTAAGCAGCCAAAGATAACGGCGGACGAGTAGGAATCTCACGCATAGTGACGAAGTTTACGCCAGTGTCTGCAGTGTTCCCTGAACCAAAGAAGCCACGGTTCGTATTTGGCTCAATCTCTACGGTGCGGTCATCCCAATCAGAAACTTTACGAACTCTCGTGGTCCAGTACGTTGAAGCCAGATCCACAGGGTTGTGCTGTTTATTAGAAAGAAACGAGCCGCTACTGCTAGAGGTGAACAGATATGGCAGCGTCTCAAAGGGGCCGTCCTGTTCCGTGCGCACAGCCACATCTGTAACACACAGAGGAATCTTGTTTCCCCCCAGTAACTGCGATGTGGATATACCATTACGGGTGAAAGAATTAAAATCCCACAGCTTAGCCATTTCAGAGGCACTGTGATCCTTCACGCGGAAAATCTGTAAGCTCTTAAAGGTATCATGACTCCAGAGGCCTGGCTCTCTGCGGATCAAATCCATCTGATGCCACATGTTAGAGCCACGAATTCCCCAGTCATCACCATCATTATGGAATGAAGCCCATGGTTCGATGCGGGCCGATAAAGTTTGGCCAGGTGCCACGACGCCAAAGTTCCCATAGCCGTCTCCCATCAAGCCACCTTTGTTTTCCCAACCCGGCTGAGCATAGATGTTTTCACCCCAAGTTGTTCGGGCCGCATTCCAATCATACGGTCTGTTACTCCGATCAGAGCAAACTTTGGTTTCTCCTGGCTCAAGCGTGAATCCACGCATGATGAAGCGCATGTTAGTATGCGGCCATTGTGGATAGAACAAATTCCGTGTGTAACTGGTGCCATTAATGCGCCCACCGTTACGGAGAATTTCAATCCGGATGGATTGCCAAGTGGAGCGCATTACTATTTCGCCTTCGTCTTCGGGCACTCGGAGTTCTACGTTGTATGGGTTCCAAAACGTCACTACTGGCTCGATGACAAGCGACAGCCGATTGTTTTGCCCTATGGTGAGTGAGTAAAAAACCTGCATGCGGGTGATGATCGGCAGTGGAGCTGAGCAGGATAGTGACCGCAGTTTCATCCAGTTCTCTTTATCATAGAGGATGTATGGTTTGTTGCCGTCCCATTTAACCAATTTATAAAGGCGGTGGTAGTCGGCTAGGCGCTGCCAACCTGGAATGGTATTGTTTCCTTGAGGAGCATCGTAGAGAGGTAGCCCGATGTCTTTTTTGAACTCCTTGCCTGTTTTCTTCTCGGTCAGTGATCGTTCTCCATTGGTAAATGCATCAGGCAATTCTTCATGGGCAAAGAGGCGAGAAAGATCCCATTTATAGCCACCATCACGGACATTCGTGGGTAGCGATACTGAACTAAGGCTAAAGTCATGAAAGTTGCTTGGTTCCTGATCCACACTATCTGGATGGAGTTTGAAGGTGGATGAGCTGAGAATTTTCTGCAGTGTCGCCTGGGACTGCGCTGTGGAGGCATCCAGCCACGGGAGAGCTTCTGTCATGCCCGTTCCCGCACTTGGGGCACTTTGGTTCAGTGCTTGTTGCCATGCCCGGTCACCATTTGGGTTATTGATCGCTGGGATGTTTAACCGAGCCTTCACGGATTCATCACCTACCCACCACGCCAGCGCCATGCGGTCATCGTAGCTATGGATTTTCTGCGCCTTTACAGTGTGATTTTGTTGATTGGTGGTGAGGTTCCCTAGGGTGCCATCTCCTACCAGCACAACTGAATGGTCAATTGGTGTGCGTGCGGTGTCTAACTGCTCAGCGGCGCTGTTATCTCTTATCGATACTAGCCATTGTTGGAATTTAGCAGCTTTACGGTTCTCGTAAGAAGACGGCTCGCGCTCATTATCGGATGCCCAAACACCTGTCCACAGTGGGTTTTCCACGCCTGAGATGGTGTCATGGGCTGACTTCGCAGTATCCAGAAAGCCAGCTGCAGAAGTAATCCGCTGGTCTTGCCCGGCAGACATTTGCAGTTGCCCAATCGCCAACATTAACGCGACACGAGCATTCGCCCTTGCCTCAGCTTGAGCTGATGACTGGCGTGCATTTCTCTGTTCAAGTGTGCTCAGGCTCAACATCGCCAAAGCAATCATCACCAGCAGAATCATCACTGATATGGTCGCAATCAGAGCGAAGCCTGGAGAAAATCTAGTGGAATGTGGTTTGTTCGAGATAAAATGCATTTTCGCAATAGATACGGATTAATTTCCCCAACCTTACAAGACAAGTAATGTATTGCAACTGTAATGTCACTTCTGTTAGAATAAACACTGGTAGCTCTTACGAAGAAGCAAACGGCGGCACGGAACATCCTATCGCATCTGCTGTGGCGCGGAGCAGCTCGGCTTCGCGGCTTTCCAGCACGCCATCGTGCATCACCGCCCGCCCGCACATGCGTATCAATTGCTTTTTCACCAACGGAGTGGCAGCATTGAACTTGGCGAGTGATTCCTCCAACGCAGTCAGGTTAGCCGTTTCTCCCTCAAGCGGCTCAATGACCATGCCGGACTCCTCGATAGCGGTTGCAAAGGCTTCCTCTCTCTGCTCCTTTCCGCCAATAGCGGTCATGTTACTGAGAATCACACGAGTTTCGTAGATCAAACTCCGCAACTTACGGTATTTGATCTTGGTGTATGCCTTGCGATAGAATTGAGTATCGAGGTGCCTCTGCACCATGTGCTGCAGCATGAATTCAAATAAATCAACCTGCCCGTCACTAGCGATTAACCACTGCGTGATCTCGATGAAACGCTCATACTCTGGCAATGTCAGTCTGCGCAGTGTGGGAATAGCCAGATCCACCAGCGCTATTTTCACGGATGAGTGGAGGTTTCCTAACCTCGCATTCCATCGCAGTGCAAGCTCGCCAGCGTCTGGGCCTGCGCCTTTTTTCACAAACATCACCTCTTCAGAGCGGAGCTGATTGTCCTCCGCTAAAAGCAGTCCAAAGATCAACGACTGCGCTTCTTCACGATCATGGCAAGCTTGCAGCCAAGTATCATCCAAACCACGGAGTAACCTTAGCCCAACCGCGTGATCCACCTCGCTTGGCTCACCCAAGTGGTCAATCCGCTGTTGTGGCAATGGAGGTGGGACACTCTGTGATGTAGCGCCAGAAAAACCGCTAGCCCGTGGATCAGCACCCTCAGTGCCCCCTACCCTTCCCGCAGCTACCTCTGGCAGGTTCGTAGTAATAAACTCCCCATTCCAACTTTTTTGGATTGCCTTGATCCGCACATCCAGCGGCGGGTGGGTGGCCATCCCGAAGCTAAACATTCCGCCATCGGCAAAAAACAAATGGCTCGCCTCAGATGCCTTAGCGGCGTTCATTTTCGATCCATATTCTTGGCCACCTATTTTTTTCAAAGCACCAGCAATACCATCTGGGTGTCTAGTGAACTGCACGGCAGAAGCATCCGCCAAATACTCTCGCTGACGAGAGATCGCCGCCTGAATCATTCTGCCAAAGAAAACACCCACACTCCCCACGATCATCAAACCCACTCCGGCAAGAACGATGGCAATCATAATACCCGCTCCCCCGCCCTTGTCATCGCGCGAGCTGCGCACATTGATAAACCTCAACGAGTGGAACAATACGCGGCCAATCATTGAGATCATTAAAATACCAAAAAGCAGCCCCATCAGCCGCATATTCAAGCGCATATCACCGTTCAAAATATGACTGAACTCATGCGCAACCACGCCTTGTAACTCAGCCCTACTGAGACGCTGTAAGCATCCACGGGTCACAGCAACCACGGCATTTCCTGGTTCAGTGCCAGCGGCAAAGGCATTGATGCCAAGCTCATCATCCATCAGCCAGATTTCTGGAACGGGCACGCCAGATGCGATCGCCATTTCCTCCACCACATTGACCAAGCGTCGCTCATCGGTATCCGTGGTGTGGCTATCCACCTGGCGCGCCCCCATATCTCGGGCCACGACAGCACCACCGCCGTTCAGCTGCATGGTTTTGAATAAGCTCCCCATGCCCATCACGCCTCCCGTGCCAAAGGCAACCACTAGAAACACCCCCGGCATCCAGAATCCAGAGGCAGCGCCTGTGTAGAGCAACACCAAGGTGCTCACCCCGTAAACGGAGAGAATTACCCCGATGATCGCTAGGATAAAGTAGAGCACCAGCCACTTGGTTCGCCGCCGTGCATCATCCTGTGCCTCGAAAAAATTCATTAAAGCAACAGCTCCTGTCAGGGTCACGGTGTCACCGGCATAGAACCGGCGCTTGACACCCCGTGCAGTCGGGTTCCATGCCACCAGCCCGTTGCTGCCACCGTCACCGCCTGCCGTCTTGCCGT
>JBMYYO010000190.1:0-5591 GCA_049609505.1 Akkermansiaceae bacterium | reverse complement strand
TTTTTTAACAAGTAAAAACCACGTCGCAATATCAAAAAGAGTCGTTTTGCTTGACATAAAAGAATCTTGTTTTATTTTCGTCTCTTTTCAATCTAACCCCAATGCCCTCCGCCCATGTAGCTCAGTCGGTAGAGCGCGTCCTTGGTAAGGACGAGGTCGGCGGTTCAATTCCGCTCAAAAGCTCCATCTGTGGCTATTTCATCCAGCATCCTGCAAAATCTCGGTGAATTCCCTCTATAATAGGGGGCGGCCGCCAAAAACCAAAAAAGAAAACCAGCAGCCCTCACGGGCAATCAAACCAAACAAAACCATGGCTAAAGAAGCATTCGAAAGAACCAAGCCACACGTTAACGTCGGTACTATTGGCCACGTTGACCACGGCAAAACCACTCTCACAGCAGCTATCACCAACGTGCTTGCAGAAGCAAACGGCAGTGAAGCAAAAGCATATGATGAGATCGACGCAGCTCCCGAGGAGCGTGAGCGCGGTATCACCATTTCTACTGCACACGTTGAGTATGAAACTGCAAACCGTCACTACGCACACGTTGACTGCCCAGGTCACGCTGACTACGTAAAGAACATGATCACCGGAGCCGCTCAAATGGACGGTGGTATCCTTGTTGTTTCCGCTGCTGACGGCCCAATGCCACAAACTCGTGAGCACATCCTTCTTGCACGTCAGGTTGGTGTTCCAGCTCTCGTGGTATTCATGAACAAAACGGACCAAGTTGACGACGAGGAACTCCTTGAGCTCGTTGAAATGGAAATCCGTGAGCTTCTTGACGCATACGAATTCCCTGGTGACGACATCCCAGTCATCAAAGGTTCCGCTCTCAAAGCACTTGAAGGCGACGCCGGTCACAAAGAGTCTATCCTCAAGCTCATGGAAGCTGTTGACTCTTACATCCCTGAGCCAGAGCGCCCAGTTGACCAAGACTTCCTCATGCCTATCGAGGACGTATTCTCAATTGAAGGTCGTGGTACTGTTGCCACAGGCCGTGTTGAGCGTGGCATCGTTAAGAAAATGGAAGAGGTTGAGATCGTCGGTATCCGCGACACCCAAACTACTACCGTTACAGACATCGAGATGTTCCGCAAGTTGCTCGACGAAGGTCGTGCAGGCGATAACGTTGGTCTCCTCATGCGTGGTCTTAAGAAAGACGACCTCGAGCGTGGTCAGTGTATCTGCAAAAAAGGCAGCGTAACACCACACACCAAGTTCAAAGGTGAGATCTACGTTCTCTCCAAAGACGAAGGTGGTCGTCACACACCATTCTTCTCTAACTACCGTCCTCAGTTCTACTTCCGTACAACAGACGTAACAGGCAGCATCAAGCTTCCTGACGGTGTTGAGATGGTTATGCCTGGCGATAACGTTGAGCTCGAAGTCGATCTCATCACACCAATCGCTATGGAGAAGACAATGCGCTTCGCTATCCGCGAAGGTGGCCGCACCGTTGGTGCTGGTCGTGTTGCAGACATCCTCGACTAATTACCTCAAAAAGTCCGGTAGTCACTCCACCCCGGAGTGACCACCACTAGGCTGGTTTTCAGGGGCACTTCGGTATCAAATACTGGGGTGCCCCTCACTCGCCTAAAGAAACCACTTCATTGAAGTTGATTTCTAACACCTAACCTCTCCGCAGACGTTGCTCGCAACCACACGGAGAACCCAACGGAAAAGCTAACAAAATTACCACAGGGAAGTAGCTCAATTGGTAGAGCATCGGTTTCCAAAACCGAGGGTTGCAGGTTCGAGTCCTGTCTTCCCTGCCAGCTTTTTCACTTCATCACAGCAAAACAAACAACCATTAGTTTCTCAGCCGTTCAGCCGCTGGAAACTTTCACCCAGAGACACAACCCAGTATGTTTAGGAAAATCGTCACCTTTATCCACGAAGTCAAAGCCGAGCTCCGCAAAGCTTCATGGCCGTGGGATAATGACCCGAAGGCAAAAGGTTTTCAGAAATACAAAGAACTCGTTGATTCAACCATCGTTGTTCTTGTAGCTATGATTCTTCTTGCTGGATTTGTTTCTCTCTTTGATCTCGTCGCCACCAAGGTGATCGGTCTCCTCACTAACATGGGCTAACTCGCCCGATCTGCTTTCAGAAACGGAAGCAGCCTAATCAATTTTAACACACCTCTTACTCTCACCGCCATGCCAGCCATCCCAGAAGCCCGCAAGCAATGGTTCGTCGTTCACGTCCTCTCCGGCCAGGAGCAGAAAGTGCGTGATCGCATTCAACGCCAGGTCGAGTCCGAGGAAATGGAAGACTACATCTTCGAAGTTCTCGTCCCGCAAGAGCGCGTTGAGGAAAACCGCAAGGGCAAGAAGATCGAAACCAAACGCAAGTTCTTCCCAGGCTACATCATCGTCAACATGATGCTCTTTGATGAAAACAAAGACCTCGTTGAGAAAACTTGGTACTTCATCAAGGAAATGGACGGCGTCATCGGCTTCGCAGGAACCAAGGACAAACCCATCCCCATGCGCCAGCGTGAGGTCGATGGAATGCTTGGCCAGATCAAGGAGCGCGAGGAGAACATCCGCCCTGCAATCAGCTTTGAGACTGGCGACACCGTAAAAGTTGGCGACGGCCCATTCGAAGGCCAAAACGGCATTATCGAAGAAATCGACCACGAAACAGGCAAGATGCTCGTCTCCGTTACCATCTTCGGTCGCTCCACCCCAGTAGAACTCGAAGCCTGGCAGGTTGAAAAACCATAGCCTCCCCACAATTTTCCACTCTCATTAATGTAGCCGTCAATCGCGGAATCATTTAACCATACCAAAACCAACATCTAACTACCACCATCATGGCCAAGGAAGTAAAATCCATCCTCAAGCTGCAAATCCAAGCAGGTCAAGCAAACCCATCACCACCCGTAGGCCCAGCCCTCGGTCAGGCAGGTGTCAACATCATGCAGTTCTGTAAGGACTTCAACGCCGCCACCCAGAAACAAGCTGGTGATCTCCTCCCTACCGTCATCACGGTTTACAAGGACGCCTCCTTCACCTTCATCACTAAGCAGCCACCAGCAGCCGTGCTTCTCAAGAAAGCCGCTAAAATCGCTTCTGGCTCAGGTGAGCCAAACAAAGTGAAATGCGGTAGCATCACCAAGGCACAACTCATGGAAGTTGTTGACGCCAAGATCGCTGACCTCAACACCAATGATCCTGAGCAAGCTGCCAAAATCCTCGCCGGAACAGCCCGCCAAATGGGCCTTGAAATCACAGGCATGTAATCCATCTCCGTGTTCAGTTTCCACTAAACACTAAACACTCTAGGCCCAGCCTAGCTAACCCGCAGGAGAGTCCAAACCACTCGCCCGCACTGCAAATAAAACAATGAGCAAAAGAAGCAAACGCTACCAAGAAGCAGCCAAACTTGTCGAAGAAGACAAGCAGTATGGCCTCACAGAAGCTGTCGGAATCGTCAAAAAATTCCCAGCCCCTAAGTTCGATCCCACCGTCACACTCTCCTTTAAGCTGGGTGTAGATCCTCGTAAGAGTGATCAAATGGTGCGCGGCTCCGTTGCCCTGCCACACGGCACGGGTAAAAACGTTAAAGTCGTTGTATTCGCCACTGGTGATGCCGCTAAGGCAGCCCAAGACGCAGGTGCTGATGAAGTAGGCATGGAAGAACTCATCAAAAAAGTCCAAGGTGGTTTCACCGACTTTGATGCAGCCATCGCCACACCAGACGCCATGCTTGAAGTTCGTAAGATCGCTCGTGTTCTCGGACCCCGCGGCCTCATGCCTAACCCAAAAACAGGCACTGTCACCGATGACACCGCCGCCGCCGTGAATGCTGTGAAGGCTGGTCGTATCGACTACAAGCTCGACAAAAACGGAAACATCTCCGCCGCCGTCGGTAAAGCATCCTTCAGCGAAGATAAGCTCGTAGCAAACACTGAGGCTCTTCTTGAGAGCATCACCAAGGCTAAGCCCGCTACTGCAAAAGGAAACTACATCCAGAACATCACCATTTCTGCCAGTATGTGCCCAGGCGTGGCTCTGGAGTCATCCCTCTACACTGTCAACTAATTCACCACCTAACAAAACTAAGGAGAAACATAACCATGAATCCCGATAAGAAATACATCATCGATGAGCTTTTCGAGCGCGTCGATTCCTCCCCCTTCGTCCTGGTGGTTGACTACTCAGGAATGACTGTGCCCGAGTTCAATGAGCTCCGCAGCCGTCTCACCGAGAACGGTTCTGAGTGCCACGTTGCCAAGAACACCTACATGCGCAAAGCACTGGAAAACGCTAAGCTGCCGGACATCTCCGAGCACCTTCTCGGCCAGACCGCTTTTGTAACTGGAGATTCTGATGTCTGCGGCGCAGCCAAAACCATCAAGAACTTTGTCAAAGAGTTCCAGAAGCCAGAAGTCAAAACTGGAATCCTCGATGGCGATGTGCTCGATAGCGCACAGATCACCGCTCTTGCTGACCTTCCATCACGCGAGGTTCTTCTCGGACAGCTTCTCGCTGTCATCAACGCTCCTGCTACCCAGCTTGTCCGCGTTCTCAACGAGCCAGCAACATCCCTCGCCCGCGTTATCCAAGCGAAAAACGCCGAGTAATTTAAGGTGCTGGGCGGCGCAAGCCGCCTAACATCTTCAAACTTCAAACTAATAAAAACAATCTGAACGGATGGTGTATCCCTCTCCGGGGACGCACCTGATACAAAATAAGGTTCCCACGTCGGATCTTAGGCATAAGAGCTGAAATGTCCGGAAGCTCCGGGCGCGACGTAACCAACAAAAGGAGAAATACAAAATGGCTGACCTAACAAAAATAGCTGAAGAACTGGGCAAACTCACCGTGCTTGAAGCCGCTGAGCTTGTAAAATCCCTCGAAGAAGAGTGGGGCGTTTCCGCCGCCGCTCCTGCTGCTGTCGCAGTTGCTGGCCCTGCTGGCGATGCTGGCGGTGCTGCTGAGGAAAAGACTGAATTCGACGTCGTGCTTGCAGAAGCCGGTGGTAACAAGATCGCTGTCATTAAGGCAGTTCGTGAAGTTGCTAGCGGACTCGGCCTCGCTGACGCCAAGAAGCTTGTCGAGAGCGCTCCCGCTCCCGTCCTTGAAGCTGCTTCCAAAGACGACGCTGAAGCCGCTAAGGCTAAGCTCGAGGAAGCTGGTGCCAAGATCGAGCTCAAGTAGTCATCGACTACTTGAACCAGTCTCTGGTTCAACACCAACTAAGGCTTTCTTTGTGTGCGGTGTCTCACCGGCACCGCACACAAGTCAGCCACATCACCAACAGCAAGTCCCTAACGGAAACATCTAACAAGGTTTTCCATCAGGCACAAAGCATTGGTTTATCACCTTACAAAATACACCCCCACCTAACATCACTCTCCGGCACCTAGGGAAGACGTTTCCTAACCGCCACCACTAACCATAGCCTAACAAGCACAGAAGAACCTTTTACGCCCGGACTGGAAACAGTGCGGGCAAATCTGCCTCTCGGACTTTTGTTTTTTAAACCACTTAAGAAACCTAAGCCAAACCCGCAGAGAAGCCCATTCTTCAATGTTTAGCAGGCGCCCATCCAGCCCACCACAGCATCATACCCACTT
>JBMYYO010000189.1:0-5608 GCA_049609505.1 Akkermansiaceae bacterium | reverse complement strand
CGTAGCGGTTCATGATGCGGTCTGATAAAGAACCGTGGTTGGTGCCGATGCGCATGGCGCGGCCCAACTCTTTGCAAAGTTCCACCAGCGGGGCAAAGTCCTCGCGGATGCGTGCGAGTTCATCGGCGTATTGCTCATCGGTGTATTCGCGGATTTCGAACTTCTTTTTATCCGCGTAGTTGCCGGGGTTGACGCGGATTTTTTCCACCCACTTGGCGGCCTCGAATGCGGCGTCGGGTTTGAAATGAATATCGGCTACCAGAGGGACATCACATCCGGCGGAGCGGACTCCATCGCGGATGTTCTCGAGGTTTTCCGCATACTTTTTAGTCTGCGCGGTGATTCTAACAATTTCACATCCGGCTTCGGCGAGATCGAGGACTTGTTTGACACAGGCTTCGGTATCGCGGGTGTCTGAGGTTATCATCGACTGCACCCGGATCGGGTTATCGCCACCGATGCCGACGTTTCCGACGGCGATTTCGCGGGTTTTGCGTCGGGTGTAAGCGAAGTAATCGGGGCAGTAGTGGAGGTCTCCGTGCGAGTGGTTGGACATGGGTTGAAACTAGGTTTCAAGTTTCAAGTTTCAAGTTTCAAGTTTGTGCATACCCATCGGGATGGCTATGGTGCCATTTCCAGGCGGTGGCGATGATGGATTCGATGTCGGTGTGTTTGGGCTCCCAGCCGAGCTCGGTGCGGGCTTTGGTGTTGTCTGCGTAGAGGGATGGTGGATCGCCTGCGCGGCGGGGTGCTTCTTCGGCAGGGACGGGGAGACCGGTGACTTTTTCTACGGTGTCGAGGATTTCCCGAACGGAGGTGGGTTTGCCCGTGCCGAGGTTGTAGTGAACAAAAGTGTTAGATTTGTCTAGCTGGTCAAACACGGCTATGTGGGCACGGGAAAGATCATCGACGTGTACGTAGTCGCGCAGGCATGTGCCGTCGGGTGTTGGGTAGTCGGTGCCGAAAATTTTCAGGGCGTCGCGTTTGCCTGTGGCAGCATCGATAGCGAGCGGGATGAGGTGGGTTTCTGGGAAATGGTCTTCGCCGATGGTTCCGTCTTCGGCGGCGCCCGAAGCATTGAAGTAGCGGAATACGGCGGAGGAGATTTCACCAGAACGGGAAAGGTCTTGAAGGATGTGCTCGACGTGCAGTTTGGTGGCGCCATAGGGGTTAATGGGTGCCTGCGGTAAGTCTTCGACGAGGGGGAGAGTATTGGGTTCACCATAGGTGGCGCAGGTGGATGAGAAGACAAATTTGCTGACGCCAGCATCGGTCATTGCGAGTAGGAGTTGGATGGTGTTGCCGACGTTGTTCTCGTAGTATTTGAGTGGTGAGTGCACGGACTCGCCGACGTTGATGTAGGCGGCGAAGTGCATGACGATGTTTATTTTTTCCTTAGTGAGGATGTTTGCCACGGCGGCTCTGTTACCCAAGTCCTCGTTATAAAACGGGATGTCATCGGTGATGGCAGCGCGGTGACCGTAGGCGAGATTATCCAAAACAATCGGCTGATGCCCAGCGGCCAGTAGTTGCCTAACACAATGGCTGCCGATGTAGCCAGCACCTCCCACAACAAGAACGTTCATGGGCGAGAGATTCCAGAATCAAGAGAGCAGAGTCAAGAGTTGAGTATTTTCGTATGAGTGGTTATTCTTTGGCTGTGATCATTGATGTTGATAAACATTTAGAAACATTCCGCCAAGCAGCTACGGCTGAAGGTTTTTTGGGCGAGAGTATGGGAGAGGTAGAGGGGTTTAATATGCCTGCGTATGTCAAAAAGGCGGAGGGGCGGCCAAGAGTTTATATGTCTGCTGGAATGCATGGCGATGAGCCGGCGGGAGTTGTCTCCCTGTTGGAGCTGATGCAGGAAGGGTTCTTTTGTGATCAAGTGGAGTGGAGAGTTTGTCCGGTGATTAATCCAACAGGCTTGGCGGCGGGGACACGTGAAAACTTTCAGGGTGTGGACGTGAATAGAGATTATTTGAATCGAAACACCAGCGAGGCGCGCGCGCATATCGATTGGTTAGAGCGGCAGCCTGTGCCTGGGATGTTTATCTCATTGCATGAGGATTGGGAAAGCACAGGGTTCTACCTTTATGAAATTCAGAAACACGCCTGCCGTAGCCATGCCGTAGAGATTCTTAAGGCGGCGGAGGGTGCTATCATTACGGAGCCCAGCCCGCTCATTGACGATCACAAGGTGCGGGAGCCAGGGTGGATATTCCACAAACCGCGAGCAGATTTTCCCGATGAGTGGCCAGAGGCAATCTATATGGCGGAGCGGGGGACAACGGTATCCTACACGTTAGAAACTCCTAGTTCACTACCGCTGAGTGAGCGTGTGGCCTGCCATAAGCTCGCTGTAGCACGCGCGGTGGAGGGTTTCCTATTGACTCATGACGATGTGGAAGGCTGTATTGATGGCGAATGATCGCGAGGATAAAAGGAAATGTGTTAGAGGCGCTGCCCGGCAGGCTGGTAGTGGATGTTAATGGCGTGGGCTACATGCTCACCGTGTCACTGGCGACGTATGATGCGATCAATCCCGTGGAGGGAACTCCTGTGGACTTGCGCACTCATCTGCATATTCGTGAGGCGGCGCACACGTTGTATGGTTTTGCCACGGAGGCTGAGCGGGCGTTGTTTTTGTTACTGATCGAGCGTGTTACTGGGATTGGTCCTGCGATTGGTATGGCGGTATTGAGTGGAATGCCAGTGGAGCACTTTAAGAGCTGTGTGGTCAATGGAGACGCCGCTGCCCTCTCGCAGATCAAAGGGCTTGGTAAAAAAACAGCCGAGCGCATCATCCTCGAACTCAAGGATAAAGTGGGTGTCACAGATGCTTGGGAAGCCGCTAAAGGCGAGTCCACGCCGAGTGCCTCAATCGATGCCGAGTCCGCCCTCATCGGCCTTGGATACAAACAAGCAGAAGCCCGCAAAGCCGTCACCGCTGTGGCAAAACTCAAACCCAGCGCGCCCACGGAAGACCTCTTGCGCGATGCCCTGCGAATGCTAAACTCTTAGTCCAATGGAGGACGATCACCCCAATCCCTACGAGGCACCAACCACTGATGTGGGCAAGCCGCGAACCGATGACCCACCATGCCCGCAGTGCGGAAACCCAATGGAGTCAGGTCACCTACTCTCCTCCACATCCGTGCGATGGGTCGGGAATGACGAAAGTTTTCTACGCAAAAATGTCCTCGGCGGCAAAGCCATCCCTGCGAGAAATACAACTTTTGGCGGGCGATACCACGGCACATGTTGCTGGGATTGCCAGATCTACCAGCTTGCGAAGACGTAGTGCATTTTTCTGGTCACTCATGCATCGTCCGTCTAGCCTCTCCGCGAGATGAAAAACTTCCTGCCGATGTCCCTGCTCGTGGTCCTGCTATTATGCTTCCGTGTAGCCAGTTTGTTCCTGCCTGATACCATGCAGAACATCATGCCGTTTGCTGCCGTGTTCTTCTGCGCGGGTGTGTTTGCCAAGTCCTGCCCGCAGCTCCTCCCCGCAGCACTCATTGCCTTTATACTTGGCGGCCCCATCGCTAGTCTCGTGCAAGGTTCTGCTGCCTTCGGATGGGTGGATGTCATCAATATTTCTACCATGCTGCTCATACTCGTCATCGGGTGGAAATACCAAGGCACTCACAAGCTACTACCGCTCCTCGGCGGCACTCTTCTTGGCGCAGTGGCATTCTACCTGATCACAAACACAGGCTCATTTTTGATGTCATCGTATTACGCCAAGACGTGGCAGGGTTACGGCCAAGCCCTCTGGACGGGCACTCCGCCCTATGCGCCCACTTGGATGTTCTTCCGCAATAGCCTCTGCGCGAACACCCTATTCACCATCCTCTTCTACGCTTCGCTAAAACTTCCTGCCTTTCAGCAAGCCAAGCGGTTTGGCCTTGAACCTCTCCCTGCAAGCCACTAATTACCCCACCAGCACATCCTACTAACAACTACTTTTCTATGATGGATACACCACCTGCCCTACTCGATTTCTCACAGTCCAAGGTCAACAAAGACCTCACCAATGAACAAAAGATAGACATTTATCGCGACATGGTGCGCATTCGCCGCTTTGAGCAAACAGCACTCAAGTTCTACAACGGCGGCAAGATGGGTGGCTTTCTCCACCTCTACATCGGTCAGGAATCCGTCGCTACCGGCACCATCTCACTCTGTGGCGAGCACGATCACGTTATCACCGCCTACCGTTGCCACGGCCACGCACTTGCCGTGGGTATGGAAATGAATCCCTGCATGGCGGAGCTCTACGGAAAAGCCACCGGAGCATCCAAGGGGAAAGGCGGCTCCATGCACCTCTTCGATCCTGAGCGGAACTTCTGGGGTGGCCACGGCATCGTTGCTGGGCAAACTCCCCTCGGTCTTGGCCTTGCCTACGGATTGAAATACAAAAATCTCCCCGGCTGCTGCCTCTGCTACATGGGCGACGGAGCAGTGAACCAAGGAGCCTTCCATGAGTCTCTCAACATCGCAGCCCTCTTTGGTATCCCCGTCGTTTACATCATCGAGAACAACGGCTACTCCATGGGCACCTCCCAGCAGCGCTCCAGTGCCTATAAAGACTGCCTAGGTCAGCGCGCTGAGGCTTATGATATGGATTGGGATTTGGTAAACGGCGAGGACGTTTACGAAGTCCGTGCGAAAACTCACATTGCCATGGAGCGTGCCCGTAAGGAGCAAAAGCCCACCGTGTTAGAGATCGCCACCTACCGTTACTACGGTCACTCCGTCGCCGATGCTAATGCGAAAAAATACCGCACCCCAGAGGAGATCGAGAACTACAAAACCTACCACGATCCCATCCGCCTCTGGCGCCGCCGCCTCATTGAGGAAGCCGTCTTCACCGATGTAGAAGCCGATGCCATCGACAAAGAAGCAAAAGAAGCAGCCACCGCAGCCGCCAAGTTTGCCGATGAGTCCGCACCGCCAGAAGTTTCTGAAATCTTCGATGACGTGTACTGGGAAACCGACAACAACACCGAGTCCGGAAACACAGGCCGCCACTTCTTCAACGACTAGTGAGCTAACTACTATCTACCAACTACTATCTACTCAATATTACTATGAGAGAACTCCTCTACCGCCACGCCATCCGCGAAGCCCTCGACGAAGAACTCACCCGGGACGAAAACGTCGTCGTCATGGGCGAAGAAGTTGCCCAATACAACGGTGCCTAC
Source organism: Akkermansiaceae bacterium (assembly GCA_049609505.1). Taxonomy (GTDB): domain Bacteria; phylum Verrucomicrobiota; class Verrucomicrobiia; order Verrucomicrobiales; family Akkermansiaceae; genus Oceaniferula. The sequence goes on along the minus strand of JBMYYO010000189.1, from coordinate 398 downwards.
AAAGTCACCGAAGGACTCTGGGACAAATGGGGTGACAAACGCATCGTCGATACCCCGATCTCCGAGGCTGGATTCATTGGCATGGGCCTCGGTGCCTCCATGCTCGGCATCCGCCCCGTCATGGAGCTTATGTTCTGGTCCTTCCACTCCGTTGCCTTTGACCAGCTCGTCAACAACGCCGCCAACGTCCGCTACATGTCTGGTGGGCTTTGCCACTGCCCCATCGTCATGCGCGGCCCAGCCAATGGAGGCACCGCCGTAGGAGCCACCCACTCCCACTGCCCAGAGGGCCTCTTCGCCGCCTTCCCCGGACTCAAAGTCTGCTCACCAGCCACCCCAGCCGATGCCAAGGGACTGATGAAAACTGCTATCCGTGACAACGATCCCGTTTACGTGAT
>JBMYYO010000188.1:0-5689 GCA_049609505.1 Akkermansiaceae bacterium | reverse complement strand
CACTTGCGAATTTTATTAGAGATTCTAGAGACAAGATTGAAGATTCAAGATCTTGGGGAGATTGGGTGTTGGAGGTTTGGGGGGTGGTTTGGGGTGGAGTGTCTTTTGAAACGGGCTGCAAGCCCGTGCTCCTTGAGGCGTGCGTTGACGTGGTTGCGTGGTTGAGGTATTGGTAGGCTAGGTATTCGGCGCGGTAGATGTTGCGGTTTTCGGAGATGATTTCTTGGATCCAGACGGGGCGGGTGGCTAGGAAGGACTCGTCGGTGATGGGTTCGAAGAAGTCGGTGCCGGCTAGGTGGAAACACATTTGGTCGTCGCGGGGGACGATGGAGAGTTCGAGGTCCTGGGTGTTGACGTTGAACTTGTGTTTACCGAACTGGATGATGTTTTTGCCATCGACGAAGAGTTCTTTGCGGTCCTTTAGCTGGCGGACGCTGTCTTCTTTGAGGGTTTTGAGCTGGGTCTGGATGTCGGCGGCTTTGACGGAGTCGCCTAGTTCTCCTAGCTCTTCGATGATGTCGCGGACTTTGGAGATCATGAGGTCGCCGGCGAAGTAGCCGTTGATTTCGTTGATCTCGGAGAATCCTTCGGCCCGTTTGCGGATGCCGGAGAGGACGCGTTCGGCGGACTTGACGAGGTTGGTGGCGCGTTTGTTGCGCTTTTCTAGGAGGGAGGTTTTGCGGGTTTCGAAGGCGTCGTAAACTTCTTCGCGTTTGGCGGCGAGTTCGTCGGCGTATTCATCGAACTCGGCGAATTTGCCTTCGAGTTCTTCGATCTGCACCATGACTTTGGTGAGGTATTCATCGCATTTGTCTGGGCCGTCGCAGAGGTCGAGGAAGTTGACGACGGCTTGCCCTAAGAGTTTCATCTGGGCGCCGAACTGGGCGGTGCCTTCGGATTTGGCGAGTGACTGGCGTTTGTTTTTGAGTTCGGCTCGGACGGCATTGAGGGTGGAGTAGATGCCGGAGATGGAATCGATGATGGCGGTGGTCTGGGTGGCGTCTTCGATCTTGAGATTGGAAACGACATCGATGAGCATTTCGAGTTCGCTGCCAGCTTGATCGAGCGCTTCTGCGGAGTCGTCTGCCTCGGTGACTTTTTTGAGTTTTGCGATGGCGGATTTCTGCTCATCGACTGCGGCGCGGTAGGGATCTAGTGCTTCTGGTGTTAGAAGGAAGGTGACGGTTTTGTTAGAAACTTGTTCGGTGGCCTCGACGACTTTTTCTTCGAGGGTGGCGACGGTTTCTAGGTTGATGTAGCGGAGGTCGCGGAGGCCGATGATGTCGCCCCGGAGGGTGCGTAGCTCGGTGAGCTGGTGGACGTAGCCTTGGATGTCATCGGGTGGTGTGTGTTCGATTTCGCGCAGGAGTGTGGTGACTGCGGCCTCGGTGTTTGCTGATTGTTCGGCGGTGGATTGGCGGAGTTTGACGACTTTATCAAACTCATCGATGGCGGAGTTTGCGGCGGCGTTGATCTCGCGGAGTGGCTCGGAGAGGTTAAAGGCTTCGTCTTTGGAGAGCCAGAAGTAGGCGTCGTTGATGTCGCCTGTTTTTTTAACGAGGTCGAGGTAGAGTCCGGAGTAGGAGTCTTCTTTTCCTAACAAATTAAGGACTTCGCGGCACTCGGCCATGCAGCGGACGATGTCTGGGTTGCCGATTTTGAAGAGGAGGGAGGAGTTTTCTGCGGTGGCTGCGGCGGTGAACTCATCGTTGAGGTAGGGGGTTTGCCAGACTTGGATGACGTGGTGTTTGGATGCCTGGTCCTCGGAGCGGAAGTAGAGGAGTTTTCCATCGGGGAAGAGGGAGTAGCCGGAGCAGATGATGGGGGTTTCTACGGTGCGCTCGATGAGGTTGTATGAGAGGAGGACGTAGTCGCCGCTGGTGCGATTGTAGAAGACGTAGAGGGTGTCTTCGCCGTTGGCGGAGGCGATGCGTTTTTCAAAACGCATGTCATCGATGCCGTGGTCGAAGGTTTTGGCTTCGCCTGTTAGTTGGAGGTAGCCGTTGGCGAAGATGATGCCGTGATCGTCTGGGAGGAGGACGCATGAGTGGCCGATGGCATCGATGCGGTGGACGGCTTGGGTTTTCTCATTATAGACGAGGTAGCGGTAGAGTTCCTCGCGGTAGGGGAGGATTTTGAGGAGGATGAGTGGGCCGACGACGGCGTAGAATATTTCGGCGTCGTCGAGGGTTTGATCGAGATCGGTGACGTCTTCCTGATAGATGCCGTGGCCGGAGGCGGTGTTGTCTTCGACTTTGATTGTTAGGTCGCCGCCGACGGTTTCTACGAAAATTTTGTCTTCGATGGAGATGTGCGGGTGCTCGCCGGGGCGTTGCATGTCGCGGTGGGCGCGTTTCCAATCGAATTCTTGTTGGGGTGGAAATTTGTATTCGTGATCGAAGCGGTTGCCGAGGTATTCTAACTGGCCATCGCCTGAGATGAGGAATTTGAAGGTTTTTATATCATCGATGCCTTTGCCGATGCGCATGCCCATGTAGAGGCTGGGGCCGACGACCATGAATTTTACAAAGGTGGCTTCTTTGTAGTATTTGTAGATGTATTGGAAGTCCTCTGAGAAACCGCTGCCGATGACTTGGGTGAGGTCGGTTTTGGAGAAGAGGTGGGTTTCGGGATCGTAGTCATAGACGGCAAAGACGTCTGTGGGGTCGGTGGTTTTTTTGAGGCCGAACTGGATGTTGTAGCCAAAGAGAAAGCGGTTCGCGCCGATGGAAACCATGTCGCGCGGGACGCAGTTGTGCTCGGTGGAGACACGCTCGGTGGCGATGAGGGCGGGGTCCACTGCGCCGAAGATGTCTTTGCGGGCGGTGTTGAGGCTGGTGATGCGCTCGCGGAGGAGGGAGCCGTGCTTCTCCATGCGTGAACGGATGACCTCGTAGGTGCCGCCTTCTAGTTGTTGTTGATCTGACATTTTTTTGGAACCACGAATCTGACGAATTTTACTAATCTTGCTTGGGTTGTGGCTTGGGTTGATTATTCACTTTGGGAGTGTGGGAATCTGAGCTGATCGCTCAGATTTGGTTGGGTTGTGAACCCAAGGTGAGGGGATTAGTTGATGATGCGTTCGTGGATGAGATTTTTCGGGTCGCCGAAGTTGATTAGGAAACCGAGTCTGAAGCTGGTTGCTTTTAGATAGTTGTGGAGTTGTGCTCGGTGAACATCATCGAGAGCTTTAACGGCCTTGATCTCGATGATGATCTTTGAGTGCGTTACGAAGTCTGGTTCGTAATGTTGGGTGAGACGGTGGCTCTTGTAGTTGATTTCTAGTTTGGGCTGTTCCACGAAGGGAATCTTACGATTTTGGAACTCGATGCTTAGTGCTTCTTGGTACACGGCTTCGAGGAATCCGCTGCCTAGCTCGTTGTAAACGTCGAAACATGCACCAACGATGGCGTAGGCTTCTTCCTTGTAGAGCAATGACATAATCCAAATTCGTAAGATTCGTCTGATTCGTGGTTACCCTAGGAAGTCCTTGGCGGGGGTGTCTTTGAGGTTGAAGCGTTTGGCGGCGTTTAGGAAGCTGAGGAGCTTGTTGCGGTTGTCGCCGTCGGCTTTGGTGATGAGGTTTCCTAAGAGGGCTCCTACGGAGAGGTTTTTGATGTCCTCGGTTTCGATGCCGTATTGATCGATCCATGAGGCGATTTGCTCTTTGTAGTATTCGGGGTCGCCGTTGAAGAAGGTTTCTTTGACATCGCCTAACACGCGGGAGTTATCAACAGTGCGGTCAACGGCTTTACCGGTGGTGATGGCGTTGGTGATGCGATCGAAGAACTGGGTCTCGCCACCGACGATGTCGATGTTGGCGGACTTGAGGGCTTCTCCGACGACCACGGCTTGTTGCTCGGCAATCTGGCGTTGGACATCGATCTCTGCGAGTTCGACGGCTTTTTCTTTTTCGAGTTCGAGTTTGAATTCCTCGTGCTCTTGGCCGGCTTCCTCGAAGAGCTTCATGGCATCGGCTTTCTTGTGAATGCCATCGGCTTCAGCCTCGAACTTGAGGCGATCCACGGTGGCTTCTGCGGTGCCTTGTTTCTCTGTGGCATCGGCCTTGGCGAGCATGACTTCGGCTTCACCGAGCCCTGGGGCGGCGGTTTCCTTGGCGGTGGCTTCGGCGAGCATTTTCTTGGCGGCTGATTGTTTCTCGGCAGCGGCTTGCTCGGCCTCGGCTGCGACGACGACTTCCTCGGCGTGGAGTTCGGCGGCTTGTTTATCGGCTTCGGCGGCTTTGACGCGCTCGTAGAGTTCTTGGTCGGCTTTGAGCTGGGCTGCTTCTTTGATGGCCTCGGCGCGTTTGATTTGTTCGATGAGAACTTCTTGGGCTTTGGCCTCGGCGATGGTGACGGTGACGGTTTTTTCACGGTCGGCTCCGGCGAAGGCTTCGGTGTCCTTGATTTTCTCTTGTTCGATGACGACGGTTTTTTCGACTGCGACGCGTTCCTTGATCACGTCCTGGATTTCCTTGCGTTGGACCTCGAGGGCTTTTTCTTTCTCGATGTCCTTGAGCTCGGTGACGCGTTGGCGCTCGATGGACTCAAGTTCTTGGTCGCGCTTCACACGTTCAACCTCGACAGCATCGGTGCGTTCTTTGTTTCGCAGGGCGACGAGGACTTGGCGTTGTTTGTTTTCCTCTGAGATGAGGATTTCTTCTTCGGCGGCGATGCGGGCTTGCTCGGCTTTTTGGCGTTGCTCTTCTTGGACTTGGAGAGTTTCTGCATTTTCGCGGGCTTGCACGGTTTCGACTTCGCGCTGCTGTTTGGCTTCGGTTTCAGCGAGCTGGCGTTCGAGCTCGAGGATGGCCTCGCGGGCTTCCACGTCTTGTTGTTTGATGACTTTTTCTTTATCGCGCTGGATGTTGTTAGATAGCTTGGCTTGCTCGGCGGTGAGGTCGTGGATTTTCTTCATACCCTCGGCATCAAGAATATTGTCTGGGTCCATTGCTTCGAGAGGTGTCTGCTCCAGATAGTCGATGGCGGCATCGTCGAGGACGAATCCGTTGAGGTCGGTGCCGATGACCTTGAGCATTTCATCACGGAATGTATCACGCTCTTCGTAGAGTTCAGTGAAATCGAAACGTTTACCGACGGTTTTGAGTGCTTCGGAGAATTTAGCGTCAAAGAGTGCGCGAATTTCAGCTTCTGATGACGCGCGATCGCAGCCGATGGACTCGGCGACACGGAGAACATCATCTTCTACGTTGTTTACACGAACGAAGAAGGCGACTTTGATGTCAGCCCGCATGTTATCCTTACAGATCAGGCCGTTTTTGCCAGTCCGGTCTAGCTCTATGCGTTTCACGGAGATGTCCATGAGCTCGGCTCGGTTGAAGAGTGGGATGACGGTTCCGCCGTTGAAAATGACCTTGGTTTTGGGGAGGCCTGTGACGACGAGGGCGGTTCCTTTTTCCACCTTACGGTAGAACATGAGGATGAGGACAAAGAGACCGGCAACGATAATGCCGATGGGGACGACGATGGCCCAGAGCCAATCCGGGCCGCTAAGGGCGAGTATGTTCATGCTGTTCATAGTAGTGTTTTTTGTTTGTTGTTATATTTGCTAGAGTGTTCGGACGTGATAAACGCCCTTGTTTTTATCGTAAGATACGACGGCGACTTGTGTTCCTCGTGGGATGGGTTTATCTTCAGAAGTGACACAAGTGAGAGTAGCTGGGGCG
>JBMYYO010000187.1:0-5746 GCA_049609505.1 Akkermansiaceae bacterium | reverse complement strand
AATAATGCCACCATCGCCAGCAGCGTGAGCTTGCGGCCACTGATGGCTGGAAGCCTCTGGAGCTTAGTGGGCATGAGAATCGATCCGGTAAAGTTCCTGGCAATCTTCCTCGCTCAGGTCTTCTGGAGCACTATCAAACGCCATCTCCCCAGCACGTAGTCCGATCAAGCGAGGGAAGAACTCCCGTGCAAGCTCGAGGTTATGTAGGGAAACAATCAGCGTGAGGCCTTCCTGACGCGATAGCTCGGTGAGCAGCTGTATCATATCGCGTGCCCTTGTGGGATCAATGGCAGACACGGGTTCATCGGCTAGAACGATTGAAGGTTTCTGATAGAGAGCACGTGCTACGGCTACCCGCTGCTGCTGGCCGCCCGATAGACTATCTGTGCGATCGTAGAGTTTCTCGCCAATGCCTGTGCGTTCTAACAATTTGTAAACTTCCTGCTTTTCCGCGGAGCTAGGCAGGATCATTTGGCGAAATGTTTCCGGCAGGCTGGCGTTGCCGAGGCCGCCGTTGAGCACATTGCGCAGCACGCGCACATTGGGCACTAAGCCGAGGTGCTGCGGGATCATGGCAATGCGTGTGCGTAGCCGCCTAAGCTCGCGTGAACTGAGGGTGATTGGATTGTTTTCTAACAAATTCAGTGAGCCGGTAGTTGGGATCAACTGAGTGCCGATGAGGCGGAGGAGGGTGGTTTTACCACAGCCAGAAGGGCCGATGAGTGCCACTTGTTCGCCATCGTTGATGGTGAGAGATACATCACGAATTGCCCGGGTGCTACCAAAGTGATGGCTGGCTTTGCTGAGGGTGATAGACATGATGGATAGGGGTTCTAAGCGGGGGGCTACAAGCGGAGAAAAGAAAGACCGGGGGCGACGCTGCACCCCACGGTCTGTGTGAGTTTTCCGCGAGGGAATTATTTCAACTTCACCTTAGCCATCACATCTGCGATGCCTTGGAAGGTGGAGTTTTCTACTTTGACAAACTCATCGCGGTCAAAGGCCTTGAGCACGCCCGCATCCTTACAGCCCACGAGGAGCTTCTGGAGCTTGTCAGTAAACCCAGCGCCGTAGGTCTTATCAAGCTCACCACTGGCGGTGAAGTTGTAGTCTGCGTAGGTAGGCGTTTCCCAGATCACGCGGCATTTTTCAGGGTCGATTTTGCCCTCCTTCACCATGCGCTCATAGGTGCTGAAGTTCATAGCGCCTGCTTGGAATGTGCCGTCTTGCACGAGGAGTGCCGTTTTGTCATGCGAGCCAGAGAAGCCGACGTTGGTGTAGTACTTCATCGGGTTCGTGCCTGTGTTCTTCACAATGAAGTGGGCAGGCATAATGCAGCCAGATGTGGAGCCAGAGCTGCCGAAGGTGAAGGTCATTCCTTTGGTTTTACCAGGGAAGTCAGCACCCTTGGTGAGTCCTGTTGAGGCGTTGGCGATGAAGTAGGATTTGAATTGAAGATCTTTAGTTCCGGACACAATGGCGCGTGAGCCTTCCACGGCATTACGGGCTTGTACGCCGGAGACACCGCCGAACCACGCGAGTTGGATATCGCCAGTTTCAAACTTATCCACGGATGCCGCGTAGTCGCTGGATGGGACGAACTCGACTTTAATGCCGAGCTGCTCGGAGAGCCACTTTGCTGCCGGAGCATAGCGCTCAGCTTGAGCGGTAGCGTCCTGGTCTGGGATGGCTGAGAAACGGAGCACCTTAGAGGAGCTGTCAGAGCCCTTGGCGTCTCCGTCTGTGTTAGTAGTTTCGTTTTTGTTATCACAGCTACTGAGTGCAACTGCGCCTGCGATGAGAGATGCCAGACCGGCACCTTTAAGGATACGTTCTCGTTTCATATTATTGTGGTGGTTCTATTGACCGCCACAAAGGCACACGAAACTTGCTCAGCTGTCTAGTAAAACTCAGGGAATCTTGCCAAAAAACACCCCAACCCTCACAAGGAGAGCTGGGGTGGATGAGTGAATTGACTCAGGGGAAGTTTACACCCCGGCAAGCTCGCTGATGAGCTTTTCCAGCTTTACGATATCGGCTGAAAATGCGCGGATTCCTTGTGCGGTTTTCTCCGTTGCCATGGCATCTTCGTTAAACAAGAAACGGAATGCCTTTTCGTCGAGTGAGATTTTTTCCTGTGTGGTCGCCTGTGCTGTTTCCTCAGAAAGTTTGCAGGCAAGCTCGCCTTCGGTGTTTTGTAGTTCTTCTAACAATCCAGGGCTAATGGTGAGAAGATCACACCCCGCAAGCTCGGTGATCTGTCCCGTGTTGCGGAATGAGGCACCCATGACTTCGGTTTTGTAACCAAACTTTTTGTAGTAGTTGTAGATCTCTGTGACAGACTGCACACCAGGGTCTTCCGCGCCTTGGTAATCGGTGCCGGTTTCTTTCTTAAACCAATCGTAGATTCTGCCTACGAACGGGGAGATAAGCTGCACGCCTGCCTCGGCACAAGCCACTGCTTGAGCGAAGGCAAACAGCAAGGTCAGATTACAATGAATGCCATCTTTCTCAAGCTCCTCAGCAGCGCGAATTCCTTCCCAGGTGGAAGCGATCTTGATAAGAACGCGATCACGGCTGATGCCTTCCTTCTCATAGAGCGCAATCAAGTGGCGAGCTTTGGCCACCGTGCCAGCGGTATCAAATGACAAACGGGCATCCACCTCCGTGGAGACGCGCCCTGGCACGATCTTCAGAATTTCAATGCCAAAGAGAATCAGAATGCGGTCAATGATGCTCTCTACCAGTGCTCCACCAGTGAGGTCTGATCCCTTGTGCTCCTCCACAGCCTGCTCAACGAGGTGTTTATACTCAGGCTTGTTCGCTGCTTGTAGAATGAGGGACGGGTTAGTGGTTGCGTCCTGTGGCTGATACTCTGCCATTGAGGCAAAGTCCCCAGTGTCAGCAACAACGGTGGTGTATTTCTTTAGTTGATCAAGATGATTGGTGCTCATGGGGCAATAGTTAATCTAGCAGAGCCATCTTGCAAGGCGGATGTTTGTCAGAAACCAAAGTATGACGGATGATGCTACGAATGATGCTTGATCGGCAGCGGAAATTGGCGAGACTAGCAGCAACAAAATCATACAACCATGAGCCACATCGCAAATAACCTCGTAGAAACCGTCGGCAACACGCCTCTTGTAAAACTTAATAAAGTAACAGAAGGGCTAGACGCTGAAATCCTCGTGAAAGCTGAGTTTTTCAACCCACTCTTCAGTGTAAAAGATCGCATTGGCCGATCCATGGTGGAGACTGCAGAGAAGGCTGGCCAGCTCAAGCCCGGTGGCACGATTATCGAGCCGACGTCTGGAAACACCGGCATCGCACTGGCATTTGTTGCCCGCAGTAAAGGATACCGCTGCATTCTTACCATGCCAGAGACAATGTCCCTTGAGCGCCGCGTGCTACTCAGAATGCTAGGTGCAGAAATCGTGCTGACCCCTGGCCCGAGAGGTATGGGCGGGGCAATCGCTAAGGCAAAACAACTTCTTGATGAGCTCGGCGACGGAGGGTTTGGCCCCAGCCAGTTTGATAACCCTGCAAACCCAGAAGCTCACCGCCAGACGACGGCGGAGGAAATCTGGGCCGCGACCGATGGAAACATTGATGCCTTTGTGGCAGGAGTAGGCACTGGTGGTACTCTGACTGGTGTGAGTGAGGTTTTGAAATCGCGCTGCGATATGAAGGCCTACGCGGTGGAGCCAGAAGCCAGCCCCGTCATCTCAGGTGGTCAGCCAGGGCCGCACAAGATTCAAGGGATCGGTGCAGGTTTTGTTCCTAACAACTTAAATGTCGATATTATTGATGAGACGCTTCTTGTTTCTAACGAAAATGCCTTTGAGACAGCGCAGAGCGTCGCTCAGCTTGAGGGGCTTCCCGTTGGTATTTCCAGTGGGGCTAACATCTGGTGCGCAATGCAGCTTGCGAAGCGTCCTGAGTTTGCCGGTAAGCGCATCGTCACCGTAGCTGCTAGCAGTACTGAGCGTTACCTCAGCACACCCCTCGCGGAGCAAGTGCGCGATGAGGTCAGCCAGCTTTCCGTCGCGGAGATCTAATCATCACGATGAACCCAGAACAGATTCAAGAAACCATTCTAGGCATGGGGAAGCAGGCTCGCGCAGCCGCTCATGCTCTAGCGATCCTTTCCTCTGATCAGAAAAACGTCATCCTCCACGCGATGGCGCAGCAGTTACGCAAGGATGAGTCCATCATTCTGGAGGCGAATTCCAAGGACATCGCAGCAGGGGAGGCGAATGGCTTAACCTCCGCCATGCTGGATCGCTTACGGCTGGATTCTGCCCGATTGGAAACCATCGCCGCTGGCATTGAGCAAGTGGCGAACCTCCCAGACCCGGTTGGCGAGGTGATGGAACGCTGGCAGAGGCCAAACGATCTGGACATCGAGCAACTGCGCGTGCCCATCGGAGTGATCGGTATTATTTATGAAAGCCGGCCGAACGTCACCAGTGATGCCGCCGTGCTCTGCCTCAAGTCTGGCAATGCCACCATCCTGCGCGGAGGATCGGAAGCAATCCATTCTAACAGGTCTATCGCATCCTCCTTGCAACAAGGGGGAGAGTCCGCAGGCTTGCCCGCCAATGCTATTCAGCTCATTCCGTTCACTGATCGCGAAAGCGTCAAAGTCCTCGCCGGAATGGATCAGTGGTTAGATGTGATTATCCCGCGTGGAGGTAAGGGCTTAATTGAAACTGTCGTGTCTCTCGCAAGGATGCCTGTGATCAAGCACTACGATGGCATTTGCCACACATACATTGATAAAGCGGCTGATCTTCAGATGGCAATCGATCTAGCAGATGATGCAAAAACGCACAAACCAGGAGTTTGTAATGCTATGGAAACTCTCCTTGTGCATCGCGATATCGCCGCAGAATTTTTGCCTCGAATGATCGAAGTTTTTGCTAACAAAAATGTAGAGATGCGCGGTTGCGTGGAAACGCAAACCATCGGCGGCGAGGCAGTGGTGCCCGCTGATGATGCCGATTGGGATACCGAATACTTGGATCTTATTGTATCGATCAAAGTGGTGGGTTCTCTAACGGAGGCCATCGCACACATTAACACCCACAGCTCTCAGCACAGCGATTGCATCGTCACTGCTGATGACCTCCGCGCCCAAACTTTCCTTACGCGAGTGGATTCTGCCTGTGTCTTTCACAACGCTTCCACCCGCTTTGCCGACGGTGGAGAATTTGGCTTTGGTGCAGAGATTGGAATCTCCACGGATAAACTACATGCCCGTGGGCCGATGGCACTACGTGAGCTGACCTCCTATCAATACCGCATCCGGGGCCGTGGGCAAACTCGCACTCACTGCGCAACCACCTAAGTAATTATGGATCTAACGGATATGGATCGTGATGACTTCCGTGATCTCCTTAATGACATCGCAAACTACCGAATGCCATTTGGGAAATTCGGGCCGAAGGAGTTTCCTCCCAACGGTGTGCCTCTCTATGATCTGCCGCCAGAATACCTAGCATGGTTCGCGGAGAAAGGTTTTCCCAACGGCAGATTAGGAGAGCTGATGGAAGCCGTCTGGGGAATCAAAGAAGTGGGCATGGATGAGCTCTTCCAGCCGATGCGCCGCGCCAATGGTGGTCGCGTTTCTACCCGAAAACGAAAAAACAAACGCGGCGATTCTGAGAAGTTCTAGGTAACGTCATTTTGCCAAAATGAGCAGAGTGCCATCGGTAGGGGCGCATTGCCAAAGCGACCGGAGGCG
>JBMYYO010000186.1:0-5784 GCA_049609505.1 Akkermansiaceae bacterium | reverse complement strand
AGGCGCACAGTCCGAGGGTTGCTGCGAGTGCTATGTGTGTTTTCATTGTAATGTAGTTGGGGTCGAGACAAAATATTAGATATCCCCACAAACACTGCGAGGATAAAAAAAGCCACCCCCTTGTGAGAAGAGGGTGGCTGGAAATGAGAATGGAGAAGTTACTTGCGGCGGCGCAGGATGAGTGCGAGACCTCCGAGGCTTAGAAGTGCTGCGGATGACGGCTCGGGAACTGTTTCAATCTGTAAGGCACTCACGAATGGATTGCCTCCGGTCCAAGTCATTACCAATTCATTGGAACCGTCCAAATTGATACCGTTAAAAACTAGGTCTGCCTGATCAGAGGCATAACGAGTGGCTCGGTCTGCTGTCAACATCGACGTGCCATTGATGTCAACGGTATGAGATTCGCCACCTGTTGCCGTACTCAGCTTACTGTAATAATAAATATTGTAGGTTTTTGTTGGATCCAAGCCAGTGATGGTCACACTCGCCGGACCTGAATTATGCCACCAGAAGTTGACCAACTCATCTCCACTCCACGTTGATGTTCCGGGAGCACCTGTGGCGTCTCCGTCAATCGCGGGATTAATTGGAGTCGCGAAAGCAGATCCATTCCATCCTGAGGAAGTGAGGCCAATACCGTCGATGGGATTTCCGAGAGAATCAATGACCCCAGCGCCATACGTCGAATTCACGGATGTATTTTCCGCGATGAAGTAGTTAAAATTGTCCTTGCCGGCAGGGTTCCAGCCGTCAGTAAAGTTATACTGAATCCAAGTGCCTGTGGCAATAGTAACCGCCATGGTAGAGCCCATGGAGGCGAGGCCAATCAAAGCACTGATTGATAGTAGTTTTAGTTTCATAATATAATTGGGTTTTATTGGGGTGATTCTTTCTTCCGACTATTTACGGCGGCGAAGGATAAGAGCGAGACCGCCAAGGCCGAAAAGGGCTGTGGAGGATGGTTCGGGAACGGCATTAGCCGTCAATGCCCAAGCACTAACCACTCTCACGTCTTCAGATGCAGAAGAGATGTTGATGACGAGGTTACCGCTGCCATCCGTTGAAAGACCTGTGAAGTCGGTAAATGGATTTGCAGAAGTGGAATCCACTTGCTCGCTTTGGCCATCGACGGTGAAGACGTTTTGAAGATCGCGCCCGCCGAATCCGGCACCAATCATTAGATCATATGAAAGTGAGTCATCCAGGCCTGCTATGGTTAGAGACATAGCAGTGGTTCCACCAGGGAAGCCCCACCAGTCGGTCAGATTCGACTCATTGAAAACGGTATTTTCACCTCCTCCAGAAACCGCATCGCTGTTCTGCCCAGTAAAACCTGCAGCAGTTACAGTGATACCAGAGATGGCGGTGCCCGTTGTATCGATAGTGGGCGTCAAAGATGTGCCGCTGACAAACTGATTGAAGTTATTTGTAGGAGCTACATCTTCTCCATGGTCGATGCCCATGGTCTGTCCGGCAACTAAGGCTGCGCTCGTATTACTAGCGATGCTTATCATTCCCAGTGCTGCAATGGCACTGGCAATTTGTGTTGTGTTTTTCATGATATATTTGGGATTGGTAAAAATAGAATTGAGTTGTCTGAGGCTCTTCGTTCACGCCTACCGCCCGGAATTATTACAAATCTAGGGTTAAATGGGAATACCTACAATCCACAATAGCCTATGCATTATCCACACTAAAATTGCAACTTCCACCGCAAACCAAACACGGCAGCCCTGTCGTAATCGCTGTCCGCAAGTTTATTCCCTGAAGAATTTTCAATAACTAGAGAGCCTGCAAACTTCATGCCTCCATAGAGAGTCAATGCGTTGTCTTTGCTGAAATGATACGTTGCTGCTAAGTAAACAGGCAGTCCTTTTTCCTCCCCAACGCCATCGGGAACGGGGCCATTGTCATCGAGACGGAAGCGAAGTTTCTCATAACGTGCGCCCAAGCTAAATGACCACTGATCGTTTGCTTTCCAGTCTAGGCTCAAGCTGGCACCACTCACTCCAGCATTACCGCTTCCAGTTTGAAGCACAAGGCCTTCCGTGATCTTCCACTTGAACATGATAATTGGAAAAACATTGAGGCTATCCTCTAACTGAGAACTCACAACGATACCTGGTCCGATCGTGAGCCGATCACTCACACGATAGCTCGCTGCCATAAGTAGCCCCCCAGTCACACCATCATTCACACTCGCACCGGACTCATACTGGCTACGCACAAAAGGCATAGCAAAGAGCCCCCATCGGTCGCTCAATGTCCACCGGACTGGCGCAGACAAGCTAAGGCTGTGCACCTCCCCCCATGGAGCTGAGGCTAGGCCAGAAAACTGATAATCGGAATAGCCGTAGCCGACAGAAAGCCCAACTAGACGGCCAGGCTCTATAGCTTTTGCAATACCAAAACTTACGCTGGTGTGATCAGCGGAGAACTCACCACCGCTATCGATGTCAGTCTCTGATTGCTGGCTATAGCCTAAGTCAAAGCTAAACTTCCATGGTGAGCTAGAAGCTGGCTGTGTTTGTCCTATTGGCCGAAAGGCATCAGGCTCGCCGGCTAATACAACGGATGAAATGGTTAGTAGAATGAGGAAAGATCGCTGCATAGCTGGAGGATACCTTACCACATCTATCTCTCAACCCCCAATCTCATGATTCATCATTTAACTCATCGAGACGTTTGAGGTATTCATTCTTTGGCGAGCTTCTCCAATTGGGCATTCGTCACACATCAAACATTCCATTCTTTTTGCATGCTTTTTGTTGCCTGTTACCCATTTGCCGTTTATAGCCCGCCCAGCTAGACTAGGCTTCGCCATTACTTATGGACCTTGCACTCCAAACCTCTCTCCCTCCCATCGTCTTGTTTTTTGTTTTAGGATTGATTGCCACAGGATTAAAAGGTGGCATAGCCGCATCGCAAGCATCCGCAGTCCCTCTCGCTAGGCTCACGAATCCATCTTGCCCTTGCCCTCAAGGCGACATTCCCCTTTAATCTCATGTTTGCAATCCCCCTATTTCTCAAAACATCCAAGCGGTTCAGCCTCAGATCGATCAAATGAACCCATCCACCATCAAAACAATGAATAACAAGTCTATCCAAGTCGGCATTATCATGGGAAGTCAATCAGACTGGCCCACATTGGAACACGCTGCTCGCACACTTGAAGATTTTGGTATCCACTGGGAGGCTCGTGTCGTCAGTGCCCATCGGACTCCTAAGTTACTATACGATTACGCTGAGTCAGCGAGTGATCGTGGCCTCTCATGCATCATCGCAGGAGCTGGTGGAGCGGCACACTTACCCGGCATGGCATCAGCAATCACTACGCTGCCTGTGCTCGCCGTTCCTGTTAAATCTAGCACTCTGAATGGAGTGGACTCACTGCTATCCATCGTGCAAATGCCTGCAGGCATCCCAACTGCGACATTTGCTATTGGCAAAGCTGGCGCAATTAACGCTGGCCTGTTTGCCGTCTCCATGCTCGCCGCATCAGGAGATGAAGTCATTGCGCAAAAACTGCAAAAATTCCGCGATGAACAGCGTGCCAGAATTGAATCTGAGCAGCTCCCTTCCATCTCTCCCCAGTCTCCAAACAAATAGATCACGTATGAACTACGATTCAGAAACATGCATCGGCGTGCTAGGTGGAGGTCAGCTGGGTAGGATGCTGGCTCTGGAAGCCCGCCGCATGGGATTCCGTGTTATGAACTGGACGGGCGGCGATGTATCTGGCGCAGCTCGGCTAGCCGATCACATCCTAACGCAGTCATTCGATTGCCAAGATGCATTTGATCAGTTTGTTGATTCCGTCGATTGTGCCACCGTTGAATTCGAAAACATCCCCAAGAGACTGATAGAAAAACTTTCCGAGCACATCCCTATCATGCCTTGCGCCAGTGCCGTGGCTGTTTGTCAAAATCGTGAGCTCGAAAAAACATTTCTAGCCAAAAACAACATACCAGTCGCTGAGTTCCACATCGTCAATGATGCCGCCTCCCTACAGCAGGCGATGCGCGCTACCCCTGGTGATGTGATTCTCAAAACCGTGGAATCAGGCTACGATGGTAAAGGTCAGCTCGCGGCAACGAGCTTGGACTGCCCCGAACATGCGGAAAAAACTTGGCATCACTTCGGCGGAGCACGGGCTATCTTAGAACAAAAAATCGACCTCGCGGCAGAAATATCTGTAATGGTCGTGCGGGGACAGGACGGGACTATCGCCACCTACGATCCAGCAGAGAACCAGCACGTAAATCACATTCTCGATGTTTCCATCGTGCCAGCCCGTATGCCGCAGGAGCTACTGGATCAGGCCAAAAGCATTGCAGAAGAAGTCGCTAAATCACTCGATTACGTTGGCGTATTAGGTGTTGAATTTTTCCTCGATCAGTCAGGGAACCTACTCGTCAACGAAATGGCACCCCGACCACACAACTCAGGTCACCACACCCTCGATGCCTGTGAAACCTCACAGTTTGAGCAGCAGCTCCGCGTGCTTGCTAACCTCCCACTAGGAAGCACTCGCCTCAATAGGCCCACAGTCATGCTTAATTTGTTAGGCGATATATGGGAAGACGAATTCACACCACCCGACTGGACACCAGTCCTAGAAACCCCTGGCGCCAAACTCCACCTCTACGGTAAGCTAGGAGCCAAACCAGGGCGTAAAATGGGGCATGTTACCTTTGTGGCAGACACCCTAGAGCAGGCGATCCAATATGCCAACTCCTGCAAGCAGGCATACCACATGAAAAAATTCTGTTAGCATTTAAAATCCCCCACCTGCACAGAATCAAGAACTCAAAAACAGAAAGTCCGATCTCATTTGACGCAGCACCATCCCCGCTCTATTAAGGCTGTGATGACTGATAAAAATGATAGCGACGACAAACGTAAGTCTCTAACACGAGAAGATCTCGAAACCAAATATTGGCACGTTCTTCTGACCGATGGTAAACGCCCTAACAGCGTGTATTCATTTGCGCAAGATATCGGAATTGAGGAGTCAGATTTTTACGCTCACGCCGCTAGCTTCGAATCTCTGGAAGCAGCTTACTGGAATAAGCTCATCGAGGAAACTATTGGCGTGCTACATGAGGACGACGACTATGCAGCATACCCAAGCGAGCAAAAAATCCTCGCGTTCTTTTATACTTTCTTTGCCCATGCGCAAAAAAATCGCTCACGTTTAGTCGAGTTCTTCCCTCGCCCCGGATGCTATAAAACACTCATGCCGATGCGACAGCGCTTTGTTGAGTTTGCGCAAGTTGTGATCGCTCAAGGGATCGAGGAAGGAGCGATCGCGGATCGTAAAAAACTCTCGGACAAGTATCCCCAACTCCTCTTTGAGCACTTCCGTGCCATTATCGAGTATCATAAAAAAGACCAGTCGGAAGGTTTCCAAGACACCGATGCGTTTATCGAAAAAAGCGTCCACTTCGGCAGCGATCTCGCACGAGCTGGCACCCTGGAATCAGCCATTGACCTCGGACGTTTCCTGCTTCGTAAAATCACCTTGCCCGGAAGTTAAATCGTATGAAGGAGCAGACCAAAATTCCTAAAAATAAAATAGGCCGAGCTAGCAGGCTCGCCCGCACCGGCGTGCAAGTGGGGGTCAACTATCTCAAATACAAAGCAAAAAAAACACTCACCGGAAACGATGATAAAACGGAGTTCCACGAGACTACTGCCAAACAAACTTACGCCACCTTCAGCGAGCTCAAGGGAGGGCCTCTCAAGCTTGCGCAAATGCTCAGCATGGATCGCAACTTG
>JBMYYO010000185.1:0-5789 GCA_049609505.1 Akkermansiaceae bacterium | reverse complement strand
GCAGACGGCAGCGGAGAGCTTTTATCAATCGATTAAAAAACGGCGCACGGTGCGGGAATTCTCACCCGATCCTATTCCTGATGGTGTAATAGAAAACTGCCTGCTATCGGCTGGAACTGCTCCTAATGGGGCAAACCTGCAACCGTGGCACTTTGCCGTGGTAAAGAGCGCGGAGGTGAAGCAGAAGATTCGGGTAGCGGCGGAAGAGGAGGAAAAGGAGTTCTATGGAGGCCGGGCCACAGAGGAGTGGCTGGATGTGTTAGCCCACCTTGGAACGGACGATCAGAAGCCTTTCCTAGAACAAGCACCAGCTCTTATTGCTGTGTTCCAGCAATCAAAAACCACTGACTTTCGAGGGGTGGAAACAAAGACGTATTACCCTAAGGAGTCCGTTGGTATAGCCACGGGCTTTCTCATTGCGGCCCTGCATGCAGCCGGGTTGGCATCGCTTACACACACGCCGAGTCCGATGAAGTTTCTCAACGAGATTCTGGGCAGGCCGAGCAGCGAAAAGCCGTTCCTTCTGTTAGTGGTGGGCTATCCTGCTGACGGATGCGAGGTTCCTGTGATCAGTAAAAAACCGCTGGAGACGATTGCGAGCTTTCACTGATGTCTCTGCCTCCGCCACTGCCTGAGAAAATCGCCCGTAGGCATGATCTGGATGCTTTGCGGTCAGGTGCTATGTTGTTAGGGATAGCGCTTCATGCGGCGATGGCTTACACAACCTTCCCTTGGGTTGTGCAGGATGCTAACACTCACGCGGCATACGATGCTTTCTTTTGGGCGGTGCATGGTTTCCGGATGCCGCTGTTTTTTCTGCTGAGTGGCTTCTTTACCGCGATGCTGTGGAAAAAACGAGGCGCTTGGGGGCTGGTGAAACATCGGCTGCTGAGAATTGGTCTGCCTTTATTGGTTGGTTGCCTAACGATTGTCCCTGTGGTGTTTATGCTGATGGGGATGGCAGCGGAGCAAGGAAGAGATATGGCGCAGGCTGATGAATCTCGATCCAAGGAAATCATCTGGGCGGCAGTGGCTACTGGTGACGAGGAGGTGGTGCATGAGTTTTTGGAAAATGGAGGCAGTGTGCACACCCTGCACCCAGAGGTGCAGTGCAGCTTGATCTCCGTAGCAGCGATGCATGGGAGGGCTGAGATGGTGGTTTATCTGATAGAGAATGATGCCGATGTGAATCAGCTAAATAGTGATGGGAGCACAGCACTACACGGAGCGTGTTTGTTTGGCAGAGCCGAGGTGGTTAGGTTTCTGCTGAGCTGTGGTGCAGACCATGAAATCAAGAGCAAGCACGGGCAAATTCCCGCGCAGTTGCTTCAGACGGATTGGAAAACAACCCAGTGGGTGGGAGACTTGTTGCGGATTCCGTTAGATCGTGAGGAAGTGATGGCGGGCAGGGAGCGGTGCCGAGAGGTTATAGGTGGTGAGGGTGTGGAAAGTCCATCTGCGTGGGCTCAAGTTTATAATGGATTAGCCTATTTTCCAGTGTTCCAGCATCTATGGTTTTTATGGTTTCTCTGTTGGTTGTCAGTGATGTTTTTTCTGGTTGTATGGTTGAAAAAAATGTTTCCGAAGTGTGAGCGTTGTGTTCAGTGGATGGCATCTTCTTGGTGTTATTTGTGGTTAGTCCCTCTGACGGCGATAATATATTATTGGCAAGAGAATGGAGCCTTGATGTTTGGGCCTGACACCTCAGCGGGATTGTTGCCTATGCCATCTGTGTTGGTTTACCACGCTGTGTTTTTTGGTTTTGGCGCGTTGCTGTTTTGGCGTGAAAAAATTCCGGTGCCCACGCGCTGTCACTGGGTGTGGCAATTGGTACTGTCTCTGTGTGTGCTATTTCCTCTTGGCTACGGGTTGATTAATGGTCGCTTCCCTGATCTGGCGGCTAGATTAGGAGAGACGGGCACAGCGGTGGTTTCTGTGCTTATTCAATCCACCTATGTTTGGCTTATGTGTTTCTCGTTGATGAGGATGTTTTGTGCGATTCTTGGTAGAGAAAGAAAGTGGGTGCGCTACTTATCAGACTCGTCCTACTGGTTGTATCTATTACATTTCCCTGCATTGATTGCGTTCCAAATGGTAATAAGAAGCTGGCCGTTGCCATCGTTTCTCAAGTTTACGATTACTTGCGTGGTGGTAACGGGCGGGCTGTTACTCATTTATGAGCTAGCAGTGCGCTACACATGGATAGGCACTGTGCTAAATGGGCGCAAAAAGCGTAGAACATCAGCATGATTTTTTTCCTGACAAATGGGGGACGTTGTTTATGTATCTCTATTATGTCTAAAAAATCTACCCTGATCGCCATCGGCGCCCTGACTATTGTGGGGGCCGTTTACGCCCAGCAGAAATACAAAACCGCCAAGCAGCCGTGGAGTGATTATACAGTACACGATATGAGCCGCCCGCATCCTAAGAAGGTGAAGTCTGGCGGAGCTGTTGTTGTTAAAGCACCAGCTGATGCTATCGTTCTCTTTGGTGGGGAAAAAACCGATGCCTTTACTAAAAACTGGAAGGTGAAGGACGGGGTGATGATCGCCTCTCCGGGGGATATTCAAACCAAGCAGAAATTTGCGTCCTGTCAGTTCCACGTTGAATGGAGAATTCCTGCTGGGCGAAAAGTAAATGGGCAAAGCGGCGGCAATAGTGGGGTGTTCTTCATGGATAAATATGAAGTGCAGGTGCAAGAGAGCCACACAAATGTAACCTACGCTGATGGGCAAGCTGCGGCTATCTACGGGCAGACTCCTCCGATGGTGAACCCTTCTGTTCCTCAGGGAGAGTGGCAGAGCTACGATGTCATTTTTGAGGCACCCGTCTATGGTGATGACGGTGTGAAAACCCCTGGCTATATGACGGTCATCCACAATGGAGTGATTGTGCATCACCGCCAGAAACTCTACGGACCGACCACGCACAAGCGGGTCACCAAATATCCAAAAACTCACCCAGAAAAAGCGCCGCTGCGCATCCAATGGCACGGAGACCCGATCGAGTTTCGCAATATATGGATTCGAGAAATGTAGTCCTCTTTGCGGCAGTTGCTTACCGCCCTTAATTTAAAAAGAGCTACTCCTCGTTCGGATCGTAAGTGATGCGGTAATTCAGGTAGTAAGCCTTCAGTGCCTCGGTCACGGCTTCCGCATACTCGCGGTAGATGGATTTTTTCTGCACGCCGTTGATGTCCTTGGTGCCTTGGTAATCACCGAGCTGCACACGGTCATGCACTTCTTTATTATTCATCACGTAAGGTTCAAGGAAAATGACAGGGCACTGGTAGAGTCTGTTAGCTAACAAGTTTCTTGCCCAGAGTCCATCGGCACCTTTGATCTTGCGTGCACGGAATGATGCCGCCTCATACTCGTAGGCGGGGAGTTTGGTGTAGTGCGCGAGCGCCTTACTCATCACAGAGCCTATAGCTTGTTCTTCATCGTGGCTGCGTTGGAGGATTTTTACTAACATTTCAAACCTCTCATCATCGTGAGCAATTTCGCTACTTGTCAAAGCGCCGTGGAGTAAAACATGGTAGTGGTTTTTATCCGATAGCCTCGGGTTGTTAGGGTCAGCCCAGCCAACGGCATTGTAGTGAAGGCAGAGCACGAGATCGGGGCGGAAGGCTAGGTTGACGCGCCTAGCGCGCTCACGGATCTCTCCCGTGCGGTAATAGAAACGATTTTGAATTCTCGTGATAGCATCTTCATCGAGCTGCCCAAATGTGCGGGCCTTGGCAACGGCGGCATCCCTATAATACTCCAGCTTGTGCGGGTTCACGGGTTTGTTGTCCTTACGAATCAGATAAACCTTTGCGCCGAGCTCTTTAAGCTGCTTCTTGATGATTTTCGCCGTGGTGAGCGTCATGTTACCTTCCATGACGGGTTTGTTATCGCCGATCTTAAACCATCGCTCCTCCAGCTTGGCGGTGTCTCCTCCGATGTGGCCGGGATCGATAGCGATGTGGATTCCAGCGAGAGGTTTATCCTTGCTGGCAGGTGGCAGATCTCCAGCACCGCTCCAGTTTCTATCCGGGCTGGCCTCACTGAGGGTGTGGGAGAATTTGAGTTTATAAACAGCATCAGGCTTGCGAGTGTCCGTACGGATGACTGCGTGATCGGCATTGATGGTGATGAAGCTCTTCCAGCGGTCACCCACGGTGTAAACTTCCGTGAGAAGCCGCTCGAAGTCTTCACGGGTGATGGTTTCCTGCCAGATATCGAGCACCGTCCAGTCTGGCCTCGTGCCAAGGTCAGCGAGTGTGGTATCGTGGGCGATCACTTGGCTGTCCGGCACAGGTTTTTCCCCAGTGGGATTTTGACTGTCAGGCGTGTTTGCTGGAGGAGATTGCTCTGGGGTGTCCTGCTTAGGTGTGTCAGTCAGCTTGGCGGACTGATCCTTGAGCAGAAGGAATGCACAAACGGTTAGCAGACCGATGATGATGGCGATGAGGGCGTATTTTGAGCGCATAGCAGGGAATATGAGTTGGCGGCGTAGAAGGAATGTGACTAAAGTTCCGCCGTGATGCGAATTCTTTTTCTAGGTGATATTGTTGGTGAGCCAGGCCGTAAGGCTGTGATTGGCAGAGTGCCATCATTAAAACGTGAGCGCGAGATTGATTTTATCATCGCAAATGGAGAAAACTCAGCTGCGGGGCGGGGGATTACGCCTAAGATATCGATCGATCTCCTGCGCTGCGGTATTGCTGTGCTGACCACTGGTGATCACGTTTGGGATCAGAAGGAAATCATTGAGTATTTCCCCACTGAGCCCCGCTTGTTACGCCCGCTTAACTACGCGGAGGGCACGCCGGGCAATGGCTCCGTGGTGCTGGAAACCGCTAAAGGAAAAGTTGGCGTGATTAATGCCCAAGGGCGGACGTTTATGAATCCACCGTTGGAAAACCCATTCACACGTGTGGAGGAGGAGGCTCTCCGGCTGCGCGAGGAGGAGGGAGTGAAGATTATTTTTGTCGATTTCCATGCGGAAACCACTAGCGAATCCATTGCGATGGGATGGCACTTGGACGGAAAAGTCTCAGCCGTTGCAGGCACCCATACTCACGTGCAAACGGCAGATGAGAAAATCCTCCCTGACGGCACAGCCCATCTAACCGATGCTGGTATGTGTGGCCCTGATCGCTCAGTGCTCGGGCGTAATGTGGAGTCCGTGGTATGGAGGTTTAAAACAGGAATGCCAACCCGCTTTCCCGTGGCAAAGGGACAAGTTAGACTCTGCGGCGTGATCGTTGATATTGATGAGGAAACAGGAAAGGCAACCAAGGTAGAGCGTTACAACGAGCTGCTTGAATTGGGCTCGTAAAAAAGCTCTCGCCAAATGGCAGAGAGGAACTAGCCTCTGCGCATGGCTATTGATGTACCACTTCTCGCAAAAATCTGTGAAGCTCCTGGCGCGCCCGGGTTTGAAAAAGAAATCCGTGAACTCGTCCTAAAAGAACTCAAGGGATTGGCGGATAATGTCCGTGTGGATAACATGGGAAACGTGATCGCCCTGAAGAAGGGGAAGTCATCCAAGAAAAAATCCATGGCCGCCGCGCACATGGATGAGATCGGCTTCATCGTCACTCACGTGGACGATAATGGGTTTATCCGCTTCAATCCCCTTGGCGGATTTGATCCCAAAACACTCACCTCACAGCGCGTGATTGTGCATGGGAAGAAGGATGTAGTAGGCGTGATGGGCTGCAAGCCTATCCATATTATGACTCCAGAAGAGCGTGGTAAAAACCTCAAGCTCTCCGATTACTTTATAGACCTCGGCAT
>JBMYYO010000184.1:0-5865 GCA_049609505.1 Akkermansiaceae bacterium | reverse complement strand
AGAGCCAGCAAGCAAGGGATCAATTAATCGCCTCGGGTGCCAGCCCTCTGCAGGCATTTTTTACCGCACTGATGCCTCAAGCCATTCCAGACATGGCAACCTACACGCTCTATCGTTTCGAGTGCGCGCTGCGGTCCTCTGCCGTGTTAGGTTTTATAGGCATCGAAACCATTGGCCTCTCGATCAAAAAATCTTTTTATGAGAACTTCTACAACGAACTTTGGACGGAGCTTTATCTACTGCTGATCGTCATCCTTGCAGTGGACCTGTTAGGAGCAGCACTTCGTAAACGGCTCAACTCGATCCCTGAGCGGAAGAAGCCACTGCCGGCAAACCCAAGTATCAAGGAACTGCAAAAATCCGCACCCAAGTGGAAGCTCACCCGGGTGCTCTTGTGGTCCACTCTTGCGCTGGTTCTGGTGTCATGGTTCCCCCGCATCACAAACATTGATGCTAGCCCATTACTCAAGGAGCGCGCTTATGGAAAAAGCCATAGCGAGCGAATGGAAATCTTTGTTAAAAAACTCACGCCTGCGCCCGTGAAGGCATCACACAACTGGAATGATGCCCTCCCATGGGCAAAAAACCTCTGGCTTGAACACGGCAAGGAGGCACTAATCAACACTGTGGCTCTCGCCTCTGCGGCCATTGTTCTATCCGCCATCGCCGCATGGTTTTTCCTCCCATGGGCCAGCCGCGCACTCGCCAAAGCTCACCCGTTAGGAATGTTTGGCGGGCAGCGCAGGGGGCTTGGTAAGCTTCTTTGGAAAATCATCGGCATGGGATCACGCGGTTTATTTATCGTCACCCGCGCCATCCCCGAATACATTTACGCCTTCCTACTCATCGGTCTGTTAGGCCTGAGTGCCTGGCCGCTAGTGATTGCACTTGCGCTACACAACTTCGGAATCCTCGGCAGGCTCTGGGGTGAGGTGATGGAAAATCAATCCACCACCAACGCCCAGCAAATCCTCCAATCAGGAGGCACCCGCTGGCAAGGGTATCTTAGCAGCTACATGCCTGAGAGCTTTAACCGTTTCCTGATGTATCTCTTCTACCGTTGGGAAACCTGCGTGCGGGAAGCCACCGTGCTGGGCATGTTAGGCTTTGCCTCCCTCGGCTTACACATTGATCTCGCACGAAATTTCTCCCGCGAGTATGATGCCATGTTGTTCTACGTGCTACTCGGTGCAGCCGTGGTATTCATCGGCGACTTCATCTCAATCTTCATCCGGCGCGGGCTGAGGAAGGCGTGATCGAGGAAGTAATTTCATGCTCCTTCCATGAAATACTCATTGACCTAATACCGCCTACCCCATAGCTTGAAATTGTCCAACGTGAGTTGGGCTAGGTCTGATAAACCTGAACCAACAGCGGTAGCAAGTACCGTTATTACTTGCCGCCAAACCGACAAAGGTCGGGGAGGCGGCGATGTATGTCCAAGCCGACCTTTTGGGAACAGCCAAAGATCGTCGCGGCTGTCTGTTGGCAGCTTTATCACTCCCCGTCCGCTTGTGTTGTTGACATCTAACTATCAACAGCCATAAGAAAACTATGAAAGTGTGTATCTCTTATTCAAAATTTGCCGTTTCCATGTGCTTGGCATTAATTACCAGCACCAGCCTGCATGCTCAGAAAGAACAAGTAACTAAGAAAAACCAACCCTCCGCTAGAGTCATCGGGGGCATTTCTTCGGGAGTCCCATCCCCTAAAGCTAGTAAACCAGCAAAGGAAAACGCCTATCCTACTGGAAATATACTGCGCAGCCACACACAGCATAACCAGGGCCGTACTGTTACGCTCCAAGAAATTGAAGCCCCATCCCCGCAACCAGCAAAGGTTTCTGATAGCAAGCCTGCGCTTAACAACAGCGCCAACCAGCTAGTTTTCCCAAAAGAGAATATCGTCGTCACCCGAATTATTGGAATCAGTGCGGAAACATACACAGACGGAAAAAGGCACCTTTGTAAAATCGTTCTTTGGACCAACGAACTTGACCACAGTTGTGTTTGCTGGTCTAACATCGACATTCGATTACTCAATGGCTTCGGCTCATTCCAAGCAAACAATCGGGTTTATTTCCCACTAGTTACAGGACTTCCTGCCATTGATGCTAATGGAAAAAATCTTCCATTTCAAACGGCAGTCAAGCAACTTTCTACTCACGCTAAGCGCCTACTCTTACGCCCTCAGCCTAGTTTTGTAATCGCTAGTAAAGATCAACAAGGAAAGCTAGCGCAAGAGATATTCCAAGACATTCACACTCTCGTAAAAATTGAAAAAGAAAAGCTTAGTAAAGCTCTTAATTCACGCATTAAAAATGCCAAGCTCTACCCGCCAAAACCACCCAGCCCCCCAAAAGACATAACCATTCGATTTTGGAAAAACAAACCTCGGCACAAAACATTAGCCCCGAAGGCTTCTGAGCAGAAAGGAGAGTCCAAGTAATGAAACTCACATTTTTACACGGTCTGATTCCTTCTCTGTTTGTGGCAGCCCCTCTGATGGCGCAAATGGCTCCTCAACCGATGCCACAGATCGAGACTACGTCAGGAAACATGGCTCTCGAATGGCTCGGCGTTTCAGACCGCACCTACTTCGTCCAATACTCAACCGACCTAACTAACTGGCATTATTTTCCAATTATAGAAAGCGGCACATCTGCGGCACTCAGCTACGGATTTAGCACCACGGCAGAAAAGTTTTTCCTGCGTCTTCATTACACAGACACGCCTACAAGTGCACCTAACAGTGATGATTTCGATGGCGATGGGATTAGCAACTGGGATGAAATCCGCCTTGGTGGAGCAAACACCGATCCCCTAGCATGGGATACAGACGGTGATGGTGAAAGCGATTACTTTAATGATCAAGATAACAACAACCTAGCTGATGGCTGGGAGCTAAAACATTTTTCTGCTATAGGAACAGCAGACCCCTCTGCTGACATTGATGGTGACGGCCTTGATAACAGCCAAGAAAGTTGGCTAGACACCAACCCTAACGCCCATGCCGATGATAACGATGAGGATCAGGATGGACTAGTGGATGCGCTCGATGCTGTTCCTGATGATGATTTAATCAACTGGCCACGCATATCTAAACCTCGGTATATCTATGTTGAATTAGCAGATCTTGCCAACATGGAAGAAATTACCCCTATCGCATTAAGCTCGGCTGGACATGTCCTTGTGAAGGCTTGGCCATCTGGTAGCCAGCATAATACCTCAACCATGTTGAATTTTGTATGGCAACCAAACTTAAATGCTTGGAGTGGGCCGCTCTCTAAGTCTTACAACGGGCTGCAAGGCATCTATGTCACAGCCACCGATATTCTTTCTGATGGTTCTGTAGTTGGAAAGGCAAGAGTGGAGGCTGACACGGAAGACTCATCGGGAAATTCTTCGACCGCTCAATACTTTGCGAAAATTACATGGTCAAACACAGCAGTTGATCCCTATCCAGCTTCTGGTGATCGATTTGCAACCTCGTCAAATAGCTACATTCCACTGGCAGACATCATAGAACCAAGGGTGACTCCTGACGGGGATGTATTGTCCATGGATCGGGGATTTTACTCTACATACAACGCGGGAAACCTCGTTCAAATGGATCCTTCGTTCGTCAGTATAGATGGCAACATCTTAGACAAATGGTTTTTACAAGGGTCCGATCCACCAGAATCATATGCTATCTACAATTCATTCGGACACCCAGGAACAAACAATATGGTTTCAGCGACCCGATATGAGGGTGTATATGACAAGGAAAACGAAGAAATAATTTATCAAGAAAATGGAGTATACCTCTACCAAAATGGTGTGCGCGAAACCGTTGATACAACAACATGGAGGTCAGCTATAGCTACTGCGCAAGCCCCTGATGAAAACGGTGTCGCTGGAACCGGCCGCATCTTGGTAACAGGCTCGCACACATGGGTTAAAAAAGGGAATGCGTGGTATACGACAAAGCGGAGAATCAGTGGCGAAAAAATCACGTCATCAGGAATCATCCTAACAAATAGCAATAATGTGGCTCACGATCTCTGGCTAAACGGAGAATACTACACAATGGGAGAACTCTGTCCATCTCTCGAAGAAAAAGGATATCAATTCTATTCCGCGGTAGATATAAATGATAACACATTGATTTTATGCCAAGCAGTGGATGCAAATGGTCGGAATCGTGTAGGAGTTATGATGCCTATTTCGTTCATCGAATTTGAGTCCAATGCTGGTTTTGACAATTATGAACGACACCACAAAGAAAACCAGCTAACCGTGCCATGGCTGACCGTTCCTGAGCAAAACAAAGTCACTATGCTTTACGATCCGATCACGGCGAAGGTTCCTCTATCGGTTGAATTTCCAAACGGTAAAATTGGCAGTGTCGATCCAGCACTCACGCAAGGCTCCTTTGAAACGCTCACCATCGCTAGCAATGGCCCATGGGCGGCGGACGAATACGACTACACAGGGAAACTAAAGGCTCATGGCGTAAATGCCCTTAATCTTGCTGTTTACAAAAAGAGAGTTCTCAAAGTTGCAATCCACAAAGTCACCTTGATAAACGATGATGTCGATAGCCCAATAAAACATGGAGAGGGAAAACCGAATGCATTGTGCGTGAGGCGCGGCACAAGCCCGATCTATGCAACGCCCTTAGGCGATGATTTAGCAAACCCGGACGGTTCAATCAATACCGGACCAAACGGTATATGTGAAACGACAGCCCTCAACAATGATATTCAAGTTATACCTGTTGGCCAAGGCGAGCCAAACTACACGATTATTCAGCCTGGTCCAAACAACGTCTTAAATACCGCAGTCAACGATGTTGGTCGATCTGGACCAAGTGCTGGCGACCCCGGCAATGACGATCTAATTGTTGGCAATGTAATCAACACAGGAGCAAATGGTATCAGAAACACCATGAAAGTAGAGGCTCAAATCTCCAGCAACAATGTGCCAAACCAAGCTTTAATAAAGTCAGAATTGGATCGCATCTTTGGTAAACAAGCTAATATTTTCTTTACTGTGACAAGCTACAACACCCCGCTCGTCGCTTACGATACGTTTTCGCCTGGAGGACCGCATGTAGTTGATGATTTACCTAACTATATATTCGATTTTCATTCCGTCGATGGCAACGGAACCTCAGCCGAGGAAGATGTGCTGTTCGCTTCCTCCTTTGATCAACAAGCAGATCTTAATATCTATTATATACCAACCCAAATCAGACAACTCTTTGAGTTTAATGGCATTGCTCGCAGCGGAACAGCACTTGGTTTTGCCCCCCGCTCCACAGGAAGCGGAAGTAAAGTGGTTTACATTTCCTCCATGCACTCAACTATGCCTGAACAGTATTTAGCTGGTATAGCAGCACACGAAATCGCGCACCACAGATTATTCCCTGGAGGAACAGGACTTGGGCATCCTAGGTCTAAATCAGGCAATCATTACGTTCCAAACTCCAAAACAGATTATCCTTTGAAAAATTTGCAAGATGATAAAAAAAGATTAATGTTCCCTTATTCACAGATAAACACAAACAACTACCCTGGTCTCTTACTTAAAGAAGAATGTGACAAATTGCGGGGAGTTTGGGTTCAGCCAAACTAACCAGCTTAATACATTTATTTACAGCTCACGATGAAACTTATAATTATCTCGATAATATTGTTTATAGGTTACTCACAACACGCATCGTGTGAGCAGACCAAACACAAAGAGCTATCTACGATGGAGGCAAAAGAAGCTTACAAAGCGTTGATTGGCTACGAGCTACAATATATTACAAATCCAAGAACTTCGTCACCAGAATACGAGCCATCACCTGAGCTATTCAGAGATGCTGTCATCCAAT
>JBMYYO010000183.1:0-5929 GCA_049609505.1 Akkermansiaceae bacterium | reverse complement strand
GCTGCTATTAATTGTTCTGAATGCCCTCATCGCCCTAGTTCTTGTTGGCGCGGTCTTCCTGCTTCAGCAAAGCGCAAATCGGTATAAACCTCAGACTACGATGGATCAAAACTACATAGAAATGACTGCCGCTGAGACTGATGCAAAAACGCTCCGCCACGGAATCCTGCACACAGAGGCAGCCCGAGCTTCTGCATACAGCTCAGTAGTGAAGCTCAGCCACGGCACGTCATTGACGTGGATTCTTGTCGCCTTTGCATTCCTTATGAACGCCATCTTTATGATGCGTATGCAGCGCAAGAGCAACGAGCTCTTGGCCGAGGCATCGGCTGCTTAGAAAGAATACTTCGGTTTTTTTGCTGCATTAGCTGCCCAATGGTCATGTTTCCATTGTGGCGTTTTACCGCTCAAGCAGTACCTCGTCGCCCAGAACAACGAGGTCAATACTGCCGTCGAGAGTTTGATTAAGAAACGGGGTATTCTCACTCTTCGATTGCATATAATCGGCACTGAAGGTCGTTTTACCTTCGGGATCAAAGAGGATAAAGTCCGCCGCTCCACCTTCGGTGACGGGCACTGTTGGTAAACTCATCATACGGCGCGGTTCGGCTGAGTATTTGTTGACAATAAGGCTCCAGCTTAGTTCTCCTGATTTCACAAAGTGATGGTAGAGAGAAATAATGGCAGTTTCTAATCCTGTGATTCCATTGGGGGCATTGACAAAGTCCTGTGCTTTTTCAAATGGAGTGTGAGGCGCATGATCTGTGGCGATAATATCAAAGACCCC
Organism: Akkermansiaceae bacterium; assembly: GCA_049609505.1. GTDB lineage: Bacteria > Verrucomicrobiota > Verrucomicrobiia > Verrucomicrobiales > Akkermansiaceae > Oceaniferula. The sequence goes on along the minus strand of JBMYYO010000183.1, from coordinate 5,142 downwards.
GTCCTTAAGGCCTTTTAACAATTCTTTGTTATCTGCAGCAGTGCGTAGAGGCGGGTTCATTTTGTAGTGAGTGTCATAGTCGCCAATGTCTTCCTCATTAAAAAGCAAGTGGTGCGGGGAAACTTCTGCCGTTACCTTTGCGCCCATGCTTTTCCACCAGCGGATGGTTTCCATACCGATGGCACTGGAAACGTGCTGGATGTGAAGCCTAGCACCTGTCGCATGAGCCAGCCGGATATCGCGATCCATGCAGATCTCTTCACTGCACGCGGGGGTGCCGGGGATGCCGAGTCGGTGACTCACCACGCCATCATTGAGTGCGCGTGGACCAGAAAGCTCTAACACCTCACAGTGGCTGGCAAAGAAACAATCGAACTCAGAAGCATACTCCATCGCGTTTTTTAGAAGCAGTAAATCAGGAACCGCATCTCCATCATCGGTGAGCATCTTTACGCCAGCCCCAAGCATCCCATCGATACCTGCAAGCTCCTTGCCCTCGCGCCCTTTGGTAATACAACCAGAGGTGTAAACAGGGATACGGGAATCACGCTCGGCAATGTCATAGATAGTGCGCACCATGGCGGCGGAATCGATGGCTGGTGCGGTGTTAGGCATTAGCACTACTCCGGTGACACCACCGTTGATGGCAGCCTCGGTGCCGGATTTGATAGTTTCCTTCGCTTCCTGCCCTGGCTCGCGCATGTGGATGTGAGTGTCAAACATCGCGGGCATGAGTAGTTTCCCAGCAGCATCGATGACACGGGCGCTATCAGATGCAGCCAGCCCCTGCTTGATGCTGGTGATAGTGCCGTTTTCAACGAGCACATCGGCAGCGGTTAGAGAATCGTTTTCCTCGCAAACAATGCGGGCATTTTTAATCAAAAGTGTGGACATAAATGTAGTGTGAATAAAAAATTGTTAGAAAAACAGTTAGTCGGCAGGAACTCCATCTGGCTTGAGCCAGTAGAGGGCTGCCATGCGGGCGGCTATTCCGTTTTCTACTTGTTGATCGATCAGGCTGCGTGAGTAAGTCATCACATCATCGCAGAGCTCCACGCCACGATTGACTGGACCTGGATGCATGATGTAAGTTCCTTCGTCCGCAATCCGCTTGAACCGCTCCTGAGTGATCCCGTAGAGCTTGGTGTATTCGCGCAACGATGGGAAATACTGCACACTTTGGCGCTCCATTTGCACGCGGAGCAGGTAGATGCTGTCCGGTGCCCACTTCATTGCCTCATCGTAATTGGTGAAGCGTTTGATATCTTCCGGTCCGTGTTTTGGCACCAGAGAGCCTGGGCCTAACCACGCTACTTCCACACCGAGCTTACGCATCAGAGTGGAGGTTGAGCGCGCTACCCGACTGTGTAAAATGTCACCAACAATGAGGATTTTTTTCCTTTCGAGGTCTGGGAAAACTTCGCGGAATGTAAAGCCATCGAGCAATGCTTGGGTAGGGTGCGCATGGGCACCATCACCCGCATTGAGCACGCAGGCTTTTGTTTCCCGTGCAATGACTGCTGGTAGCCCGGGCATTTTGTTACGCACGATGATGTAGTCCGTGCGCATCGCCTGCAGGGTGGCAATGGTATCGCGCACAGATTCGCCTTTGACCACTGAGGAGTGAGGTACATCGAAGTTTGTCACATCCGCAGAGAGGCGTTTGGCAGCGACCTCGAACGAGGATAAGGTACGCGTGCTTGGCTCATAGAAAAGCATGAGGACGGATTTCCCCTTGAGCGCGGGGACTTTTTTTACCGACCTAGTGAATAGCTCCTTAAATGGGTCTGCTTGATCGAGCAGGTGGATGATTTCCTCTCGGCTCAGTGATTCGATATCCAGTAAGTCCTTACGGGTCATGATTTTTTTAGAGTGGCTGTTTAGAAGCCGGTGATGCGGACGAGGGAGTCAACGGTAAGTTTTCTCTGTCGCGCTGCTGTTTGTAATACACCCCACCTAGCACAAGCACAAGCAGTGATATGATGGCAAGAAATGCGGCATGATGCCGGGAGCGAGTTTTTTTTAGGAAGATAAAGAGAGCCATCAGCAAACCAGCTGCCGCGCAGCCAAAGGCAGGTATGTAAAACTCTTTGTAGGCTAAACCGGCACCAGTGAGGGCAACGATGTAGCAAAAAATGGTCAGTGGCCGCGCTAACTTCTGCGCCATAATTTGTTGCACAGGAGGACGGACGGCAAAAGCATTTCTAGCGCGAAGGTCACCCAGCTCGCTATCACTATGTTTTTGCTCAGGAAGTTCGGTCATGTGCTTTGAATCGTCACGGAGTCCTCGCCGTCGGTTTTAAGAAGCTTCACATCCACGTAGTCCATCCGCTCAGTTTCCAAGGTAACTCCCACGTAGTCTGCGGCAAATGGTAGCTCGCGGTGGCCGCGATCAATGAGCACGGCAAGCTCCAGTTTTCCTGGTCTGCCGTAGTCGGTCACCGCATCAATTGCGGCGCGAACGGTGCGACCAGTGAATAGCACGTCATCTACGATGATGATACGAGCCGCATCGATAGGAAACGAAATATCGCTACTCTGCAGTTTAGGATTACTACTCAGGTGCGCGAGATCGTCCCGGTAGAGAGAAATGTCTAACACTCCAAGCGGAACAGACACCCCCTTCTCTGCCAAGGCCTGATGGATGCGCTCAGCCACTTCATCACCACGACTCCGGATGCCTACAAGGGCAAAATCCCCGTTCGGATTATGCTCCAATATCAGAGCTACTAACCGATCAACGGCAGCAGCGATTTTTTCTTTTGAAAGTGATTTGATCATATCTGGGCGTTAGGGGCTCGCAAGCTGGATAATGCGATGGGCTGCCATGGCGGCATTCGCTGGTGCTTTTGTATGCAGACCAACGGTTGTTGCTGGCACACCGCCAGGGAGTTGGCTTATGGAAAGGAGAGCGTCAATTCCATTCAGCGGACCACAGGGGACGGGAACACCGATCACAGGAAGTGATGTCTTTGCTGCCACCATACCTGGAAGTGCTGCGGCGAGGCCTGCGATAGCAAGAATCACTACTTTTTCACCAGTCTCTTCAAGCTTGGCAAGGTATTCGACCAGCTCGCTGTGGTTTCTGTGGGCAGAGAGAATCGTCTCCTCGTAACTAACGTTGTTTTCTTTCAGGTAGGCGCGTGCTGGCTCCATGAAAGGCACGTCACTGGCACTGCCGTAAATCATGACTACTTTCATCCCCACCGTCCTATCTTCTCCCCCGCCCGATGGCAAGCTTTGCTGGTTCCATACTTTATTTTTCCGAGGAAATCATTAGTGCTTATCTCCCTACCTTGTAGAGACGGAGAACGGCTTCTGGGCTAAGCTTGCCTCCGTAAATGCGCAGCGCTTGATAGCTTCCATCAAACACTGGGTCTGGGAATTGAGATCTGCCCAGCCAATTGTTGTCATTCTTGAAAGTCGTCAGGTTAAGCTTCTCAGGCAAGCGGTGCTGGCCAACCTTTTGCCCATTGAGAAACATCACCATCTCCGTGCGGGAATAGGTGACTACGATGTGATGTAGCTTGTTTGGCGCAAGCGTCGCTTTGGCATCAAAGTAGTACTCCTTCCCCCCACCTCTGGCACAGAGGCGGAGTTTTTTATTTTTTGCATTCATCGGGATGAGCGCAAGGTAATCGGCACGGCCCGCTCCGTTTGAGAACCCTTCACCTTTGTCACTGCTACCAAATCCCCATGCCCATGCCCAGGGTCTGTTCTCTGAAACTTGCAGCCATGTTTCGATGGTGACTTCTCCGATGACACCCTGTTTGGCGGCGTTGCTGATGAGATTGTTAGGGAGATCGATGTATTGGTCATTTTTGATTTGCGTGGAACGCTCTCCTGCATTGGCTGTTAGGTTTACTCCAGCTGCATCGATCTTAGCAGGACGGCTCCCGCCGCTAATATGCGCGTGAGCGTGGCCGATGGTGTCTTGTAGTCCTTCGTTAAACATGTAGCTGTGCAGTGGTTTAATCGGCTTTGATGAAGCAAAATCCTTCGCGGTGAATGGCTCCTTGCGATCTTTCAGTTCACTACGAATACGCGTGACTTCAGCCACGGTGATATCGCCAAGTTTGTTGTCCCAACTATTCCGTGCGTAGTTTAGCACATCGGCAATTTGTTGGTCGGTTAGATTCTCCTGCGCGGGCATTCCGCCGTTGTAATCTTTACCCCTCACTTTGATCGGGCCATTGAGCCCCTTGAGCACGATACGGATGGCATCCTCGTGGTTTCGGCTCAGCCACTCAGATTTATTGAGCGGAGGAAATGTTTTTTCTAAACCCTCGCCATGAGCTTGGTGGCAGGCGATGCAGGTGGCGGTTTTGTAAACTTCCGCACCGCGTTTTGCACTGGCGGAGAGTGTGAAGTTACGTGTTTTTTCACTAGCAGATTGAGGCGGTGCGCCATGGCTGGCTAGTGCCACGGTGAGAGCTGGCATGAGGTGTTTGTCTGTTTGCAGATGACCTTTGATCTGACCGAGTGTTGCTAGGATGGCATCGGATTTAGGAGTTCTAGCAATCGCTAAGAGTGCTGCGTGTCGGCTATCGGGAGAGAGCGAGGGTAATCGCTCCACAAGCATGAGCGCATTGTTCTGGGCCGGTGAAAGGTAACGGATCGCAGCCAGCTGAAGTGCAGGAGTTTTTGCCGTGAGATGATTCAGGCATATTCCCTCAAGCTCTTTGCTCTTGGCACAGGCTAACAAGTGCAAGGCGTGAGCACCGGCTACGGTGTCTTGCTTCGCTAGTGGAATCAACTTGGAGATTGCCTTGCTATTGTAGTTTGTATCAATGAGCCGCTGAGCGGTGAGTCGCCAAAAGAGATCGGGATGACTCAGAGCAGCGAGCATGTTTTCTAACGTATCCAGCTTCGGGTAGGATTGGATTTTGCCCCCTTTGGGAACGATACGGTAAATGCGGCCATGCTTCCGGTCACGGTGCTCGGTGAGATAGGCATTGCCCTTTCCTTTCTTCTGCTTATCGCCATAAACATTATGTTGCACAATCGAGTTATACCAATCGGCGATGTAAATGCCGCCATCGGGCCCCACTTCAGCGGCAACGGGAGCCGACCACGAATCCGCCGTAGCGTAGATGTTTTGCTCAAACCCCGTGGTCTTAAATCCTGCCCCACGGCGCTCCA
>JBMYYO010000182.1:0-5952 GCA_049609505.1 Akkermansiaceae bacterium | reverse complement strand
CGGAAGAATTTGCTAAAGAAGCAGATATGCAGGCCGCGGTGGATGGTCTCGTTAATTTTATAAAACTTTTGAAATGATAAACCGCCATCCCATCAGATAGCGGTTTTGGTAGGGTCTTCATGGTTGCGGGGGCAGGATTTGAACCTGCGACCTTCAGGTTATGAGCCTGACGAGCTACCGGGCTGCTCCACCCCGCGATTGAAAATCTTGCTGTGGAACCCTTCCGGGCGGTGCGGGCGGAAACTAGGTTGGGACGTAACCTAATGCAAGGATTAATTGCACTATTTTGAGATTATTCTGAGGTGTCAGGATAGCTGCCAAACATTTTCACAAGGGAGCAATGTTTCTCTAATTCTAACAGAGCATCTGCAACGTCAGGATCAGTGCAGTGGCCCGCTAGATCTACGTAGAAGATGTATTCCCAGTCTCGCTGTTTGGACGGGCGAGATTCTATCTTGCTCATGTTTACGTTGAGTTTATCGAAGGCTTGCAGAGCTTTGACCAAGGAGCCTGGACGATCGTGGATGGAGAAGAGAATGGAGGTGCGATCCCGTCCGGTAGCGGGGCAGGTCTTTTCTCCGATGACTAGGAATCGCGTGGTATTAGTGGCGCGATCCTGGATAGATTCTTCAAGCATATCGAGCTTGTTGAGCTCGGCGGCGAGCTTTCCTCCTAAGGCGGCTGCTCCGTCCGCTGCGTTGTCGTAAGCTAGCTTGGCTGCCTTTGTTGTGGATGAAACTTCTACGAGGTCCGCTTCGGGAAAGTTTCTCAGTATCCAGTTACGGCACTGGCCAAAGACCTGTGGGTGAGAGTAGAGGGTTTTTATTTTTTCCCGGGGAATGGCAGCCATCAGGCCGTTCTCGATGCGGAGTAGAATTTGCGCACAGATTTGCAACGGGGAGTCAACAAAGAGGTCCAGGGTGTGGGAGACGGCACCTTCTGTCGAGTTCTCAATGGGAACCACGCCGTAGTGTGCTTTGCGCCGGGCAACTTGATCAAAAACCTCAGCGAAGTTCGGCTGAGCATTATAGGTGATAGAGTGCCCAAACTTCTTGATGGCCGCCTGATGGGTCCATGTGCCTTCGGGGCCGAGGTAGGCCACGGTGAGATTATCCTCAAGAGCCAGAGCGGCAGACATAATCTCACGGTAGATGGCGATGATTGATTTGTCTGGCAGACGGCCGCCCTGATTCATGTCTGCTAGCCGTTGAAGCAAGGCATGCTCACGCTCGGGGGCGTAAATTTGCAGGTCTTCCTTTTTTTTGATCTCGCCTACTTCGTGAACGAGATCGGCGCGCTCGTTGAGGAGGGCGAGGAGTTTTTTATCCAGAGAATCAATTTTCTGGCGGATGTCGTCTAGTGGCACTTGATGATGGGTGACTGGTGAATAGAGAGATTCGGAATTACTCTTCCTCGTCGTCTGCAGGCTCAGGGGAAGCGTCAGGCTGGGGGAGGCCGGCGGAGGTTAGGGCAAGTTGTTTTTCGATATCCTCGGGAGAGAGCTGTGTCTCTTCTTGGTTCTCCTCAGGGGATGTTTCGCTGGTGTTTTCTTCAGCAGTCTCCTCTGTGGCTTCAGGCTCTGGCTCTGGAAGCTTCACGGCACGGAGCTCGCTAGAGTTCGGTAGTTCTTCCACGGATTTTACGCCAAAGTGCTCGAAGAATAGATCGGTGGTTTCGTAGAGAAGGGGGCGCCCCGGAAGCTCAGCGCGCCCGCCGATCTTAACGAGCTCGCGGTCGAGAAGCTTCTGAATCATGCCATCACATGAAACCCCTCGCACGGCTTCTAACGAGGCCTTAGTGACAGGTTGGCGGTATGCGATAATGGCGAGGGTTTCCATCGCTGGGCCGCTGAGCCGGGTGGGTTTTCTTCCCGGGAAAAGCTGTCTAACAAACTCGGCGTAATCTGGACTGGTGTAAATTTTCCAACCCTTGGCACGCTCAGCGGCGATGAAAGCTCGGCCAGTTTCTTCATAGCTATGATTGAGTGCTGCTAATGCGGCAGTCACTTGGTCTTCGTCCAAGCTGGCAAGCGATGAGAGATCTTCTGGGAGCTCTGGCTTGTCCTCGCCATCGTAGTCTTCAGCATCTGCAGCTAGGGCATCTTCTGCCTCAGCCACGCGGGCGCGGATGAGGCGAGCGAGCTCCGAAGTGGGGAGTGGGTCTTCGGATGCGATAAGTAAGGCTTCGATGATAGCGGTGAGTTCCATAAATACAGGCGGTGACGGTATGGATTTCCCTGAGGAATGCAAGCCTAGGAGGTGGCATTTTGACTCCGCAGATGGAAAAACAAAATTAAGCCAAAAATAGTAACTATTTGAAGGTAAGTGGCATTTATTGTTTTCTTGGAAAAGCCTAGATGAAAAAACTCGCCATCGGTTGTATGGGGGGCTAAACTATATCCGATATGGACGCATTAATCCAGCATGTGGAAAATGGGGCGGAGCTTAGCCCGCGAGAGATAGATGTAGCGGCTGAAATGTTGCTTGATGAAACGGTGTGCGATGAGAAAAAAGCACGCTTTCTTAAGGCTCTAACGAAGAAGGGTGAAACGGCAGCGGAAATAGCAGGCTTTGTGGAGGCCTTTTTGGAGCGAGCCGTGGATCCAGGTGTAAAAGGAATGGTGTTCGACGGGCCAACGATTGATGTTTGTGGAACCGGTGGGGATAAGCTGAATCTGTTTAATGTTTCTACGACAAGTATGTTTGTGATCGCAGCGGGCGGAGCCGTGGTTGTCAAACATGGGAACCGTGGAATTACCTCCAAGAGTGGCGGTGCTGATGTGTTAGAAGCACTAGGGGTGAACTTGGAAATTTCCCCTGAGGGGTTCCGAGAGTGCCTCAAGCAAGTGGGCGTTGGTTTTCTCTTTGCTCCAGCTTACCATCCAGCATTTAAGGCGATTGCCTCTGTCCGCGGTGAGCTGGCCAAGCAAGGTGTTAGAACTATTTTTAACCTCATCGGACCATTACTAAATCCCGCGCGCCCGGAGTGCCAATTAGTGGGAGTTTGCGAAGCTGATCTTGATGCTACCTATGCTGATATCTTACAGCGCTTGGGCAGAGACAGTGCGTGGGTGGTGCATGGGAATACTGCCGATGGCGGACCGGTGGACGAGGTGAGCCTGATGGGGCAAACTCGGATTTGTAAAGCAGGCCGCTACCAATCGCTGGTGGATGAGGTTGTTTCACCAGAAGACTTTGGCATGTCCCGCTGCTCCGTAGAATCCTTGGTGGGTGGTGACGCCGAGGTGAACGCAGCAATTTTGGAAGACATTCTTAGTGGTAAGGAAACAGGCCCCAAACGAGAAATGGTAATCTTAAACGCAGCCGCAGGTTTAGCCTGTGCAGGGCTCGCGGATACCATTGGAGGAGGGGTAGAGATGGCTAGGGGATTGATCGATTCCGGCCAGGCACTTGCTCGGCTCCGCAAACTTCAAGAGGTCTGTCAGTCAACAAGCTAGGCGGCACTGCTGCTGGCGGAAGTGCTGACGCAAATGCTGGCGGAAAAATCAGAATAACAAACGTGTAACCGCATCATACTTCTGTACGCTTGCGCATTACTAAATGAAAAAACTTAAACAAACTAGATAAACACCCATGACTTCACATATTAAACCTAACAAGATTCCGCAAGAGAGAGATTTTACAGGCGGAATGATTCACTCACAATCGTGCTCATTCATCGGATCGACTGGAGAGAAAAAGCTCGACGATAAAATCATGGCACTCGCCACTGAGATTTCTGGAGGTGAAGAGAATTGCCTCCTTGCTGAGATGCTTATTTCTGCCGTACGCACCTCGCGCGGTGCCGTCACAGAGGGGGACTTTAAGATGATGAACCGCGCGCTGAAAGAAATGCGCATCGCCAATGAGGTTTTCTATCCGTATAGAAACTGCCGGAAAATTTCTGTGTTTGGCTCTGCCAGAACAGATCCAGAGGAGCCTGAGTATAAGGCTGCTGCTGAGTTTGCCAAAAAGATGAGAGACGCTGGTTTTATGACCATCACAGGCGCTGGACCAGGAATTATGGCTGCTGGTAATGAGGGTGCAGGGCGCGATGATAGCTTTGGCTTAAACATCAACCTGCCCTTTGAGGCGGCAGCTAATGCTTACATAGCAGGCGATGAAAAGTTGGTTGATTTCAACTTCTTCTTCACTCGGAAGTTATCCTTTGTGAAGGAGTCTGATGCCGTGGCTGCTTTCCCTGGTGGATTTGGCACGATGGATGAGATTTTTGAAACTTTAACTCTGATCCAAACTGGAAAAGCTGCGATTTATCCACTGGTTCTTGTTGATGCCAAAGGCGGTAAATACTGGAAGTTCTGGCAGCAATTTATTGTGGAGCACCTGAGCCGACTCAATCTCATCTCAGACTCGGATTTTTCACTCTACAAAGTCACCGATGATGTTGATGAGGCCGTGGAAGAGGTGGTGCGCTTCTATTCTACCTTCCACTCTTATCGCTACGTGGGGGACAAGTTGGTAATCCGTTTGCGCAAGAAACTCAGCGATGCAAAAATGAAAAAGTTAGAAGCTGGTTTTTCCGATGTGCTAAAGAGCGGAGGTTTTTCCCAATCAGGAGCCTTGCCAGCAGAGGACGATGAGCCGTTGTTAGGCAATCTACCCCGCCTTGTATTCCGCCACCGCCGCAGAAACTTTGGCCGCTTACGTCAGCTCATTGATGCGATTAATGCATAGATAAGCAGATGGCAAAAACTTCAAAAAACAAGGCGCGACTCAGTTATGAATCGCGCCTTGTGTTATTTGAAATGCTGCTATTTACGCCTTCTAACAAGGAATCCAACACCTGTAAGAGCCGTCAAGGCGAGGCTAGATGGCTCAGGGACGGCTGAGCCTAATGCTACGTTCGCATCAGACCAACTATCGTTGCTGGCGGATATGACTACGTAGTTGCTAGCGGTGTCATTATCAGCAAAGCTGAAACTTGAGCCCCCACCGTTAGATCCAGCATTTATGAACTCACTTGGGATATAGTCGGGTGAGCCCTCCAATGAACCATTGGTGAAATACTCAATACTGATGGTTGGGGTAATGGTTAGTCCTGTAGTTTTTCGGAAAGTAAATGCAACGTCGTCAAGGCTTTCCATGTTGCAGCGTGGGTTATCACGCAGAACGGTCATGGGGACGTAATAGTTGAAGTCAACATTTTCACCATTTGTGCCATCAAAGTTTGCCCCGATGTAGCTATTCGAGTCGCCATAGCCACCGCTGTTTTCAAGAGGGGAGATATCGCCCCACCACATACTTGAGCTGAATATAGAGCCGCCTTGGTTTCCGGCTGGGGAAGATGTATCATAGGTGGAAACGGAAATGCCTAACATCGTGCCGCCAGCGGCGTTGTTGGCTGATTTGGATGCTCCTACGGGGGTGACGCTCATGGTGACCATGCCTGTGTCTGCATCGTAGTCAAATCCGTTTAGCGCGCCTCCTGTGTAGGCGATGTAGTTAAGAGCTTCACCCGAATCGATACTGAAAGTGACAGAGTATGTCGAAGATGCACCAGGCCTGCCAGTGATATCGAATTCTCCGGCTGTATTAAAACTTCCGGTGGGAGGGCCAGTAGGTGTTGGGATCAGGCCAAATTCGTATGAGCTGCCGTTCTGGCGACTCGCCATTGTGACGCCTGTATTACTTAGGTTTTGATCCATAAAGATGCCTGCCCCGATGTCTGTAAAATTGCCGTTGCCAGCGTTTACATTCATTAGAGTCACGCCAGCTGAGATTGGTGAAATACTCACGCCGAGTGCTGATGCGAGAGTTGTCCATCGATAGTATTTTGTTTTCATAGATTCGTTGTTGTTAGTTTTTGGGGTGCGCAAGGGTGAATAAAGAAAATATATTCTTTATATAAGGTGGGTAATGTTGGGGTGCAAGACAAAACTTCATCCCTCCCCTGATTAGGGGGGCAAAACTACCTCCTGTCAGTTTTTTGTTG
>JBMYYO010000181.1:0-5978 GCA_049609505.1 Akkermansiaceae bacterium | reverse complement strand
TGCCCCCTACGAAATTTATGTCCGCGAGAGTCCTCTTTGTATGCACCGGGAACACCTGCCGCAGTCCGATGGCAGAAGGTTTACTGCGTGCCGCTGATGCAAGCCTAGCAGTAGCATCCGCTGGCGTGTCAGCCATGCCTAGTCAGTCCGCGAATAGAGAAACCCTCACAGTCCTCAAAGATAACGGCGCGGAAGGCTCCTTAAAGGGCTTTGGCAGTCGGCAGGTTGATAAGCCAATCTTAGACGAGACGGATATCATCATCGCCATGACTTCCTCACACGCCCAAGTGATCAAGCATCACTTTCCAGAGAAAGCTGATGCCATCCATCTGCTGTGTGATTTTATTGATCCAGATGAGGGGCTAGCCGGGCAAGATCTTCCTGATCCATTTGGCATGGGGAAAGCTGCCTACAAAGAAGTATGTGCCGTTATCCAACTAGCCATTCCTGGTATCCAATCAGCCGCATTAAAATTCAACGCGGAGTAACTCACTAATCGCATGTCATCTAACGTATCCCATATCGAAGAAATTTCTAACGAATTCGCCATCGCCGGTGAGTTTGTCAGCGGTGAGGAGATTGATAGCGGTCATATCAACTCCACTTACCTTGCTAGCTTTAAGACTCCTAACGGAAAAACGAGCCGTTATATTTTCCAGCGTATTAATGAGAAGGTTTTTAAGGACCCACTCGCCGTGATGCGGAATGTGGAAATGGTGACCCGCCACATTAACTGGAAGGTCCTGCGTGTGAAACGTGACCTCGGCGGCCAGACGCTAAACCTTTATCCTGCACGCGGAGGAAGGTTCTTCGCTCGTGGCGAGGGTGGGGGGATTTGGCGATGCTATAACTTCATCGAGGGCTGCATGACCTATGACATCGTAGAAAACACCCGCCAAGCCTACCAGGCAGCTCACGCCTTTGGCTCGTTCCAAGACCTTGTCAGTGATATTGAAATCGCTGATATTGAAGAAACTATCCCTGACTTTCATAACACCCCCAAGCGATACTCACGCCTGATGGAGGTGGTGGAGCAGGATCCCGCTGGGCGGCTCTCATCAGTGCAAGAGGAAGTGGAATTCATCCGCGCTCGCCAGCAAGAAGTTGGGAGATTGATCGAGCTGAAAAACCAAGGGGTTTTACCCGAGCGCATCACCCATAACGATACCAAAATCAATAACGTAATGATCGATGCAGAAACAGACGAAGCCGTCTGTGTGATCGATCTGGATACCGTAATGCCCGGTCTCTCGCTCTATGATTTCGGTGATCTTGTTAGAACGGCTGTTAGCCCAGCAGCTGAAGATGAAAAAGATCTCAGTAAGGTAGAGATGCGCATGCCGATGTTTGAGGCACTTGCGGAAGGCTACATGAATTCCTGTGACTGCCTCTGCGAGGCGGAGATCGAACAGCTAGCTTTTGCCGGTAAGCTTATATCGCTGGAGATAGGAATACGTTTCCTAACCGATTACCTGGAGGGGGACGTTTACTTTAAGTCACACCGAGATGGGCACAATCTTGACCGCGCTCGCACCCAGTTGAAATTGGTCCAGCTATTGGAGGAGAACATGCCCGCGATGGAAGAGTTCGTCCAACGACTGGCCAAGGCAAGGTAAGAAACAAGAACCAGCCCTTGAGAATTAGTATTTCAGAATCGTATTCACTGGAATATCACCCAGTAATTCCCTACCGTTAAGGTCAGCGAGTTCGATTAAAAAGGAAACTCCCACTAAATTGGCATCGAGCTGGCGGATGAGCTTGATAGCTGCCGCAGCCGTTCCTCCAGTTGCTAGCAAGTCATCTACGAGCAATACGTTTTCCCCTGGAAAAATAGCGTCTTTGTGGATTTCTACAACGTTTTCACCATACTCTAATGAATACGCCATCTGGTGTGTCTCCCATGGAAGTTTACCTTGCTTACGCACGGGAACAAAACCTGCATCGAGATCAAGAGCTACTGGAGCGGCGAAAATAAACCCACGGGCATCTATCCCGACCACTTTATCAATCTTGTCACCACCAGCGGTTGCCGTGAGCAGCTCGATAGATTTGCGCAGTAAATGAGGATCGGAAAGAATGTGTGAGATATCTTTGAAAAGAATTCCAGGCTTGGGGAAATCAGCCACATCACGCACGCTATCACGCAGTTCTTGAACAGGGTCAGACATGGGCACACTCTAAGTCTGAATCATCTTCTCTGGCAATGTCCAACTTCTCTTTTAGGTGGGCTCTTTACATCTTCTTTACAGACACAGGGGCAAGCATTGCGTATGATCGGGCTCGAACCAGATGAAAAACACACCAGTTATCCTTGTTGTTGAAGACGATGCCGCCGTGCGCCAAGGTATCTGTGATACCCTTACGTTTTCCGGCTACCAAGTGATCTCCGCAGCCGATGGCAGAGAGGGGATGGAGAAGGCACTCACCGCATCCTATCAGCTCATGCTGCTGGATCTAGTGATGCCTTATCACAGTGGCTTTGAGGTTCTAGAAGCACTGCGCAAGGACCGCCCCGGCCAGCCTACCATTATCCTATCAGCCCGTGGTGAGGAGGCGGATCGGGTCAAGGGGCTCACTATGGGAGCAGATGATTATGTGGTGAAGCCATTCAGCGTGCGCGAGCTTCTAGCACGTGTGGATGCAGTGCTCAGACGCAGCTCTGAGCGAACGGCAGGGGGGGAGAACTTCACCTTCTCAGGTGGCGAAGTTGATTTTACCCGTAGCGAAGTCTTACTCAGCAATGGCGCACGCAGCGAGCTTTCAGAGAGAGAGTGTGGACTGCTGAGTTATTTGGTTTCTAACAAAGGCCGACCTATCGCCCGCGAGGAGCTTCTCCAGCGCGTCTGGGGGATTGACCCAAAGAATATAGAAACTCGCACGATCGATATGCACATCGCCCATCTCCGTGAGAAACTTGGTGGCAGCGGAGCGGAAACCATTGTCACTGTGCGGGGGAAAGGGTATCGTGTCGGGTAACCACTAGCATCGATGAATAAACCTTGGGTCATTTGGTCTCTGTCAGCACTCTGTGCGGCACTTATTTTTGGTGCCATGGGGGCGATTACGCATCACACTCTCAAGCTGGAAAAGAAAAGCGAGGAGGCCTACGCAAAGGCTCAGTTAGAGGAAAAAGTGCGCCTAGCAATGTGGCGTATGGATAGTGTGGCATCGGCGATTTTGGCGAAGGAAAACAACCGGCCCGCTTGGCATTTTCTCCCTATTGATCGCATGGCAAAGGGTAAGCCCACACAGACCGATACCGCTTCATACTGGCAGCAAGTTTCCCCGCTTAACTTGGGCCTTCCGGATAATGTAAAACTCCACTTTGAAGCGCGGGGGAATGATCTGTTTTCTCCACAGAGTAACGACCTGCCAGACGTCAAACAAGTTGGGTCAGTATGGGCTGCGCAGAGCCAGCAATTGAGCAAAGATGTTCGCAAAGATTGGCAGGAGCTAAATTCAATCCTTACCAAAGATACCACTTATCGTGGCTGGCAAGCTCAGAGGAATGTCGCGACAGAACTTCCTGATAACAATCTCGGCCTGCTCAATGCAGTTGCCCAGCGCGGTATCATGGAGCCTGAGCCTACTAACGCAGAGCTGGCATTAGCCACCAAACAACGCGCTGCAAACCCAGGCGCTTTCAACGGTAATTCCCCAGCTTATCAAGGCGTGTACAATCAGGCAGAAAAACAAAAACGTCAGGAAATTGTTGACCAAAATGTGGGGAAACGGGGGCAGGTTTCAATCAAGGCGCCTGCCGCGAAGGAACCCGCCACGAAGGAGGCACTGCCTCAGATGAAAAAAAACATAAAGCCGTTAGCCTCTCCCACGGCTTCTAAAGTAGATAAACACCTCCAAGAGGTGCTGAATAGCAAGTCAGGAGCCAGTCAGCCTGGGATGTACTTCACGCCGTTGCGTCCCGTTTGGATTGGGGGAGAGTTACTGCTTGTTCGGGAAGTTAGCGATGGCGAGGATGCTCGGTTACAGGGCGTGTGGCTGGACGCCCAGGCAATCAATACTGAGCTGTTAGGCAATATTACAGATCTATTGAGCCATGCCAAGCTAGTGCCGGTAAAGCACAGCGCGCGAGTTTTGTTAGGGGATGAGCCAGACCCCTTCGCAAATGACCCCATGGTGATGGCTGCCTTGCCATGGAAGCTAGTCCCGGGGGAGCAAGCCCAAGCCGCCGCGCTTACATGGACGCCACTGCGCAAAACGCTCGCCTTAGCATGGCTGGGTGCGCTGTTTGCCGCTGTGGCCGCTATCGTGTTATTCCGCGGTGTGGTGAAGCTCAGTGAGCGCCGCGCGTCATTTGTTTCTTCCGTCACCCACGAGCTGCGAACTCCTCTAACAACATTTGGCTTATACTCAGATATGCTAGCCGAGGGAATGGTGGCTGATCCTGATAAAAAACAAGAATACTTGGAAACTCTCCGGCGGGAGTCGGGGCGCTTAACCCACCTCGTGGAAAACGTGCTGGCCTACTCACGCATCGAAAAAGGATCAGCCCGTGCGCGTAAGGAAACACTCACGCTTGGGGCGTTTGCGGAGCGTATCAATGAGAGGCTCGGTTCCCGTGCGCAGGAGGCGGAGATGGAGTGGAAGTTAGATGTCTCCCCGGAGGTGTTAGAGCGCAGCGTAGAGCTAGATACCACAGCGGCTGAGCAAATTATTTTTAACCTTGTGGATAATGCCGCGAAGTATGCTCAAGGGGGAACATTCATCGAGCTTAGCATTACCGAATCCCGCGGAAGAATTATTTTCTGCGTCCGTGATGATGGTCCTGGCATCAAATCTGGAGAGCGTCGCAGGCTATTCCGGGCCTTTCATAAATCGGCCACAGAGGCGGCTCATACAAAGCCCGGCGTCGGGCTGGGGCTAGCATTAAGCCGCAGGCTAGCCCGTGCCCTAGGAGGTGACCTTCGTTTGCGCAAGCCGGATAAGGGCGCAGCTTTTGAGCTCATCATCAAAGCCCAGAAAAGCCATTTTACTGAGAGGGGCTAATAAGCGTCCATGCCTACTCCGCGCTCAAATTTATCTTGGAATTCTGCACAGCACGGGACTGTTACGCGTGACTTTGCAGACATTTCAGCCAGAGGTGCGCCATAGGAGCTGATGCACGAGCCGCAAACAGGAAGAGAAACATCTCTTTTTGACCCTTGGCTGTTAGACAGTGCGCCCGCTGTATCCAAGACTGTAGATCGAGTAACCCTAGGCCCTAACAAAAACCCAAAAAACAAACAGCCAGCCGCTTTTACTTCCTGTGATTCTTTTGACCATCCCGATACTGGAACCATTACGGTTCGGGTCGTTTCTCTAGCGCAGTATGTGCAGTAGGGTGGCATGGTTTGGCCAATAGCGACTTCGACCTTGCAATTTGCGCCATGGCCCATGTCATTACGAGCCTCCTCCACAGTGCGAAAATTACCAGGTGAATTCATTCTCAAAATTTTCTAGCAGAACATTAAAATGGAGGACAGTTATTTTTTAATCTGTTCAAAACTACTGAACATCTGGCAGTTTTTACCCTTACTTAGTCAAAGCTTGCACCCCGTTCTCGAATTTCAGAAATCCACCGTCTTCCTGTTGGATGTAAGTGATACGACTCCAGTTGTTTAATTTTTGGGTATCGAAGGTTGCTGTTTGCGGGTTTCTATTGGTGACGTTTCCATACTAAGAATGAGGTAACGATGATGGTGGGGACTAGTGCAAAAATAGTGTATTGGATGTAGCGGCCTCTCCAGAGTCTGCGGTGGTAATGGCTGATGGAGCTGTAGTCCCAGGAGTTGATGTCATCGGGGTCTTTACCCTGAGTAGAGGAAACGCCATCATCGCCAAGGGAGTAGAATCCTCGCCCACTGGGAATGGTTTTTGACACCAAGTAGATCGGACGTCCCCATCGCTTTAGCCGGTGATAGGAATCGGATTGGTAAAGCATCGAGAGCTCTTCAAATTCATCGTTATTCTTTGTGTAA
>JBMYYO010000180.1:0-6014 GCA_049609505.1 Akkermansiaceae bacterium | reverse complement strand
GATGGTGTAGCGCCCCGGCTTTGCGGTGGTGATCCGGTAGAGCCAAGCAAGGGTTAGCTGGCGGTTGCTATCAAGCTCTGTAATCGAGCGCACAAAACTAACAGAAGTGTCTGGGATGGATGGGGTGAGTGGTCTGTTCTGTGCGCGTGCTCCGTGCAGTCTAACAACCATGAAAATAGGCTCACCTGGGATGATGTGGCTGCTGGATAGCTGAGCATCTGCGTAGATGTTAGAGCTGGCTCCTTGCCCGTGTAGTTGCAGCGGGAGGAAAAGCAGAAGTAGAATGGTGAGGTAGCGTTGAATGGCGGAAAGCGGTTTTGGTTTCTATAGGCTACCAGTCTTTTGAGGAGCGGCGGATGAAGAGCCGGCGGCGCTGCACGGGGCGAGTCTCAGCATCAGAGTTCTCACGGAGAATGCGCGCGGCATGAGCTTCTGGAGTTTCACCTTCTTTGCGCTCCATGGACGGCTTGGCGTCTTGAGGTTTCTGGGAATTGGGGTCGGGTTGGTTTTGGGTATTGCCAGAGGAGTCTTGATCGTCTGACTCGCCTTGTTTTGGGTTTTGCTGTTCCTTGTCCTGAGGGTTCTCACCGCTGCCGTCTTGTTGATCGTTTTCTTTGTTGTCTGGCTGCTGTTGGTCAGGCGAGTTCTCTCCGTCTTGTTGCTCGGGTTCTCCTTGTTGGTTTTCTTTTTGTTGTTGCTGAGAGTCCTCGTTTTCTTTGTTTTGCTGATTTTTTTGCTGCTGCTCTTGTTGTTGTTTCTGCTGTTGTTGCTGGAGTTTTTTAAGGAACTCCTCGGCTAGCTTGAGGTTGTGGGCGGCGGAGGAGTGCTCGGGTGAGAGCTTGAGGGTAGATTGGTAGTGGGAGATTGCGTCCTCAAGATGCTCGATGACGCTGCGCATTTTCACCTCTGGCGAATCATCGGGATTTTTATCTGTTAGCTTGGCACCCGCTTTCTGAAACAGGGCATTGGCTAAATTATAGTGCGCCTCGGGTTGCAGAGTGGGCGAGGTTGATTTGAGCGCGTGAGAGAAGTGGCGGCAGGCATTGTCCCATTGCTTGAGGTGGTAAGCTGTGCTGCCTAACCCTAGGCGCAGGGCAAAGGTATCCTCTGGCTCAGCATCTGATAGAGCTTTGAGGAACAGCTTGGAGGCTTGTGAGTAGTCCTTTGCTTGGTAGGCATCATCCGCCTGCTGGATGATCGACTTGGCGGGGGCAAGCTGGCAGAGACATAACATCGTGATGAGTATGGCTGCGATTGGTTTTCCCTGGTGCTTCATAATTTTTGTGGGGCTAAACTGACTACGTATGATGATAGAGAGAATGAGTAAGGCGATGGCGGCAAGGAGAAACCACTGATAGAGCTCATTTGGGATGGTGACGGTGCGTTTCTCTTCTGAGTCAAAATCGAGCGATGATAGTGCTGTTTCGATAGCGTGTGATGATCCCATTTCTGACGAAACATAGGTTCCTCCACCTGCTCGTGCAAGTTGATCGAGTGATGATGGGATCAGGCTGCTGTGCACTGTTCTGCCGTGAATGTCTCTGAATTTGTTATCACGAGAATTTGGATCAGGAATGATGCCGCCTGTGATTTTGCCTACGCCGATGGAGCAGACGGTGATGCCAGAGCTACGGATTTCTGCGCTGGCTTGATCGATTTTGTCCGAGTGGTCCTCGCCATCGCTGATGATGATGAGGGCGTTTGATTGGTTGTTAGATCGACCGTGGGTTTTTATTGCCACATCGATGACGGACGAGATATCTGACCCGCCGCTGGGGATAATGCGGGTGTCGAGCTGTGAAACTGATGAGTGGATAGCGGCATGATCGATGGTCAGGGGGGCGACCAAAACGGCGGAGCCTGAGAAGGCGATGAGTCCGATCCTATCGTTAGGAAACCTCTCTAGTAGCTCGATGGCAATCGTTTTAGCTGCTGAGAGTCGATTGGGTGAGGTGTCCTCCACCAGCATTGAGCGGGATGTGTCAACTGCTACCAGGATGTTGCGCGAGCGAATTTTCTCGCTGACGGATACCTCGCCACTGAAGGGGCGTGCGATAGCTGCGATCATTAGTGCGATACCGATGATCGCCAAGGAGAGCGAGATCCACTGGCGCAGGTTAGAGGTTTCTTGAATAAGCCGTGAGCGTAGTCTCGGGGCAATAAGTCTCCGCCAAGTTTTTCCTCTCTTTACGTGGCTGAGGATAGCGCCCAATAGAATCATCGGGAGAATCAGTAGCAACAAAAGCCATGCTGGTTGGGAAAAACTCATAATGTGACATGTGGGGAGTATCCCCATACTCATGCAACAAAGGCTAGGGGAGAGTCACCTCACCTTGGAACACGAAGTCTGCGGGGCCTGTGAGTGTAACGTTGTGGAACGATTGATTATTGGATGTTTCGAAGCCGATTTCAAGCGTGTCACCCCCAGCGACATCGACTTGGACTGGAGAGTTGGTTCCTTTTAGTAAGTGGAGAATGAGCGCGCAGGCGGTCATGCCGGTGCCGCAGGCGAGAGTTTCTCCTTCAACGCCGCGCTCATAGGTGCGAATGGCGATGTGTTGGTCTGATTTGATTTCGGCAAAATTTACATTGGTGCCGGCAGGGGAGAAGTAGTCATGGTAGCGCAGCGCGGCACCTAGCTTAACAACGTCAAGGCTGGCTAGATCATCGACAAATACCACGACGTGAGGAACTCCTGTATTAATAATGTGGACGGGTGCAGTTAGAGAATCAATGGTGATTGGTGCATTCAGCTCAAGATCAAACGGATCAGACATCGCGATGCAAACATTGTCGCCAATAATGTCTGCACTCAACGTGCCGGCGATGGTTTCAAACGTCACCCGCTGCACGTCGTCGCCGAGCAAGCGCGCTGTGTATTTGCCGAAGCATCGGGCGCCATTCCCGCACATCTCTGCCTCACCGCCGTCTGCATTATAATAGCGAAACTTAAAATCCGCTCCGTTCTCAGCTGGCTCCACGGCAAGTAATCCATCGGCACCCACGCCACGCTGCCGATCACACAGTAGCTCAATCTGGCTGGTGCTGAGGCTCTGGGAGAGGTCGCGATTATCGATAACAACAAAGTCGTTACCCGCTCCGTTCATCTTGTGAAATGGTAGTGCTGTTTGTTTTGACATGGTTAGAAGGTTGGGGAATTTGACGTGCCGTAATCAAGTTTAGCTCTGGTGTGTGGCTGAGATGAGAGGCGTGGTGAAGTCGCTGATGATTTGTGCTAAATTAGGGTCGTCTGCATTTTGTGCAACTTGATTTACAATGGCAGAACCCACCACCACACCATCGGATGCTTGCGCCACCATAGCTGCTTGCTCAGGGGTGTTGATGCCGAATCCTACGCACACGGGAGTTTTTGTATGTTGCTTAATAGAGGCTACTAGCTCGCTGATTCCTTCGGTGGGCGCGGCCTGAGCGCCGGTGACGCCTAGGCGAGAGACGGCGTAGATAAACCCCTCGGACTTGGCGGCGAGAAGACGGATTCTATCGGGCGGTGTGGATGGTGAAATCAAAGTGATGTTTTTCAGTCCATCATCGCAGCGTGCAATTTCTTGGTTGCAGGGCACTTCATCTGGCGGGAGGTCTAGCATGAGGATGCCGTCTGCACCCGCACTTGCTGCATCGGTGTGGAACTTTTCAAAGCCATAGGCATACACAGGATTCAAGTAAGTGAAGAGAACGATGGGAGTTTCATGTGTGGCGCGGAACTCTCGGATCAACTCCATGAGCCGCTGGCAGTTCATTCCAGCAGCCAGAGATCGCTCGGCTGCAAGTTGGTTCACAATGCCGTCAGCCTGTGGATCAGAGAAGGGGACACCTAGCTCGATGATGTCCGCCCCAGAATCTGCAAGGGACCTTATCACGTCTAGGGATCTTTGGTGGTCGGGATCGCCAGCAGAAACATAGGCCACAAAGGCTGTGCGCTTCTCTTTCTCAAGCTGGCTAAAAGTTTGGTCGATTCGATTCATTGTCTAGGTGGCGTTTGCTGGGCATTGCCATAGACCTGAATGCCGAGAAAGCCAACCCGAAACCTTCTGGAAACTTTGTGCCGTTGGTGTGTTTTTGCGTTTTGCAGGAGTGGGGAAAAGTTTTTTAGGTGGGGGTTTTGAGTGTTTGTCAAGAAATAATGGTAAATGAAAGTTAAATATTTATTGGATTTGATAGTCTTTTTTTCTTTCTAACTTATTTAAAAAGATATAAAAGGAATCCGCAAGGTAAAAACCTATGAGCAATTCTATTAACAAATCTCCTTCGATTCGCATGCCTAATGGCTTGAGCATTGGGTATAATGAAAGTTTGGCTACCGTCTCTGATTCAGTGGAGTTGGAAGGGGGCACGCACTACCTTCTTGCAAGGAATGGTCGAGGAAAGACGACCTTGCTGCGGACCTTGGCTGGTGTGCTCAAGCCTATAGACGGACGTCATGATTGTGACGGAGCGTGTCAGTTTCTTGGTGAGGACATGGAGTTTGACCGAGAGCTGCCTGCAAAAATAATTTTAAAGAGTTTGCTTAATAAGGAGGCTAGCAAGAAGGCGCTTCATTTGGCTGAGAGGCTAGAGCTGGACGTTAATAAGCCTTACGGGAAGCTTTCGACTGGTAATAAGCGGAAAGTGCTCCTGCTCGTCGCGGAGTTTTCCGTTGATCCGAAGCGAGGAGATATCCTGTTGCTGGATGAACCGTTTACTGGGTTGGATGCGTTTGCGCGTGAAATTTTTCAAGAGATGTGGAAGGAGCGGGATGATTCGATTCTGCGCTTAGTAAGTTGCCACCCAGACTTTGATAGTATGAAGGTGGAGAGTGCCGTGTTGATTTCAGATGGCGCTATTTCTCATCTTACTGGTGAGGGGGCTCCTGAGGAGTGGGGCGAGCTGAAAGGCTTTTTGAACTAAGGAAATAGAGAGATATGAAATTATACCGATTAACTTTAGCTACGATTATCCAACGGAAGGTTTGGCTTGTCGTGCTTCTATGCTCTGTGCTCCTGCCTATAATTATGCCGTATCTGACGTCGTATGAGAGCAATCCAACATTGGTTGAGCCAGCTCGCGCGCAAGTTGCGTGGGTAGCTCTTTGGGTGATGACTTCGGTTTGGGTTCTCTTCCAAGCTGCTAGGTTTGGTGAGGATACAGTTAAAAAAGGTCTAGGTGCCTATTTCTTAAGCGGTGGTATGTCTGGCTTCAGACAAATGCTGCAAATTTGGGCAGCCTGCATGACATTCCTTCTGCCAATGGTGGCGATTGCCGTCGCAGTTTGTATTTTTGGCGCGATGCCTGGAGCTGCGAGCGAGCGAGCTGAGTGGATGGTTACTAATTTTCAATACGCCGCGTTGTTCCTGCTCGTTATGGCACCGATTGTGCTGCTTGCGGTATCCCTCGGAAGTAGATTTGGAGCAACAATTGGCTACGTGCTGCCGCTAGCGTTCGTGGTCTATGGGGTCTTTGGGGTTAACTACGTAGATATGCTTGCCGAGAGTCGCAATAGTGCCGTGATCAATTGGATCTATACACTGTCGCCACACGTTCATCTTGCCGATCTCACACCGCGTCTTGTTTTCAAGCAAGGTAGTATGAACTGGTCCGAATTCATGCAAGTGGCTCTCTACTTCGTGGGGCTCAAACTAGTTCTCTCCACTGTCTCTTGCGCTGGATTCCGCGTGAAGCCCGCCGCTTAATCATCTGAAAAAATGACAGCAAATAAACATAAATCAATCATGCTAGGAACCGCCGTTATGGGTGCTGTTCTTTGGATTGGTATGTCGTGTCATTTCAAAAACAATGACAAGTTAGATTTTGAACCGAACATTGCATGTGTCAACGGAAGCCCTTACGGCAAAGTGGTTGCGCTGGCTGTCCAAGGCCCCATCGATTTCTATTGGCACCAGGGTGAGAGTCATGATGATTCCGTTGCACTAGCAGCAGATGCTGGCGTTAAACACGAGTGCTCCGCTGGTTGCGATCATGACCACGATCATGACTTTGCCTATGAAGGCGATGCTGCT
>JBMYYO010000179.1:0-6057 GCA_049609505.1 Akkermansiaceae bacterium | reverse complement strand
GATCAAGGAAGCCAGTTTAGCAGCAGAGAATGGACATCAGAGCTTCAAGCTCAAGGTGTTCAAATTAGTATGGACGGCAAAGGTCGATGGATGGACAACGTTTTTATCGAGCGACTCTGGCGAAGTATCAAGTACGAGAAGTTGAGGCTGTGGAGCTACGACACGGTCGGAGAGCTGCGAGGACTAGTCTCCGATTGGATGGAGTTTTACAATTATCGCCGCAAACACCAAGCGCTCGACTACGTCACTCCGTGGTCGATATACTCACCCCTGAAACAGATAGCTGCCTAAGAGGGGGCGGCATCCGTAGCTGGAGAGGTTCCATTCCGGGCCTTCCGCTACGCTCCAGCCCCTCCATTTCACCTCTCCAGCTACGGAGAACAAACCAAGAACCAAGCGCCTGGGCAGATCAGCAAAGCATCAATAAAACTCACTTTTTACTGGCTACAAAAACGAGACCACCTCACTCCTAGCCGTTGCCAATTCTGTGCTGTTAAGCTATGCCAATGCGCATGGCACCCAACCTCCAAAAAGAAATCCGAGTTTTTGCTCCCGCTACGGTTGCAAACGTAGCATGCGGCTATGACGTTCTTGGTTTTGCAATCAACGAACCAGGCGATGAAGTAGTAGTGCGCTGGTCTGAGAAGCCAGGACTCCGCATCACCAAGGTCACAGGTGACGATGGAAAACTTCCTACCGCCCCAGAGAAAAACACCGCTGGGGTTGCTGCACTCGATCTGTTGCGTCACCTAGGTATGTTAGATCGTGGTATCGAGATGGAGATTCATAAAAAAATGCCCTTTGGCAGTGGTCTTGGCTCCAGTGCTGCTTCGGCTGTGGCTGGTGCTTACGCCGTGAATAAACTCATCGGTGAGCCACTAACGAAAAAACAACTGTTGCCCTTCGCTATGACAGGTGAGGCGAGCGCGGATGGCGCATGGCACGCAGATAACGTGGGGCCGTGTTTGTTAGGGGGGATTGTTTTTATCCGGTCGAATCAAGAACTAGATGTCGCCCAGCTTCCCGTTCCCAAGCAGCTTTACGCAGCCGTGGTGCATCCGGATATTGAAATCCTCACCAAGGTGGCGCGGGAGATTCTTCCTCGTGAAATTCCGTTAGAAAACGTCACCCAGCAGGTAGGGAACCTCGGCGGCTTGATCTGCGGCATTATCCAAGAAGACTACGGTATGATCAGCCGTAGCATCCACGATGTGATTGCTGAGCCACGCCGCCAGCGGCTTATCCCTGAGTTCTACCGTGTGAAACGGGCAGCCATGTCCGCGGGTGCACTTGGCTTTAGCATCTCGGGGGCGGGGCCAAGTGTGTTTGCCCTCTGCGAAGGGAAGTCCACGGCTAAGGCTGTCTCCAAAGCAATGGGCGATGTTTTCACAAGCACGGACCTTGGCCATCAGTGCTACGTGTCACCGATTAATCAACAGGGCGTTCATGTGATCGAACCAAGCAGCAAGTAGCCATGGCATCTGAATTTTATAGCACCAATAATCCGGATCTAGTCGTTCCGCTCAGCGAGGCTGTTCTGCGGCCACTTCCGGCTGATAACGGACTCTACATGCCTGTGGATCTGGCTCCCTTGCCCGATTCTTTTTGGGCGTCATGGAGAGCGATGGATTTCCAAACGATGGCGGCTGAGGTAGTGGCTCATTTTCTCGATGGGGCATTGCCCAAGGATGTGTGTGAATCAATTGTTAGGGATGCAATTAATTTCCCAGCACCCATCGTTGAGCTGGAAGCAGGGCTTGGGGTGTTAGAGCTTTTTCATGGCCCCACGTTAGCCTTCAAGGACTTTGGTGCCCGCTTCATGGCGCGTACCATGGCGCATCTCACACGCGACGATGCCCAGCCGCTTACCATCCTTGTAGCAACCAGCGGTGATACAGGTGGTGCCGTTGCCTCAGCCTTCCATAACGTGCCCGGCACTCGAGTCATCATCCTCTATCCAGAGGGAAAGGTGAGTGGTTTTCAAGAGAAACAACTCACTACGCTTGGCGGAAATATTACTGCATTGGAGGTGGACGGCACCTTTGATGATTGCCAACGATTAGTGAAGAGCGCTTTCCTAAACGGAGAGCTGCGCGGCAAACTCACCTCGGCGAATTCGATTAACATCTCACGCCTAATTCCACAAATGCTCTACTACTTTGAGACCATTCGGACTCAAGGGGATGGTGTGGTGTTTTCCATTCCAAGTGGGAACTTTGGGAATCTAACAGCATGTTTGCTGGCATCCCAGTTAGGTTTGGAAATAGGAACCATCATTGCAGCCACCAATGCGAATGATGTGGTGCCAAGCTATCTTGAAAGCGGGAGTTATCAGCCAAGACCAAGCACGGCTACCATCAGTAATGCGATGGATGTGGGTGCACCGAGTAACTTCGCCCGAATGCAGGACATCTTCGCGGAAAGCCACGCAGAGATGGTTGATAAAATCACAGGCATGAGTTTCTCAGACGAGGAAACCCGCGCCGCTGTCCGCGAGGTGGAGCGGAAGTTCGGCTACCAGATAGATCCACATGGAGCGGTGGCTTACCTAGCAGCACAAGCTTGGCGCGATACTCATAAGGATGACGATGTTGTTTTGTTAGAGACAGCGCATCCGTCCAAATTCATCGATGTGATGGATGAGGAGTTAGGTGCAGGAAAGGTGACAATCCCTGCCGATCACCAAGCGATTATGACGATGGAAAAAATATCCACGCGAATCAGCGCAGATGAAGAGAGCTTTTTGACTTGGCTGAAGGAATCGGTCTAAACGAGTGACCGGATGAAGTTTTCAAAGTAAACCACGCCATTTTCTAGGTCATCGATTTTGATGAACTCATCCTTGGTGTGGGCTTGATCGATGGAGCCAGGGCCGATGCAGACTGCGGGTAAGCCAGCGGCATTGAGGTGAGCAGCATCGGCAAACCATGGAGCACCAACAGGTTTGCTATCGGGATTGGCCGCGCGCATTTTTTTCACCCAGGTGTGTTCCTCAGGGACTTCCATCGGTGGGTTTTCATGTGCCTTACTAATGCGGAGCGGGAGCTGCTGCTCGGTGATGAATTTATCTAACAAAGGAAGTGCGCCGCCGTCATCGTGGAGCGATGGAGTAAAGCGGATATCGAGCTGAGCCTCGGCGTGGTTCGGGACAACGTTCGGGATAGACCCGCCATGGAAGGTTCCAATATTCAGCGTAGAATGCCCAAGAACTGGGTGAGTGTAGGTGGCTAACCGTGCTGTCAATTTGCGGTTTATTCGGTCCAGCGAGCTGGTGAGCTTGAGGATGGCATTCTCCCCGAGCTCTGGCTGTGATGCGTGGGCGGCTTTGCCATCAGTGGCAACGGTGGCCCAGAGTGAACCCTTGGTGACGTGTACGATGTCGAGAGAGGTAGGCTCACCAACGAGTGCAAACTCGTATTTGTGTGCGTGGTTTTTAGCGAAGTGCTTGGACCCGTGTTGGGACGCTTCCTCTCCCATGAAGCCGATGAAATCGACGGCTACCGGAAGGTTCTCAAGGGCGTCTTGGCAATTGCTGAGTGCTTGTAGCATAGCGGCCATGGGGCCCTTGGTATCGGATGCTCCTCGACCTAGGATTTTACCACCTTCGATGCTGCCGCTGAAGGGATCAATGCTCATGCCGATGATGGTTACGGTATCAAGGTGGGGGCCTAACAGAATGCGCGGCCTGTCGTCTGAGCCAGGGCAGCGGGCAATGACGTTAGGTCTTCCTGGGAGGATTTCCTCTTGGGTTACGCTGAAGCCGATGTTTTGAAGATATGACTGCACGTAATCCGCCATCGCAGCTTCGCCAGTCTGGTCTGTGCCAGGGGCGTTGTCTGGATTGACGCTCGGGATTTGGATCAGAGATTGGAGTAGGCTGGTGACATCGCTAGGCATGGTGGAGTTTTAATCATGGATTAGCGGCGGATGCGATTGATTTGTGAAGTTTGCTCTTTGGTGAATCAAAAATCATGGACTAGAGTGACTTCATGCATGAAGATATTGACCGAGTATTGATCGATGAGGCGGTGATTCAAAAACGCCTCGATGTATTGGCAGAAAAAATTAATGAGGAATATCGGGGGAAACCCATCGTGGTAGTGGCTCTGCTAAAGGGTGCCTTACTGTTTATGGCTGACCTGCTGCGCCGCATTCCGTTGTCCATGGAGATAGAGTGCATTAATGTGGCCAGCTACCACGGAGGCACGGAAAGCAGCGGTGAGGTATCGTTTCTCGATAAAACATTACCTGATGTGGATGGGAAAATTGTGCTTTTACTAGACGATATTCTAGACACCGGACGGACACTGGATGCCGTGATGAAAAAACTCAAAGAGCACGGTGCAGAGAAGATCACCACCTGTGTTCTGCTGAGCAAGGATATCCCACGCGAGGAGGTGATGGAGGCTGATTACACCGGATTTGTTATTGGCGATGAGTTTGTGGTAGGGTATGGCTTGGATTATCGTGGATTGTATCGGAACTTGCCATACGTCGGGATTTTGAAAGAATCTGCAATCTAACGATTACCAAACATCTTTTCTATGACCTGTAATATCATACGCGAGCTCGATAGCCTTTACTCCTTTGCGCAGCGAGAAGGGAATCTAAACTGTTGCGTGATGCAGGGGCTAGATTTCACCCGTGCACAAACAGACTGGGAGCAATTACGGTGTGAAGGTGCAACTTTCCTAGGCTGCCGATTCCCTGATGGATTTGATGAAAACACTCTCCGTGATAAAGGAGCTACGGTAATTCCTCGCTTCAAAAACCTACCTTACCACGCATTCCGCAGTGAACTCTACACGCGGGAAGAGCTGATGGAGGGGTGGATGCCGATGGCTGATAACAGCACGGATAAAAAAATCTACGATCACTTCCATTCTCACGGAGGAAATAATCCTGATGTGTTAGAGGCTATGTCTCAGCGGATACATGATCACGCGATTGATGATGCGTTGCGTGATTTGTTAGAAGGTAGGGTCGAGAGAGATGGGAAGAAAAAGGTGGTGGCCGTTATGGGTGGCCACGGGACTTCGAGAACGGATGCGTATTATAAAAAGGTAGCATACATTACACGCTCACTGACGCGGGCGGGGTATTTCATCGCCTCTGGTGGTGGGCCTGGAATCATGGAGGCTGCAAACTTAGGGGCGTGGCTTGCAAATGCAGAAGACGCGGTGCTTGATGACGCGTTAGAAACACTAGGGCATGCTCCGGTTTATACTGATGCAGGCTACATGGAGCGCGCTCAAGAAGTGATCGATATGCACCCGAGTGGTAGTTCAAGCCTAGCGGTTCCTACATGGTTTTACGGGCACGAACCTACGAACTTGTTCTCGCGCTACATTGCCAAGTATTTTTCTAACAGTATTCGTGAAGACGGTCTATTGGCCATCGCCACCTACGGGGTGATTTATGCTCCTGGAAGTGCAGGCACTACGCAGGAGATCTTCATGGATGCCACACAAAACCATTACGTCACCTTCGATTGGG
Organism: Akkermansiaceae bacterium; assembly: GCA_049609505.1. GTDB lineage: Bacteria > Verrucomicrobiota > Verrucomicrobiia > Verrucomicrobiales > Akkermansiaceae > Oceaniferula. Next base: position 561 of record JBMYYO010000179.1, on the reverse strand, counting down.
TGAGCCCGATGATTTTCCTTGGCAAAAAGCGCTATCAAGAAGATACCATGCTATTCGATTGTATCAGCCAGCTTGCCCAAGGGATGCGTTACTCAGAATTTCTTCTCTGCACCGATGATGAAAATGAAGTTGTTGCCGCCATCGAGAGCTATCAACCTACTGCTGGGAAATAAATAGAGATGAACTCACGACGCCACTTTCTAACGACCATGGGCTGCGCAGCGGCAAGTCTAGTGTCCAGCCCACTACTTCTAGCCGATGAGAGTGATCGGAAATTGAGCACAAGGAATCCATGGATCTATCACTTCAAAATAGGGGAGCTTGATGCTTGGTCAATCAGCGATGGGTTCATGCACTTTGGCGAGGGTCTCAAGCTGATGTATCCCGAAAGTGAACGTCCAAAAATGGAGGAGGCTCTCAAGGCGCAGCGTGAGCCGCTGGATAAAATTCCGCTCTATGTCAATGTGCTGGTTGTTAAAAGAGGTGACGAAGTGGCAATTTTTGATGCTGGGTTTGGCGCGCCATCTAATAACTGGAAAGGCTGGCTAGCTGAGGGGTTAA
>JBMYYO010000178.1:0-6099 GCA_049609505.1 Akkermansiaceae bacterium | reverse complement strand
AACAAGAAACTTGACCACGTGCTTGCGGCTACACGCTACTTGCTACTTGCTACAGATAGCTGATCCCATGACGGCTACAGCTATTGATTCAACTTCCACCGCTAGCTTAGTCGCCCTGAAGTCCATTGCTTGCTCTTGCGTGGTATCGGGGCTAGGGTAGGGAATACCAAGAAAATTCTACTCGCAGGCTTGCCAAGCTAGCGCATTTTGCCATGATGGGAGTCGCAAAAAGCGTTCTGGTCAAGAAGCTCACTGCGAGTGACCAGAGAAACCAACCTACAACACGATTAATCATCACTATGACTCAAGATCTTACCGAATTGACCGAAGCGGAACTGGCTCCAAACATCAAAGCCCTGTGGCTCAAGGCGCAAAGTGCTTTTGAGATGAAAAACAACAGCTACGCGGTCAGCCTTTGTCATGCCGTCCTCAAGGATGCTCCAGGGTTTCTTGATGCGCGTAAGCTAGCCCGCAAAAGTGCTGCAGCTGATCTCTCAGGCAAGAAAGTGAAGAAGAGCTTTTTTGGCGGTAGTTCTCTCTCGCTGATGAAAATTCCATCACAAGGCAAAAAAGACCCAGAGGGTGCTATGATGTCGCTAGAAAAGGAACTCGCCAAGTCTCCCTTCGATGGTCCTGGGAACGATCTACTGTTTGACTGCGCAATGCGACTAAACATGTTAGATACCGCTGCGTTTGCTCTGGAAACTGTGCGCCGTGGTGCTCCTGAAAACACCAAGCTGCTTCACAAACTTGCCGAGCACTACCTTGCGCGCGACATGCCTGACATGGCGGCTGATGTTTATGCGGACATCGTCAAGCAAGACGCTTCAGATATTCACGCTGTTAAAGGTGGTAAAGATGCCACCGCCCGTGCGTCCATGAAAAAACAAAACTGGGAGAATGCCCAGAGCGTCAAGGATGTGATGAAAGACACGGAGGAAACGGCAGCTTTGGAAAAAGCCAACCGCGCCGCCATGACCACCGAGCAGCGTGAGGCAAAGTTAGCTGAGCTCTCCGCAGCGTATGCAGAGGACAATGAGAACATTTCTCTCGTGAAAGACATTGCAGATCTCTACGAGCAAGGTGAAGATTGGCCGAATGCCTACTCCTTCTATCAGTATGCTTACGAGCTTAGTAATAAAGACGTAGCACTGCAGAACAAAGCACTCTACATGAAGGACAAGGCTGCTGAGTTTGAGGTGGCCCAGCTCAAGCAGGCTGTTGATGCTGATCCATCTAATGAAGAGCTCCGTGCACAGTATGAGCAGCTAATTGCCACACGGACCTCACAAGCCGTGGAGGAGGCTCAAGCGCGTGTTGACCGGAACCCTACCGATCCACAAGTGCGTTACGAACTAGGCCTAGCTCTTTATAATGCAGGGAATCACAGCGATGCTATTCCACACCTTCAGCAGGCAACAAGAAACCCACACATCCGCACACGCGTATTACTGTTGTTAGGAAGAACCTTCCGCGCAAAAGGCATGCACGACCTCGCGATCAAGCAGCTCACAGACGCGCTGGCTGATCTCCATGGCATGGATGGAACAAAGAAGGAAGTGCTCTATGAAAAAGGCCTCATTCACGAAGACATGGGAGATAAAGCTGCAGCCCTGGACTCCTTCAAACAAATTTACGAAGTGGACTACGGCTACTTAGACGTCGCCAAACGCGTGGAGTCATCCTACAACGGGTAACTCTAACTGACTACTCGATAAGAAACTTCAAACTCACACCTCGATTTCCACTAGCTGGAGATTGGGGTGTTTTTTTGTAGCCAGACATGCCGTTTCCGGAAGGCGATAGTCGCAACGAGCAGGATGACTAAACAGGCGATCTGGTAACCTGAAAGCCCCATGAAGGGCTTAGGTGTATCCCTGAGGAATTCATGGAGGAATCGAAACACACCGTAGCCTAACAGGTAGAGATGAAAATGCTGAAAGGGAAGGTGTTTACCTTTTCTAAGGATCATAAATACGACGATGGCTAACAGATTAAAGCCAATCTCCACAGGCACCGCTGGCCAGCGATTCCCAGCTTCTGAGATCACACATCCTTGACAACACCCCTGGGTCAAGCAGCCGATGCGGCCTATGATGATTCCTACGGGAACGATCACCGCAAAGCGATCTCCTGTGATTTTCTGGTAGCGAAGTAGTTTCTTACAAAACTCCACGCTAATAAAGCCAAAGAGCAGTGCTCCGGTGATAGACTTGCCCGTTAGCCAGTGCATCCAGCGGTCTTCGCCCGTGTGCATCCAGCCCTCCGCCAGTAGATAAGCCACTTTAGCACCCAAGAATGCACAGCCTAAGGCAATGGCATAGATGATCGGCAAGCGGTAGTCTGACTTGGCAACCCGAGCCCAGTAATACGCACTCAGCAAAATAGCGAACAGCATAAGCAAGCTGTAAGCATTGGGAGCAGGAACGTGGATGTGGTTAGAAGCTAGCAACGGCACAGAATCCAAATAATAAGGTGAGGCACACAGCCGGGGCGATGAGCACTTGTGTGATCGTGAAGGTGAACGCATGGGCTATGGCTTGCCCAGTGTTTGGCAGTCCGTTTGGATTCTTGCGCACAGTGTTAGATAACATCGCATTACAGTAGCCGATGCCCATTGTGATAGCTACACCAAGCAGAAAAAGAAACGCCCCGTGCGGTGGTGCGTGTGAAAACATGGGGAGTAAACTCAATAGCCAAAACGCCATGACGATAGCAGGGCCTGGAGCCACCCAAGTCACAAAGCGCATAAAAGAGAGTGCCGAAGCCTGCCGATCTGCGGAGAGATCCGCCACCGGGAGAGATCGTTTTTCTAGACTGAACGAAGGATTCTCAGTTCTGTTAGACTTTTCAGGTTCGTCAATCATGGTTAGCTATGGATTTGCCCCACTTTGCGGCAGGGCGGGAGTTAATCCAGAGTGGTAGTAGCGGCAGAAGGAATCGAGTTTTCCATCAGGGCGAATCACATGAGTGCAGCAGCGATCAATGCGATCCTCATCCCATGTCCAGGAATCCATGAATGGCTTGATAAATAAACGAAAGGTATCTTTTTCCTCCATCTCAAATTTATGTAGAAGCTCGGCCAGAGCGGTGTTCTCACAGCCGCATTGCTGCAGATCCGCAAGCTCATAGCGCACCTTGTCTTTGAGGAAATCTTGCACCGTTGAAAAGTCCACAAAGTCACTGATGGATCTCACGCCAAGCGGTGTTTTGAGCAAGTAGCCAATGGTGGCGCAGTTTGGATCACCGCAGGGCAGGGGCGTAAAGTCCTCAAACTTCACCGTGCTGTTAGATTGCTCTACACAGCCGAGGATGATGTCCGCAGCATTGAGCCTAGTCGCCTCTGGATTCAAGGTGTTAGGATCGATCCCATCGGGAACTCTACCATTCCAAAACATCGGCTGGAAGCTCACCCCACGGCAGTTTGTGTAGCCAAGGCCAAACTGAATGGTATCCCATAGCTCGCTAAGGTTCTTGGGCGTGACCGTCATGGCGAGCGTGAGCGGAATGTCTTCCTCTTGGCAACGCTCCATGGCGCGTTTTTTCATGGGTCTAAGATCACCTCCGCGGAGTTCTTTCTGGGCATCTGCTCCTGTGCCATCGAACTGTAAATAGAGTTGGAAATTACCACGTCGGGCACGCTTCCCAAGCTCTGCAAGAAACTCATCGTCCTTGGCGATCAACACCCCGTTGGTGTTGACCAGAATGTAATCAATGCCATCGCGTTCGTAGATCCAATCAAGAAGCTCAAAAAACTGCGGGTGTAAAGTTGGCTCACCACCAGAGAGCTGGAGGATCTCAATGTTTTTCTTCCTCTCTAACACCCCATTGATGCGCTCTTCGATGTTTTCTAACGAATGGTAATCGAGCTTTTCCTCCACGCCAGTTGGGGATGCAGCAAAGCAAGTTGGGCAGGCGAGATTGCAGGAATCAACGATCTCAATCAGTGCTAGACAGGTAGAAAGCGTTTCTACGGTTTCTCCTTTATCAGCGTAAGCATTTTTGCCGAGTGTGCCGTCGTTTCCGCTAGTATCAGCACAGCATGCTGAGCCACCGCAGCAGGAATTGGATTCATTGCCTTTGGATAGCCAATAAAACCGTGCATCTGAGGAAATACACATGTTTGCCTTGCCGTGCTGCGGGCAATCCCGCGTGAGATAAACTTTAGACGGCGTGGCATTAGTTTTCCAAACTTCCGCCGGGCAGAGGTCATGGCAGACAGGACAACGCGAAGTTGTATCTTTAAGGTGAGTGCGGAGCGGTTCAAGCATAAGTATCTGCAAAGACTGATAGAATAAGCTAATAACTCAAGAATACTTGTAAGAATATAGACAGCCGCCCCAGAAAAACATGGCGAATAAAATGAGCTGCAGGACAAGAAAACATAACGTAGTAACAGCCATCATCACACGTGACGGCTCTTTGCCTAGGCCGTCCTCCCTGAGCATGGTAGCTGCACAAACGGCAGCGCTATACAAAGCCAGTGGAATATAGGTAAAGACGATGCCAAGCCATTGAAAATCTAACTGCAGCACACACAACGTAGTTATCCCAAGAGGTGTAAAAGCCAATGGCCAAAACCAAAGAGGCAATACACCGTATGTTGCAGCTGGGTTACTCGAGTGTTTGGGCGATTTATAAGGATTGGTCACGAAGTGAATCTAGCAGATACCTATTGGAGACTCAAGCGAGCTGCGCCATGCGGTCTCCCATGCGGGCATAAGTTTCCACTTGCTGTGCAGAGTTTTCTAACAAATCATCTGCGAGCTGCACTTTGCCGGCTTCAAAGATCGTGATGGTGGATGACCCGCCAAAGGAGAAGTATCCCTTTTCTGAGGCTTTCTCTACCGCTGAGTTCTCGTGGTAAGTTTGATCAATGGCCCCCACACAGGTGGCTCCAATTTCTAGCATCAACACACTTCCCATAGTCGCGGTATCGATTTGGGTGATAGTACGCTTATTCTGCCAGAGGTAAGCCAGATTGCGGGCAAGCGCGATCGGGGAGACAGAAAAAAGAGGGCCATTGATTAATCGTGTAGAACCAGCCTTGCCGGCCACGGGGAAATGGAAACGATGGTAATCAACAGGGCACAAGCGGGACAGCACGAGGGTTCCACCACGGAACTGCTTAGCGAGCTCCGCATCATCTAACAGAACATCGAGGTTAAACTTTTGACCTTTGACAAAAAACCCGTCAATTTGATCAATGTTAGGGAATCCGAGATGGCGCCCATCTGCGGGAAACACAATGGGGGAATCCGCTACAGGTCGGGCCTCTGGTTTGAGCTTGCGGTAGAAAAACTCGTTAAAAGTGGCGTAGCTATCGGGAGACGCCGCCAATTCATCAACATCCGTGCCGTAGTCTTGAATGAACGGATGCACTTTTTTCCGGCTGGCGGGTTGATCCATCCGCCAACCATACCACTTTGAAAATACTGGGCGCTTCACCATGACGTGCAAAGCTAATTTGCCTAACGGATTTCCATATGCCCACTTGAGAAATGCCTCACCGTAAACTTGCTCGGTTTCTGTTTCCCCTGTGTAGCGGTTGTAAAATTTGATGTTGTCCACGCGGCAGAGGGTATCATAGATGGCTGGAACTAGCAGGCAAATTGACACTCACGGGCAATAAAAAACAGGCGGGATTGCATCCCGCCTGTTGATATACATATTTTTTACGTTCAACTATCAAGTTAAGCCGCCTTCAGAAGCTTTTGCGCTTTACTGATGGTGGACTTACTGAGTTTGCCGTTCACTTTGCGTGATTTATCTAGCAGCTCTCTCAGTTCTTTTAGGGTGCTCTCAGCTGTTTTTAAGGCTTTGCGCTCACCGCCGTATTTTTTGTCAGAAAAATACTTGGTGAATGTAGTGCCAGCACGGCTGAGGCTTAGACGCCAACCTTGGAAGGCAGTGGTGTCATAAGTGAAACGTGTTAGGTTCTTTTTGGATTTCATATTTATGTTGTGTGTGTTGAGTACGAGATGAAATCTAGCGAACTAATTGCCATCTGTCCAACAACTCTTTCAAATATGGCAATTTTTTTTTCAAACACTTGAGGGCACCTCTAAGAACCTCATTGTCTCAGTCAAATCTTTCCTA
>JBMYYO010000177.1:0-6107 GCA_049609505.1 Akkermansiaceae bacterium | reverse complement strand
ATTTCAAGCAATCGATGGCTACCAAGTAGAGTGGAATTTAGTTCACGCAAAGAACTACGGCGTACCACAAAATCGCCCTAGAGTTTTGCTCGTTGGCTATCGAAATGATATCTGGAAAAACCACACTGAACCTACACTTAAGTTAAAAGAAGACCCATCACCATACAACGCTGGTGGTGATGCTATAACAAAAGGCTTTTTACCAAAAAGCATTGATGCCCCCCCTCCATCCCTCATCAACTTACTCAGCGATTTGGAAGATTCCATGTATATCCCAGGAGGATCAACAGACAAATACACAAAATCTGCAACTACTCCTATTCAAAAGTGGTTACGAACCAGCCCAAGTGGCAAATTACTTGCAAAAGGAAGTAAACTCACTGAGCAAGAATACAGCAATCACTCTGAAAAAGTGACCGAGAAATTTAGATATATGCTTGCATCCGGGGGGAAGATTCCAGACTCCATGAAAACCAAAAAATTTGCCCAAAGAGTCATGCCTATAGAATGGGGTATCAATGGCCCAAACATTACGGCCACCTCGCTACCTGACGATTATGTTCACTATAGTCAACCACGCGTACCAACCGTTCGCGAATGGGCTAGAATTCAAACTTTCCCTGATTGGTATCAATTCGCCGGCCCGCGCACCACAGGCGGCAGGCGTAGAGCCGGTGATCCTGATGCTGGCTTATGGGATCGGGAAGTTCCCAAGTATACTCAAATCGGAAACGCCGTTCCCGTGCTACTAGCCAACAAAGTAGCCTTACACATAAAAAAAATACTCAGTTAGGTTACATGCATACTCGTCCGCTAGACAAAAATGAATCAGCCAGCTTACGAAAGTTGGCTGAAGCTGGGCTGGAGTGTAGCTTGATTTACTTGACATGGACAGGGTTAGACAAAGGCTATTTCGATGCAACCATTCCGGTTAGGTCTTTTTTAGTTCAGCACGGTATCCACGACTACTCAGCGCAAGGCTTGGGTCAAAAAGACCACGGTGTATATGTTGAGGCTACCATTTATGAAGCAGGTAAAGCACGCAACATAACCATTTCAATGTATCGCCCGAAGTCAAAAAAAGGCGATCCTCGTATGTGGCCGAGTAAATTACACCGATGTGCCGAGCCTGACGATGTCCTAGCGATTTTTTGTATTGGAAAGCAAATCCATCTTCTGAACCTGACACAAGATATTCAACTGTCACCCTTTATACAAGAATCAGACCTTAGCTTGCTATTATCTGAGCTTTCTACTCGGTATAACTCCACGGCTCACGAGTTACTGTCCAAACTCCAAGCTCTCGCTCATTCAGGGCCTCTGCTTGCAGATGGACATGGGGATACCTCCATCGGCAGAACTGTAGAAACAGCTTTGGGAATCCCGATGAACTCCAGTAAAGAACCTGATTACAAAGGCATCGAACTAAAATCTAAGCGACGCGCTTCAAAAACCCGGCAAAGCCTGTTCGCTAAAGTTCCCGATTGGGATCTAAGCGCCTATAAAAGCGTACGCGCAATTATCAATAAGTTTGGTTACGATGTTGATGGGCTTCGCAAACTCAACTGCTCTGTTTACGCGACGAAAGTGAATTCTCAAGGACTCTTTCTCGACTTAAAAGAGGAGCTTGAACAACTCCATGAACTCTTCAAAAACGGAGAAAAATCCGAGCCTGTCTGTCTATGGAAAACCCCCACATTGCACTACTCACTTCTAGAAAAACATCAGGAAACATTTTGGATTACTGCTGACGAAATCAAGTCGCGCGGAAAAAAATACTTCCATTTACAAAAAGTCAAACACACACGAAGACCTTCAACTGTTCAATTTAACCGATTACTCTCAACAGGTGAAATATCTGTGGATCACATGATCAAGCAGTCAGGGAACAAAGTTAGGGAAAGAGGTCCACAATTTAAAATTAAAGGGGCTGCTCTGGAAGAACTGTTTATCGGAGTAACTAGAGAGTATCAGTTAGACATATAACAACGCACACCATGAACCCACTCAACGCATTGGCTCTGCTGGCATCACTTTTCCTAGCCAGCCTTACCCACGCAGCCCCCCTCACAAAAATCGAGAACTGCACGCTCATCAAAACGGAGTGGGCGGATGGAGATAGTTTCAGGGTTCAAATTCCTTTCAAGCCAGCAGATAAAAACGGGCCTGGGCACAAAGCGCGGGAAATCACTATCCGCCTCTACGGTGCGGACTGCATTGAATCCAAAATTCACAGCACCACTGATGGTAGAAGGGTGCGGGCGCAGCGACGTTATTTTGGCATCAGCAAGGTGGGCAACGCCAAGGCATCCACGAATTTGGCACTCAGCTATGGAGCCAAAGCCACTGAGGAAACTCGCCAAATCCTCTCTAAGCCATTTACCGTCTATACCTCGTTTGCCGATGCTCGGGGCAGCGCACAGTTCAAGCGCGTCTATGGTTTTGTAGTCACAGCAGATGGCAAAGATCTGGCTTCATTACTCGTTTCTAAGGGGCTTGCTAGGGCGTTTGGTGTTTCTCGTGAGACGTTTGATCTAAGAACTAGCAAGGAATACAAAGCTCACCTCACTGATCTTGAACTCCAAGCCGCTAAAAAAGGTGTGGGTGCCTGGGAGCGGACAGATTGGGATAAACTGCCTGCCGAACGGCGAGCTCAACGCGAAGATGACATGGAGGACAAGATCGGGATTGCAGGAAAAAAACAACCTCCAGAAAAACCAATCCACATCAACAAAGCCGCCAGAGACGAGCTCATGCAGCTCCCAAGCATCGGAGAAAAAACGGCCAACCTAATCATCGAAGGCAGACCCTATCAAAAACCTGAAGACCTACTCAAAGTTGACGGCATCGGCAAAAAAACACTCGAGAAACTTAAACCTCATTTGATTTTCCCAAAACAGTAGGGCACGCTTAAAACTCTTCAGCTAGTCGATAAAATTATCAAGAAACTCTCTTTTCAATAATTGGGAGTGCGCAGACTTCAGCTAATCTACTCCGTATTAGACCAACTTGATCTGGTGATAGCTTCAGATCTGAACGTTCTAAATCATCAAACTCTGTAATGAATCTATCTGGGTTTCTGATGATAATCTGCTCATCGTTCTGACTTTTGACAAACCAACCTACATAAAGCAAAACAGGACGTGCAAAAACCTTCAACCCGCTACGCTCATTCAATAGCTGTGCTAAATCACGAGCGTTGCCTTTAGCCTGCTTGATGTCTTGGTGCGCATTCGTAGCATCGGAAAACTTGAGCGATGTCCCATCGAAGTCTGCCCTTACGGCTCCCTCTGGTTTTCTTTTTGCCTTTGTTTCAATTGCAAAAACACCGTTATCCCCCACGACGACGTGATCGATGTTGAACTTTCTTCCGTCTATTTCAAAGGGAACATCGTGGTAAACATAGTAGCCTTTCCGACCCAAGTCTTGTAAAACTTGAGCCACAAACCTTTCACCTTCAAAACCGAGCCTGTAGTTATCACGTATTTTAATGACTTTCATTAACCGAACGGCTTGGAAACACACCACTGCGAGAACCAATATAAACACGACAACCTTTTGAGAAGGGCTAAGCACCAACAACGGAACAACCGCAGCTATCATGAACAAGACCACGATGGTGTTCAGCTTTTCATCACCGCTATTTTGCAATTCATCAATTTTTAATCGAGCCGCTTCTCCAGCAGGCCTTAACAAAGGTTTTGTAAATGGTGTTAGTTTTCTATCTTTGATCATACGGGATTTTTCCCGCTTGAAGTAAAAGGCAACCAAACCTAAGAGGGTGAAAAAAACGATTATAGAGGTTAAATACGATACAAGCATGAATAGGTTTACGTTAAACTTCCTTGATCAACCAATGCGTTTTGGCCGACACAAGACTCCGAGTCGCGATACTCCACCAGCCGTCCAGTAAAGAAACACGGCCAGCTTCACACACACTCACATGGATTTGTTAGATTAAATATCAATATTTATCAAGTTTTTTGATCGGGTAATGTCCGCCACAGAGTAGGATCTGGAAGGTAGCTAAATTTGCTTGCAGCTTTGTTCATCATATCTCGTTACCGACTCTCACAACGTAGTGGATCAGCGAGCCGCAGGGTGCAACCTACTCTCGCACATCAATCACCAGCCTGTTGGGTAGGGCTGGATTGCCTGCGCTTGAACTAGAGTTTTCATCCAGCTTTAAAATCTTACACCCCAGCCCTCTAAGGAGAGCTGGGGTGTAAGATGGTGGGCAGGGCTGGATTCGAACCAGCGTACACATACGTGAGCAGATTTACAGTCTGCCGCCTTTAACCACTCGGCCACCTACCCATAGATGTTTTGTGTGGACCTCTGACGAGGCGGAGGGGTTGATACGTTTCATGCCGACTTCTGACAAGGAAAAAAAGTAAGGTTTTTTTACTTTTTTTACATCAACAGCTTTCGATCAAGGGTGCGGTATTGGATGGCTTCCAGGACGTGAGCGGGAGCGATGTCTTGCTCCCCCGCGAGGTCAGCTAGGGTGCGGGCTACTTTGAGGATGCGATCATGGGCGCGGGCGGAAAAGTTTAGCTCCGTCATGGCGTGCTCAAGGTAGCCAGAGGCGGTGGCATCGATGCGGCAGTATTCGCGCATGAGCTTGCTCGGCATTGCGGCATTGCTAGTGAGGCCATCGTTGCTGGAGAATCTTTCTAACTGCAGGTGGCGGGCGTTTTCCACCCGTTCCCGCACATCGGCTGATGGCTCACCAGATTCATCTGAGGCTAGCTCACGGTATTCCACGAGAGGAACTTCTACGTGGAGATCTATGCGATCTAACAATGGACCTGAAATGCGCTGACGGTATTTCTCAATCTGCGGCGGGGAGCAACGGCATTCGCGCTTGGGATCACCGTAGTAGCCGCATGGGCAGGGATTCATGGCGGCCACTAACATGAATCTGCTGGGGAAGGTAAGAGTGCCTGCGGCGCGGGAGATGGTGACGTGACCGTCCTCTAGCGGCTGGCGCATGACTTCGAGGGTCTGCCTGCGGAACTCTGGTAGCTCATCGAGAAAGAGCACACCGTTGTGGGCGAGAGAAACTTCTCCTGGTCCGGGATTGGTGCCGCCGCCTAACAGACCGGCATCAGAAATCGTGTGGTGCGGTGCACGGAAGGGGCGCGTGACAACTAGGGCGTTGTCTTTTTCTAACAACCCAGAAATTGAGTGGATTTTAGTGGCAGCAATAGCCTCATCCTCGGTGAGCTCGGGGAGGATGGTGGGGAGCCGCTTGGCGATCATGGATTTGCCAGTGCCGGGTGGGCCCACCATGAGGAGGTTATGCGCGCCAGCGGCGGCTACTTCGAGGGCGCGCTTCACTTGGTGCTGACCTCTGACGTCCTCTAATCCCACCTCATACTTCCGGCGTGAGGCAAAGAGTTTCTCACGGTCGATCGTGGTGGGCTGCATGAGACGATTCCCAGTGATGAAGTCCCATGCCTCACGGAGGTTGTGCACTCCGTAAACTTCTATGCCCTCGACGATGGCAGCCTCTGCGGCATTGGCGGCGGGGACGATGAGGCGGGTGCGTCCGCTCTTCTTTGCGGCGAGGGCGAGAGGGAGTACACCACGGATCGGGCGCACCATGCCATCAAGGGCAAGCTCTCCGGCGATGGAGTAGAACTCGGGGTTTTGCACACGATCGTTGCCTGCGGTTTCGGCTAGAGCGAGGGCGATGGGGAGGTCGAAGCGTGGGCCTTCCTTCTTGAGATCGGCGGGTGCTAGGTTGACGGTTTTGATGCCATCGGCCCATGAGAGAGCTGATGAGCTGAGGGCGGCGGTGACGCGTTGGGAGCTTTCACGCACGGCGGCATCTGGTAGCCCCACGACGTTGATGGCAGGTTTCTCAGCACCATGGGCACTCACCTCCACTTCGACTTCGATTCCCTCGACACCGAGGAGGGCGGATGAGTAAAGGCGAACAATCATGTTCATTAGAATAGCGGTAATAGGCTGGGGGTAAAGAGGGAATTTTTTGCGTTACGGGCAGGGCGATCAAGCTAGGAATCGGTCCGCGCAGGCATGGGAGTATAAAGGGAGATACTTAGTAGCTGGTAGCGAGTAGCAGGTAGCCGCAAGCGAGA
>JBMYYO010000176.1:0-6149 GCA_049609505.1 Akkermansiaceae bacterium | reverse complement strand
CCGCGGTGGCGCGGCGCGGCTTGTTTGCTTAGCACTCGGTTTTTTCTTTTTTGCGAGTGTGCTTTTTTTATCAGCTGTTGGCGATTTTCCTCTTCCTGATCCTTGTTTGGCAGGCGACTTAGAGCTTTCCCCTTGCGCGGCTTGGGCCTTCCTCTTTGCAGAAACATCATCTACGTCCTCGCTGGACGCCGCAGCGGAGGAGTGGCGGCGGTTAGACCTAACATCCTCTTCATCATCGTTGGGTGTAGGGTTTTGAAAAAGCGCGGCAACTGTTAGACACAACATCCAAGTAGCTACAACAACTCCCCCAAGCGGTAAGGCACAGTAGGTGAATCGAATGCGTTGAAAGTTCATGGTTCAAATAGGGTAGGCTTTAATTACGGATGGTTAGGTGAGTTTTTTCATCTTTGTTAAACAAATCCGAGTATGTTCTCGGCACAATCTCTTCACAATCATTCTCCGTGCTTGCTCTCGGAGATTTGCGGAGTTACATCGCGGGCGTGAACAACACTGAAATACGAACTCGCTTTGCCCCGTCTCCCACGGGCTACCTCCACGTTGGTGGTGCGCGCACCGCCCTCTTCAACTGGCTGTTTGCTCGCCAGAACGGTGGATCCTTTATCCTTCGCGTAGAAGATACGGACGATGAACGAAACACAGAGGAAGCGCGTATGGCGATCTTCTCAGGCATGCAATGGCTGGGGCTTGACTGGGACGAGGGCCCGATGGCAGACGGCACCAGCAAAGGCGACTACGGGCCGTATTACCAGAGCGAGAGGAATGCACTTTACGATAAGTGGTTTGACAAACTCGTGGCAGATGACCGTGTGTATGAGGATGACGGCGCGTGGAGATTCCGCTTCGAGCGTAAACCCATCACCATGACTGATATCATTTGCGGCGAAGTAACGATCGATTATCGGGATGAGTCTAACACGCCAGACATGGTGGTGAAGCGCTCGGACGGCAGTTATGTTTTCCACTTTGTCAATGTAGTGGACGATGTGGAGATGAAAATCAGCCACGTGATCCGAGGAGAAGACCACTTGATGAACACCCCTAAGCATCTGCAATTGTTCGAGGCCTTTGGTGTAGCTCCTCCTCAATATGGCCACATCCCTCTGATCCTCAACATGGACGGCTCTAAGATGAGTAAACGTGACACCGGAGCAGCAGTTGGGAGCTATCACGAAGACGGCTACCTTGCCGATGCTGTTGTCAATTTCCTGGCTCTGTTAGGTTGGTCACCCAAGGATGATTCCGAGGTGATGCCAATATCCGAGCTTCTTGAGAGATTCAGCCTAGATGGTGTGAATCGATCACCGTCAAAGTTCGATGCTGAGAAATGTGGATGGCTCAACCAACAGCATATTGCCCGTATGAGCGCGGATGAGTTCGCCCAAGCTGCACGTCCTTACGTGGATGCTGCTGGGCTCACGGCGGGAGATGATTTCTCTGCCATTGCTGTAGCGGTTCAGGACAAAATCAAGCTGCTTTCAGAGATTCCATCTGCCTGCAAGTTCCTCCTCACAGATGACCTTTGCTATGATCAAGGTGCCGTGGAAAAAGTGCAGAAGAATGCCGATGCTGCCACCTTGCTTGCTAAACTAGCGGATGCCCTTGATGAACTGTCAGATTGGTCAACTGCCAAGGAGTCCATCGGTATTACAGCAAAAGAGAATGGTGCAAAACCTGGACAGCTTATGTTCCCTACAAGGGTCGCTCTCAGCGGCCAAGCAGGAGGGCCTGATCTAGGTGCTATCCTTGAGATCCTCGGTAAAGATCGGTGTGTGGCTAGGCTACGTGCGTTTGTTTCCCAACTCTAACAATCCCCTATGAAAGCCGTCTATACGCTTGCCGATTTGCAATCCATTCTTGGCGATCAATGGATAGTAGATGGTTGCCCGGTGAAGCTAGCCGTCATCGGATGTCCAGTGGCGCACTCAGCCTCGCCAGCTATGCATCAATCGGTGTTAGACGAACTCAAGATGCCGATGCGATACGTCCGCATCGAGGTCCAACCAGGGCAAGTAGCTGCTGCTGTTTCACAAATGCGCAGGCTGGGCATGGTTGGCTGTAATGTGACAGTGCCGCATAAAAAAGAAGTCGTTGAGGTCTGTGATGAGCTAACGCCAGAAGCCAGCAGCTTGGGTGTGGTCAACACAGTGCTCATAGGCAAGGAAGGGCAGGAAGGAAAAATCATCGGTCACAACACTGACGCGCTTGGCTTCACAGAAGCGATTAAGGAAGTATTCCAGCGAGAGCTAGCCTCCCTGCGCGTGATGGTCCTTGGCGTAGGTGGTGGTGCAGGCCGTGCCATTGCTACTCACTGTGCCATGATTGGCTGTGGAGAGATTTGGTTAGCTAACAGAACAGCATCACGTGCAGAGCAGCTGTGCACAGAACTTAGAAACAAATACACGTCCGGCACCATCACCGCCCTCAGTCTGGATGACCCAGCGGTGGAAGAAGCTGCTAGCGGAGCCGAGCTAATCATTAACGCCACGCCACTCGGCATGAAAGCCGGTGACAGCTTGCCCATGCCCACGGAGTTCATCCAGCCGCATCATTTTATCTACGACATGGTCTATCACCCACGATGCACGGAGTTTATCCAACGTGCTGCTGAGCGTGGTGCTAGCACGACCAATGGCTTGCCCATGCTCCTGCACCAAGGTGTTTTGGCATTTGCCTACTGGTTCCCTGAGACAGCGAGGGACTCTCAAGCGGTGCATCATATTACCCGTGCCATGCGCGAGGGGTTACCTCAAGCCTAACCCAAGCTGAGCAAAAATCTACTCGCTCGCTTTCTCCGCTTCTTCCTCTTCAGGCACCTCAACAGAATAGCCACCATACCAGTGGTTAGAGAGGATATCGGTCAGCTCAAGAGTTGGCTTTCCTGAGTCATCTTCGCTCACTTCAAAGGATGCTCGAACGCGTATGAAGCCATCTGGATCAATGCCTTTAAGAGTAAAACCAAATTCATCTTTGCTTTTGCTGCTGACATCTTCGTGCAAGGCTAACAGCTTCTTACCTAAATCGCTGTCCTTGGGGATACGTATTGAACTAGACGGCATTCCTGTAGTATCCTTTTTGAAATAAACATCTGGCTTGTAGAACACAATACTGAGCTCGTCCAAATCCTCTAGGTTACTCAAATTTTTGATTCTCACATACAGTCTAAAAGTTCCCTTCGTCCCTTTCTCTCTTGTTGGGAACAAGGACCAGCTATCGGTTCCGTACTTGATGAGTGACTCCCAATCAAGCTTCCATTCTTTGCCGTCTTTGATAAACACGGCCTCTAAAGTTTCTCCTAGGTTACTTCTTAAAACAGCACCCACAGCACTGCGACCCAGCATGTCTAACCACTCTACCCGAAGAATTTGCATCTTACTCCTTACAGATGAAAAACTTGCGTGCTCGCGGTAGTAGCGGCTCATCACTGCGGCAAGCTCCCGACCTCTGTAAACATACTGAGATTTGGCAGCTGGCGAGGATGCGTTAAAGAATGCAGTGATCATTGCCTCACACTGCGGGGCAGCGTCTTTAGCCAGCTTCATTCTATTTTGATTCCGTGCTTGCTCTTGGCGGCGATCAAACTCCCGCGCTGCTTTATCTTTCAAGTCAGCATCCTCGGTGCTATCATCAAAGAACTGAATCAGGCCTACTGTGATTCCTGTTAGAACGATCCACACACAGATCGCAATTGGCACTTTTTTACTGGCTTTTTCGCGCCTCTTAGTTCGCTTCACTCGGCCTTTATTACCTTTCTGCTGTGCCTCTAAGGTTGCTTCGTAAATTTCTTGTGTCTCATGGTTTACACCATGCTTCGTTGAGTGTTCATTCCGAGAAGGATCCCCAGCACGCGTAACTTGGGCTACCCGCCGATCTTGCTCTGTACCCGCTAGGACTTTTCCTGTAGGAGGATTCCCACAGACAGGGCAACGTTGCGTCTGGATACTCTGAATTGTGTCCTCGAAGAGAGAACCGCACTCCGTGCAGTGGAAATGTCCTTTGGTAAGTTGTGTGTTAGCTGTGGCCATGGTCATTAAGGAGTCACCCAATCTGGGTGCAACAATTCCACCACCTCCACTTGTGAAGGCAAGGCATCTTTTTCAGAACGTTTGAGTGTTAGTGTTACTCTCAGGTTTTTTTTCAGGGATACGACAAAGCTTCCGTGATCGAGAAGCTTTTTCAACTCGAGGTCTAAGGTTGAATTTTTCGGCACATAGCCCCATAAGTATTCTGTTAAATTCTCTGACATCAGGAGGTAAGCTGAGTGGTCTTGATCATTGTATTTGCCAGCGTAGAACTCTTCTCGCCGTTTAATGCGGCATCGCACCAACTGAGGTTTACTGAAGTCCACGGCTGCGGTGTTCGTGCTGTTCTGTTTTTTGAATGCCGCCTTCATTTGCCCAATGGACATCACGGACCATCCTTGAGATGCCTGCCAATCGATTTTGAGTTCACCTTGGTCTTGGGTGAAATAAACGCGGGCTGGCATAAAATCCTGATTCAAGGTGTCCAGAGTGAGAAACGCGGTATTCTCCGTGTGTGAGACATCCCATTTTTTGTCCACCTGCTTGCCTAGATTCACATCGAGTGGCCCGCTCTCTTTGATAGTTTTTTGCAGATACTCCTGAGGTTTCCTGACCATCAGGCTGCGCTCTTCCGCAGACTCAGCGGCATTGAATTTTCGTAACAGTTCAATCGCTTGCCCCTGTAATGCAACAGATCTTTTTCTAAACCATTGCTCGGGGGTTCCGGCAAATGGATCTTCTTCAATCGCAGGTTTGGTAACTGATGCCTCCACCTGCTCGTCATCACTGAAGCTTAGTTTCAGGGCGATAGCCGCAACGACAAGCAGGATAGCAGCCACTCCTGCGTAGAGCACCCAACCAAAAGAGCTTGCTGACTCATCCCACTCTAATTCCTGTTTTTCGTCTGGGGCTTCAGCTTTTTCTCGCTGAACCATAGCTACTTTTTCAAGCTGGTGACGTTTTGCCTGCTTCTCAGACTGCTGCAAGCGATGGACTGACTTGACCTCCTTACCTTCTACTTCCTCAAGCTGAACTTTCCGACTCACAACCCGCGGAGTAGGTGCTAGCTCAAGACCTGTTGCCTCTTTCCGTCCGTCGCCAACCGCAAGTTTGGGTTTGCTTTCAACAGGATCAAGCCGCACAGGTGTGGCTTCGGCTAAGTGTTTTTTTGTTTTTTCAGATTCTGAAACTGTTACCAACTCTGGCGCGTTAACGCACACAGTATTCCGAGCGATGCCGCCAGCTTGCGTAGCCCTTAATGCTCTTTTACGGCGTATAGCGCATGTGCGCAATGCCCCCCTCATGCGCTTTGCATTGCGCACGTTTCTTGAGGATCGTCTATTAAGGCTTTTTCCCATCGGTAGGTGGTGAAAACAACTACCTGATTCCAGTCATCATGCAAGCCTCATTCGGCCTCCATTCGGAACGATGGTGCAAGCCCACCTTTAGGATGCCGTGTAAGAACTAACCATGCCAGCTGACACAATCACAATCTGGCCTCTGGCGGCACTGGATGCGGAGGTTTGCTTGGTGGACCATGGCCTCTTTTAGGAGGTGGCCCCCCTCGCCCTTTTTTCCGCCCTTGCTCTGGTGGTCTGTGATCACCTGAAGGCGGTTTAATGTGAGGTGGCCGCTCACGGCGTAGCTTCTGATGAGCCCGCTTGATTTCCCTTGGAGATACTTCTCCGTTCCCATCGCTGTCTAGCCGATTAAAAAATCCCTTCCTCCTTTCCTCTGGAATTCGCCCGATGAATGGCAACTTCGCAAACTCCGCAAAATCAAGTCCTCCACTGCCGTTCTTGTCGTGTTTCTTGATATCCATGTCTAGCAAGGGGCTGTGGCGAGGAGGTTTACTATCTGCATGCTGCCACCTAAATTCGTTTTTTTGGAGCTTATGGTCTCGGTTTTTATCCAGCTTCTTGAACAATCGTTCTGGCTGAATTTTCTCCTCTAAATTTTTCAGGGCCTCGCCAAACTCTTTAGGCTCGAGCGCACCACTGCTATCTAGGTCATGTTTCTGAAAGTTCTTCCGCACTGTCGTTAGCCACTTTGGCTCGCGGGGGCGGAGTTCTTGCTCTTGCAACTTGCCGTCTTTATCCCGGTCAAGAA
>JBMYYO010000175.1:0-6385 GCA_049609505.1 Akkermansiaceae bacterium | reverse complement strand
GAAATCAACTCCCCACTCGCTTGCGCGATTCACGAACGTGCCGTCAGCTTGCTGAATAAACAGTGAGTTAGGCAAGCCGCCGAGCTGGCAGAGGTAGAAGTCTTCCCGCCCGTCACCATTGACATCTGCGACACTAATGCCGCTGAGGGCAAAAAACTCAGGTTTCGAGGCACGTTCGGCTCTCGGAAGCCAGTGGTTCGCTCCTCTTTTGATGAGATCCATGTCAGCCTGACTGAGGCGAATAAGAGAGTTGGTTAGATCTTGATAGAGTGGTTGGGTTCCCTGCAAACGTGATTCCGTTCCTAGATTGCCCGTCAGGCTGACTAGCTTCACGGTGTTGTTAGCCGATGTCCAGGTTGCCTGCCATTCGGTGTTGATTTCGCACAGTCCTTGTGAAGTTTGTACAAAAATGGCCACAAGCTGCCGCGTGCTGAAGTTGGTTTCCGAGGAGCCGATGTTCCGAGTTTCAATGATCTTAAATTTGGTGCGTAGCACCTTACCACCCCAATGTGCTTTGAGCGCTTCCAGACTCGTCAGGCTTTGGGCGATGGGACTATTACCACTGGGTGATGATAACTCTATCCGGCCAGGTATTGGATTCCACCGAACGTCTGGCACTTCGATCTTCACCTGAAGTTGTTGTGCAAGTTCGGCATCGAGATCTTTCTTGGTCAGGCTCCCTGAAAAATATTTTCCGACATGCTTCAGCACTCCACCAGCTTGTGAAGATAGCTGCTCTAGCCGGTCCAGCGGTGCCGCTGATCCGCTACTAACAAGAATGGATACGGTGAGGAGGAGATAGAGCCGAATCATGGTCTTGCAGATGATTGTGGAAACAGCACCTCATAGTGCAACAAAAAACACCACGGAAGCGTGAGCCACCGTGGTGTTTGAAAATGCGTTTGCGCGAATTACTTCCGGCGGCGAAGGATTAGGGCAAGTCCCCCAAGGCCGAGAAGTGCAGTAGAGCTAGGCTCGGGGACTTGTACTAGATCAAGGCGAACGTTATCAACGCGCACCTGATTGCCATTGGTATTGATAACGAGGAACACGCTGGAAGAAGCCGTATCCACTGTTCCCGCAACGACATAATCGGCCCAAGCACCAGAAACAGTACCAGATTGCTGTGTGCCACCAATCAAGCTGTTACCAGTTGAAGGGTCAGCATTGTCACGAATATCAAAATCGAAACTCGGTGAAACGTTTTGATTAAGTGCGGCCAAGGTGAGTGTGAAAGTATCGCCTGGGTTAATGGTTCCCCCCACAGCGGTAGTAATGTCCTGTGTGAAAGAGCCACCATTGAGGTTTCCTGTTCCACCACCTTGTAGGAATCCGAAGATTGCACCATCGGTTCCAGCGGGGGGAACGGCATCAGCCTGCATCCCTTTACTACCATAAGCATTCCAGTCCTCAGGTGTGTTGGTATTCCAATTCCCTGGCGCAGGGACATTAGCACCATTTTCAAAGGAATGGTTATTGATGGACACTGAGGCTGCGTGGAGTGATGCAGTGGATGCAATCAAGCTAAGAGTTAAGATTAATTTTTTCATAATACGAGGGAATGTTGAAGTAACTATTTTAATGTAAAATGCTCTATCACGTTTATGCTGCAACAGGACATCTATGGGGTAAAATGAAATATTTTCATGCACATGTAAAGGTAAAATGTATCTTTCTTTCAGCAGCTATTTGCTCAATCATCTGTGACAAAACACCTCTCCAAACTGGATCAAGCATCCCACCAGTGGTATTTTGAATGCAGTTGGGAATTGGCTTGGTAATTTCAAGGAGTTCGCATCATTCACTATGTTAAAATCAATCATCGCCCTCATCTCCACCGCCGCCTACCTCCAAGCCGCGCCTTACACGGAGTCCGCCAAAGGGCTGCCAGAACCTGTTCCCGTTTTCATAGCGGGCGAAAGTGACATCCCCTACTTCCGTATTCCCGTCATTGAGCGGTCCAACAAAGGCACACTCCTCGCTTTCGCTGAGGCTCGATATCTCGATGACGATCATGCGCGAAATGACATCGTGCTCAAGCGCAGCACCGATGGCGGCAAGACTTGGGGGAAACTCCAGATGATTCACAGCAATAAAGAACTCGTGATGGTAAACCCGAGTCCTGTTGTGTTAGAGAGTGGCCGCATCCTGCTGATGTATGAAACCTTCCCCCACGGCTACCATGCTCGGAATGGAAAACATAAACACGTTTCCTACAAGATGATGGACAGTGGCTTTGGCGCGCGCGCTCAGAAGTTGCTGATGCGTGCCAGCGATGACGATGGCAAAACGTGGTCGAAGCCCGTGGAGCTGCAAAAAATCACACGCAAGGGCAAAGGCATCATCCAGTCCGGCAGCCCAGCCAACGGTATTCAACTCAAGCGTGGCAAGCACAAAGGCCGAATCGTATTCCCACTATTCCTCTGTGAAAAGCTCGATGCCAAAAGGCGCAATATTCACAACGCGGTGCTCTACTCAGACGACAACGCCCGCACTTGGAAACTCTCTAACTACGTGCCAGCCGATGCCACCGGAAGCTGCAATGAAGCACTCATCTCGGAAACCGATGAGGGTCACATCGTGATGAACGCCAGATCAGGCAGCAAAAACCCACGCGCCATTTCCCGCAGCACTGATGGTGGTGAAACATGGTCGCCATTCGCATTTTCCAAAGACCTCATCCACCGCCGCTGCAACTGCGGGATGCTCAAGTTCTCCTACGGCGGCGACAGCAAAAACCTCACCTTCTTTTCCTACAACAACTCCACCAAACGCCGAGCCAACGGCTACCTCGCAATGAGTGCAGACGATGGTAAAACTTGGCCAACCAAGATCTCCATCGTGCCAGGATTCTTCGGCTACAGCCAACTGGTGAAAATCGACCCTAAAACCATCGGCGTCATCTACGAACCCTTCGAAAGCCCCAAGCAAAAGTGGTCCATCTACTTCCTCCCCGTTCCGCTGGATAAAGTGAAGTAGGCCAACGGCTTTAGCGGATCACACTTCGCCCAGATTTTTTGTATTTCTCAAGAAGATCGGTGAGTTCCTTAACCACCTCGGGGTGGTCTTGGTGGATGTTTTTTGTTTCTCTAACATCTAACTCCATATCGAAGAGTTGAATTTTGTTTCGGTCGCTTTTAGGGATCTTAGTCCGCCCGCCAGACCCGCGCCCAACAATGAGTTTCCACTTTCCTTTTCGGATCGCAAACATACCACTCGCCGAGTGATGGATGGTTGCCTCACGCAAGGGCGCGGCGCCTTGTTTACCTGTTAGAACAGGGACTAAGCTGTAGCTATCTTCTCCACTTTCCTTACCTAGTGTTGCACCAGAAACTTCTGCTGCTGTTGCTATCAGATCGGTGGTGCAAACTACTTGCTTACTCACCGTTGCAGGTTTGATTTTCTCAGGCCAAGTGCATATATAGGGAACCCGGTGTCCACCTTCGTAGGCGTCGGTTTTTTGTCCTTTGTAGATGTGGTTAGGAGCATGCCCTGTTTGCACGACGCCATACCGCTCAGGAATCGCAAACGAGGCGTTGTCGCTAGTAACGATGAGCAGAGTGTTTTTGAATAATCCTTTTTGTTTTAGGCACTGCACCACTTGCCCGATCACCCAGTCCATTTCGTGCACGAAGTCACCGTAGTCGTTTGCCTTACTTTTACCTTTGAATTCTTTGTTAGGAACCACGGGTTTGTGCGGAGCTGGGATTGGCAGATAGAGGAAGAAGGGGTTTTGAGCGGATTGTTTGGAGATAAACTCCACGGCTTGCTTACCAACCATCGGAAGATAGTCTTCATGGGAAAAGTTTTTGGCGATGGCGCCGCCGCGCCAATATTTCGGGTAGGAGGATGCCTTGATGCGCTCTGTCGGCGGGGACACTACCCGATCATTTTTTATCAACGTATATGGTGGCATATCCAGAGACGCAGTGATACCAAGGAAGTAGTCAAACCCCAAGGTGTTCGGCCCTCGTTGGATCGGCTTGGTGTAGTCCCACTTGCCATCCTTCTTGGTAAAATTCATTCCTAGATGCCACTTGCCAATGCAGGCGGTGCGGTAGCCTTGTTTTTTGAGTAATGAGGCAACGGTCTCCCGCCCTTCCTCAATGAGCGCCTTGCTATATCCATTGAGCACGCCGCGTTTGAGCCTACTACGCCAGCAATACCTACCTGTTAGAACCCCATAACGAGTAGGGGTGCAGACGGAGGAATTACTATGCGCATCTGTGAAGCGCATCCCCTTCTCGGCAAGACTATCTAAGTGGGGGGTGGGGATTTTAGATTCTTTATTGTAGCAGCCAAGATCTCCCACACCCAAATCATCGGCGAGGATGAAAACAATGTTAGGTTTTTCTGCTGCCGATAGATTTGGCACACTGACCTCCAAAATTAGTAGCAGTGATAAGAATAGTGATGTTAGGTTCATTAGGCGATAGAATATGATTTATATCGATATAATTACCATGAGAAATGAAATACGCGATCAAGATCTGACTTCATTCATTTTCAACTCACTGGTGGCTGATCTGGTTTGCAATTCATGCCACCCAGTCTTATTTGAATGAGTCACTCTCGCTGTCTAATTCCCCTCTTGCTGCCATCACGTCTGTCAATTTAATGAAATCAATCATCATCACATCACTCGGCATCGCCTCTCTAACATCCGCCTCAGTTGTGACGACAGTATCAGGCTTGATTAACCAACTTACTGCGAACCCGAGGGTAATGCAGATGATGGTGTTTGATTGTGGAAATTGGAGTGATTTAAAAAATGGGTTAGATTCTGGGTTAAAATAATTTCACAAGATACTGCTCCTTTAATCCGCGGCCCTTGAGTCTAACGAGGTAGTAACCTTTTTCTGTAATAGCAGCTGCCTGGGGTTCGAATACGATGGTATCAACGTAGCTGTTGACATAGGCACACGGGAGCTTGGTGCCATCCGGTTCTTTGCGAAAGCTCGGTAATTTATCGTCCCGGTTATTGAGTTTCCAGACTTCAACTTCGACTTCGCTCGGCGCGTCACCTGATGCGAAGTGGTAAGTCCAGCCATTGCCGTGGAGGTATTTGATCGGGTAGAAGCCGTGGCCAGGATAAGAGTAATTTTTGCGCACTCCTTTGGCAGAATTATCATCGATATACATGCCTGCAAATGGGGCATTTACAGCGAAACCTGTTTTCCCCATCCTGTGATTGAGGCATGAACGGCGGTGTCCACGGTTAGCCCGGTTGTTCGGTCCGAAATCCATGATATATTCAAAGACGCTTTTCTTCATGGTGAATTTTCCTGAAACCATCGACAGGTTACACTTGTCCGTGGAGTGCCCAAAATCATGGGAGACCGTGCCCTTTTCTTTACAAATCATGACCGCATCCTCTGCCGCTGCCATCATGTTTTCATCTAACTCTACATCATAAGGCACACCACTCAGGAAACGGTAAACATTGAGCAGGTTGAGCGCGTCCTGCGCATCTTTTGCAATTCCTTTGGGTGCTTTTCTTGCTGAGATTTCGGCGATCTTAGTGAGAATTTTCTTTTCTTCTTTGGAGGCACCCGGATCGACTTCAGCTATGGCAGAGTCGGCATCTGATCCTGACTCCTTCTCACTATTTCCAGCATCCTGCGGCCCCTTCAATTTAGCCTGCGCCATACCCGTTTTTGTTTCAAAAAAGCTAACTTCTAAACTGTCTGGTTTAGCTCCTATGTTGGCGGATAAAATCACAATATACTTCGCCGACTTCCAAGCCAGTCTGGTGTGTTTGATTTCCCCCGTGGAAATCGGAGCGATGACTTTGCCCTTTGAACCCAATCTCTGATCCAATAGTTTTTTCCAGTTAGATGCTTGTTTATTAAAATCAATTTTCGACATCAACCCGGCACTCTCACTGCCGATCACGACAAGTTTGAGCTCACGTAGGACACCGCTTGTTTCGCCAAGTTTTATTGATTCAACCGACTCGTTCCAGAGGGTGAGATTTTTTGAATTTGAAACCCGAGGGTGATTTTCATCACCATCTTCCCATTCTAAATCTGCAAATTGATTTGAGAAATCACGGGCGTTAGTTTCCCAAAGTTTCGGGCTTGCGGTGAGATCGGACAGTTTGGATTGGGCGCTAACAAGACATGTAAACGTCATTAGGCTTCCTAGAACAAGTGAGATGATTGGTTTCATGATGAATGGGGGCTTAGGTAAAACTACTCGACGTTAATTCGGTAGAAGCGGCGTGTGTGTGTGGCTCCGTTGGTATCCGTGACTTGGATGGTGCCACCGGTGCCTACGATATTATCCTGCGGTATGTTGTTAGTCTCGACGACGTTCCAAGAACCGGGCTGCAGAGAGTCTGACCATTCTACCCGGTAGGACTTTCCGATGACAGTAGGGAAGC
>JBMYYO010000174.1:0-6441 GCA_049609505.1 Akkermansiaceae bacterium | reverse complement strand
AAGCTGATACGACAAAGGCTATGGTTGTATCATTGGCTGCTGTGATTGCTGGAGTTGCTGGTTTCTTTTTGCAGAGAATCATCTTTAAGACATTTAATAATGCAGCCAGAAGGTATTAGGCTCAAAAGATTTTACTCATTGGTATTATACCAACTCAAAAAACTTTCTGGTAGTATTCACTGGTCTTTTTCCGCGATGCCATCGTTGTCGATCAATGGAGATACCCGTATCACCAATGACCTCCGCCTCGGCCTCACAAAAAAATCCGGCGCGGATACTACCAGAAACTTTTTTTCATTGGTATAAGAAGCGCATGTTGCGTTCATCTGGCATGGCTTCACAACCCAAGAAAAATCCAGTTAATCGTGTTAATCCTGTCTCAAAAACCACCAAGCTTACTTGGCCGCTTTTTTCTGCTTGTGGAGGAATAGTTTAAAGTGAAGCTCTTCATCGTTCAGTCGATTTTCTGGATTGTCACCCCAGCGTTGAAAACGATCGGCCTCAGGTGGGCGTTTGATGAGGGTGGCCTTCTTCTCGATGGGCTTGCCGTTACGTATAATTTTCAGAGTGATGGTGTCTCCAGGTTCTTTTGATTGGATGTAGCCACTGAATGAATCCACGAGACCATCCTCAGGCACTTTGGTGAGATCAATTTTGTCGATTTGGGTAACAATATCACCTTGTAGCAGTTTGGCGCGTTCTGCGGGGGTGCCTGGCTCTACGGTTAGGAGCATGACGCCGCGCTTGCCGGCATTTCCCCCACGGGGCACTGCTACCTCTCGCATCATCACTCCGAGGTATCCTTTGCCCTTGCCGAACTTGCGTAGCACAACCACTTGTTTCATCAGCGAGAAACAGCGTGCTCTAGCTTCTGGATCGCGCAGTTTAGACCACGTTTTATACAGCTCTTCAGGTGATGTTGTTAGATTTTTGTTCGCCCATTCGCTGAGTTGTTTGCTTGCTTCATCGCGCACCTGGAACTCATCTGCGCTGAGGTTTTTGATAGCAGCCTGCGGAGGCTCTGCGCTTAGCTCTACGATAGAAATGGATAGAGTAAGAGCTGCTATGCAGAGAAACAAAATACCTCTAATCCCGCGATGGCCGAGGGTGCGATACTGGTGCTTGATGCCTTCCATGTGCATGATTCTAAACGATCACTACTCATTTGCAACCACCGAGCTTGCCGATTACGGGGAGGTTTCTCCAGTGCCGTATCAGCACGATTCCTGATAGTAAAAACACGATGCACGCCATGATAAAGAGGCCGATGCTTTCCGTGCCGTCCGCTGCCTTGTGCGCCACCCCAATAATCACAAAGTGGGTGAGGATTGCACCTGCCATTGTTGCCGTTGACAGCAATGCTCCAATGGCAATTACCGCACGTTTTTTCCAAACCAGCATAAGTGCGGCGGCGAGCTCGATCACACCTGTGCTGATCCTAATCATAGCTTCAAGCTCGGCATTGCCAGTGAGAAACACAGACACCTCAGAGAAGAGCGAAACCGAATCTGGGTGGGCAGAAAACTTAAACCACAGAGTCTGCGTGAGAATAACCGCCGCGATAATACGCAGGATGAGGAAAAGGATACGGGAGTTCATGCCTAATGAGAGGGCGGGGGAGGTATGTTATTTCAAACAAACTCCAGAGATAAATCCAGCGCCACCGCCGAGTGGGTGAGCGCGCCCACAGAAATGTAATCGACACCCGTGCGTGAAATGGCGGCGATGGTTTCCTGATTCACGCCACCACTTGCTTCTAATGCTGGTGCTCCATCGCCTGCCGCGGTTTTCATTGCCACGGCTTCGCGCATGGTGGCATTGTCCATGTTGTCTAACAAAATATAATCCACCCCATCGAGAGTGAGGAAGTCTCTAACTTGCTCTAGGGTTTCGGTTTCCAGCTCTACTTCTACGCTAGGGCGATCTGTTTTGAGCTTGGAAATGGCAGCCTGTAGTGCCTCTAACTTGTCCTGTGCTGCGAGGTGATTATCCTTCACCATGGCGCGATCATACAGCCCCATGCGATGGTTGTTCCCGCCCCCTGCACGCACTGCCATCTTCTCAAGAAACCTCCAGCCGGGAGTGGTCTTGCGCGTGTCTAACACCTTAGCGTTTGTGCCCGCGGTGAGTGCCACGTAGTGTTGCGTATTGGTGGCGATTCCAGAGAGCCTTTGCAGGAAATTAAGTGCCGTGCGCTCCGCCGTGAGAATGGACCTAGCAGACCCAGAAATTTCAAGGACATGATCGCCATAGGCGATCGCATCACCGTCCTCTTTCACTACTTGAAGCGTTAGCGATGCATCAATCCTGCGGAAAACTTCACAAGCAACCTCAAGCCCAGCGAGCACTCCATCCGCCTTGGCATGGATGTAGGCAGATGCCGTGTTCTCTTCGGGCACAAAGTAGAGTGACGTGACATCGCCATCGGCAATGTCTTCCGTGAGAGCCAAGTCAATCAACTGGCTTGTGATGGGATCGAGAGCAGTGTTCATAATGGTTAGCTTAGTCCTTCGCGGCCTTGGTATCAAGCGCGTCACGTAGTCCATCGCCAAGGAAGTTCAGCGCAAACAATGTGACGGAGAACATAACACTTGGGATGATGAGCAAACGCGGGTAAGTTTCCATGTAGTTGGCACCGTCTTTGAGGAGGATTCCCCATGAGCTGTTAGGGGCTTCCACACCGAGTCCGAGGAAGGACAGTGAGGTTTCATAAAGAATGAATCCTGGCACGGTGAGGGTGGTGTAAACAATGATGGGGCCCAGCATGTTTGGTAGGATGTGGCGCATCATGATTTTGGTATTAGAGAGTCCTAGCGAGCGTGCGGCTTCTATGTATTCTAGCTCTTTGATGCCCATTACCTGCGCTCTTGCCATCCGCGCCATGGTCAGCCATCCGAGCGCACCAATGGCGATGTAAAGTGGTACGAGATTGGTAAACTTACGTGCCTTTTCATCGTCCACGCCCTGATCCACTAACCACTCAGTGAGATCCTTGGAGTGCTCTGAGATAATCAGCGAAAACAAAATCACCAGCATCAGGAAGGGGAGACCGTAGAGGATATCGACAATGCGCATCATCAAGTTATCAGTGCGGCCTCCTACATAGCCGGCGATTGCGCCGTAGCCGATGCCTATCACAAGAGATACCGCCGCCGCTACTAGGCCAACTAGGAGAGAAACCTGTCCGCCGTAGATGAGCCGGGAAAGTAGATCCCTGCCTGACTGATCTGTGCCTAACAAGTGATCGCCACCCATTGGTGCAAAGGTGTTGTTGAGATCCTGAACGTTCGGGTCCTTGAGACCTGCAACAAATGGAAGGATGAAACAGGTAAGCAGGATCAGTAAGATAACCACAGCACTGGCAACCGCCATGTGGTTTTTACACAACCTGCGCCAGGCGTCTTTCCAGAGGGATTGACCAAGCTCGGTTTCTTTTACGGAAGTGGAATCTTCAGAGGACATAAAAAATCAGTTAGAAAATGAATAAGGTGTCTGCGTAGTCTTTGTCTGTGGGGTTACACATCACGCACCCGTGGGTTGAGCATGACGAGCACGATGTCCGCCATTAGGTTTGCCACCACGATGAGGATGCCGAAGAAGAGCACTACGCCTTGGAGCATGGTGTAGTCCCGTGCAGTCACGGCATTGACGAAATGCTGCCCTAGTCCGGGCACCTGGAAGATGGTTTCTACGATAAAGGAGCCACTCACCAGCATGGCGAAGGCGGGGCCTACGTAGGCGATGGCTGGGATGATGCCGCCACGCAGGGCGTGTTTGAGGATGATGTTTTTCTCATCCACGCCCTTGGCGCGGGCAGTGCGAATGTAGTCCTGGTTGATCACTTCTAACATACCACCTCGGGTGATGCGGGCGATGTAGGCGGCGGTGGCTAATCCAAGCGTGATGGATGGCAGTAGCCAGTCCATGGGAGCACCCCAGCCAGCGACTTTGATGCCATCGAAGTTCGCACCGATCCCCATGGCTAACAGTGGACCGATCACAAAGGAGGGAATGCTGATTCCCAGCATTGCGGCGGCCATTGTGGAGTAGTCTAACAATGAGTTCTTCTTGAGTGCTGATAACACACCGGCAGGTAATCCTACGCCGAGAGCGATCACCATGGCTCCCACGCCGAGCACAAGTGAAACGGGGAAGGCGTGGCGAATGATCTGGAAGACTGGGCGGCCATCCTTTGACATGGAGGCCCCGAGGTCGCCTTGGACAAGGTTTCCAAGAAAGATCACATACTGAACGGGCACTGGCTTATCGAGGTGGAAGTGCTCTTTGTTTTTCTGCACAATATGAGGAGCTAACACCTTTTCATCGGTGAGCGGATCACCCGGCATCATACGCACCAGAAAGAAGGTGATGGAGACGAGGCAGAAGATGACGAGGACACCTTGGCCGAGGCGTGAGAGAATGGCGGAAAGCATGACGGTTGTTATTTGGTTTCCTGAGCGGACTCCTTAGGTTCCAAGCGGATAAATTTATAGGGATGATTGTTCAAGATAAGCGGGTGCCAACCTTTGACAGAGGGGTGGAGTAGGTAGTTGGTGGTGTACCAGTAGATGGGCAATACGGGCATGTCATCGAGGAAGATTTTCTCGGCCTGTGCCAGTAGCTGCAATCGAGCCTCTGGGGTGGGGGCGGTTTCGGCTTTTTTCAATAGTGCCTCGTATTCTGGACTATCCCATCCGGTGTTGTTATTGCCGTCGCCCTTGCGCCACATTTCTAGGAAGGTGGTGGGGTCTGGGTAGTCGCCAATCCAGCCGCCAATGCCCATATCGTAGTTGAGTTTGTGCATGGAATCGAGGTAGGTTTTCCACTCTTGTTGCTTGATGGAGACGCTGATGCCGAGGTGCTTTTTCCACATGTCTTGGAATGCTTCGCTGAGCCGCTTGGAGGTGTCCTTGTCCGTGGTGAGAAGGGAAATTTTAGGGAAGCCCTTGCCGTCGGGGTAGCCAGCTTCTGCCATTAGCCGCTTGGCTTCCTTGGGGTCAAAAAACACGGACTGCGGCGTCTTGTAGTCGCCCAGTGGTGGGGTCAGTCCGAAGGCGGGGAGCTGGCCGCCTTTCATCACGTTATCAATAATCGAGCGTTGATCGATCGACAGCGCCAAGGCACGGCGCACGCGTGGATCATCCAGCCCCTTGCGGGTGACATTGCAGCGGACGAAGTTTACCCCGAGGTATGGCTCTTGGTGGAGGCTTTCCTTGTAGTGCTTGCGCGCGTATTGGATCATTTCTGGTGCCAGTCCGTAGGTGGAGTGGATTTGATCATCAAAGAACATCCGTGCCTCGGTGTAGGAGTTCCCGATAGGCAGGTAGCGGACGCCGTTGAGCTGCACGGTTTTTGCATCCCAGTAGTGAGGGTTTCGGTCAACCGAGATGTAGTAGTTGAATTTCCACTCGTCTAACTTGAATGCCCCATTGGAAACCATCTTACCTGGCTCGGTCCAGAAAGTGTGCTTCTCGGCGATGGTGCCGTGTTTCAGAATGGTGTGCTTGGGCACGGGAAACCAAGTGTAGTGCTTGGTCAGTTCAGGTAAAAACGGAACCGGAGCACGCGTGGTAATTTGCAAGGTGTATCGATCAATCGCCTTGGCCCCTACGGTTGAGAAGTCGCTGGTTTTCTTTTTGTTAAAATCCTCAGCTCCCTTGATGAAGTAGAGCATGGGCGCATATTTGGCAGCAAAGTCTGGGTGTAGGATGCGCTCGTAGGCAAAGAGGAAGTCCTCAGTCGTCACGGGCTGACCATCAGACCATCTGCCTTCGGGCTGGAGGTGAAACGTCCATACGGTGAAGTCATCATTATGCTCCCAGCTAGCTGCCGCGCCTGGCATGGATTGCCCATCCTTTTCTGGGTGTTCCACGCAGAGCCCCTCGAAAAGTGCCCGGATGATGTTGCTTTCCAGCACGCCAGTCACGATCTGAGGGTCGAGACCGGCAGGCTCGGCGCTGTTGGCTAGGATGAGAACATTTTCCTCAGTGGCTTTGGCGACTGGGGTTTTATTTTCACAGGACGAGGCAAGCAATGTGGCTGCTAGGAGCGCAGCTAATTGAATTCCTCGGTGGCAATGCTTGAAGAGATAAGACATCGGGAAAAAACCTGCCCGATTTCTACAGAATGTGGAGCCTTTTTTTGCAGATAGGGAAAGAATCTTGTAAAATGAAAACACGGGCTTGCCAGTGGGGAAACTGTGTCATAAAAACCACTTGCTCTCCGTTGTGCTTCGGAGGGTTTCTCTTTTTATAATGAAGGCTTATTTCATCAGACGCTTACTTTTGGTTCCACCCACGTTGTTGGGTATCACGCTGGTGGTGTTTTTGATTATGCGTCTGGCTCCGGGAAGTCAGCTGGAGAAAGAAATGCAGTCTGCTATGGCATCAAGTGCCGAGGAGGGTGGGGGAAGTAGTTCCGCTCGTGAAGAAGATCAGGGAA
>JBMYYO010000173.1:0-6442 GCA_049609505.1 Akkermansiaceae bacterium | reverse complement strand
GAGGTATGTGCTGTCGGCAGCTCAATCGGTGCGTGAGAAGCTGCAACATCCAGCGCAAGGCTAATAGAAAAGCTCCTAATGCCCATATGGCCTTAAAATAAGGCCATAACCGAGTAGCCCAGTCGGGAATGAGGAGGGGGAGTTTGCTGGGTTTTTCCGCTGTGGCGCTGGCTGCGTTCACGATGGGATGATTGGCAGTAGTGCTTATTGTGTTTTTGGCAGAACTGTTCGCGATGTGTGTCGGGGAGGATGGGGCAGGAGGTAGTTCTGTTTTAGCGGGGCTATCTGGAATAGCTTTTGAACTGGGGCCTGAAGTGGGGTGCTGGGTTGCTTGACTACCATCGAGTGGAGCTAAAACAGATGGAGAATTGGAAACAATAGCAGAGTCTGATTGTGATGGAGGGGTGACGGTTTCATTGCCGGGGGATATTCTAACTTGCCCTTCTGCAGCTCCGCTTTGGGGGAGCCAAACAGTCGCCGCAGGGAGTAGAATAAGGGCTGCGATCGATGTTAGGATGACAGAGGAGAGTCCACGTGGTTTGTTTCTAAAAAACCAAACAGTCACCCATGCTGTTAGGGCGAGGATGATGCTGAAGAGGGCAACGATAAGAAGTGAGGTCATAATAACTAGGGGTGGTGGGTTTGCGGGGATTGCTTAGGATTCGGAGTCGAGTTTGCGAATAAGTTCTTTGAGTTCTTCAACCTCTGAGGGTTTGAGCTTTTCGTCGTCAAAGAAGCTGCGGACCATTTTGAGAGGAGAGCCACCAAATACTTGGTGTGCGAAATCGCGCGTGAGTGCTTGAGTTGCATCTTTTTCTAAAACGAGAGCTGAGTAGAGTGCTGGCCGCGAGTCGTCGCGTTGCAAATAGCCAAAAACTTCCAGCCGCTGGACCTGCTTGAGCACGGTGGTACGTGTGATGGGCTGAGGGCGACTCCGGTTGATGGCTGTGAGGAGTTGTTTGACGGAAAGTGAGCCATCGCGCCAGATTACCTGCATGATTTCTAGCTCGGAGGGTGAGAGTTTTTTCATTGTGATGAGGTTTAATTAAAGAGGAGAAGTGGAAAGACGAAAGATGTCGTCACCTTGGTATTGGTAATAGACGTCATTTGTCGTCATTCGTTCAAAAAAAAGTTCTGCTAATAAAAATTAAGCTAGGCGAGATGAGTCGATGATGGGGTGGAAACCTTGAAAATATAAGGTTTCTGGTGTGTTGTAAGCAGAATTTTGCTCAAAAAATTTATCCGATCATTAACGAGTTTCGTCAGCAGCGGCAGGCGTCTGGCTATTTGCTGGATAGTGGAATTGCTTGCCTTCGTAGTTGCGCAAGGTGATGCCACCGTCGTCGTGTTTCACCACGTAGTCTGGGTTGATTGGGATTTTCCCACCCCCACCTGGGCCGTCGATGACGTATTGGGGGATGGCGTAGCCGCTGGTGTGGCCGCGTAGTCCCTCGATGATATCGATGCCTTTCTGGATACTGGTGCGTAAGTGTGTGGAGCCCTCGATGAGATCACACTGGTAGAGGTAGTAGGG
The DNA here is from genome assembly GCA_049609505.1 of Akkermansiaceae bacterium. Classification (GTDB taxonomy): domain Bacteria; phylum Verrucomicrobiota; class Verrucomicrobiia; order Verrucomicrobiales; family Akkermansiaceae; genus Oceaniferula. The sequence goes on along the minus strand of JBMYYO010000173.1, from coordinate 4,908 downwards.
GCGCACACGGCACATGAGGAGCTTGTGGACGAGTTCTTTCTGGACCTGCACGGAATCGTTTACACCATTGAGCAGGACCGATTGGTTCCCCATGACGATGCCGGAATCTGCGAGCCTACCAAGTCCATCACGCACTTCTGTGGTTAGCTCTTTGGGGTGATTGGCATGAATGGAAATAAACAGCGGGTGGTATTTCTTCAGCATGTGGCATAGCTCAGGTGTGATGCGCTGAGGGAGGAAGATGGGAATCCGTGAGCCGATTCTAACAAATTGAATGTGAGGGATGGCGTGTAGGCGGGAAAGGAGCCTTTCTAACCGTGCATCAGAAAACAGAAGAGCGTCACCACCTGAGATTAGCACATCGCGGACCTCGGGAGTTTTTTCCAGATACTCAAAAGCAGCTTCCCATTGCGTCTCTAACTTCTGCTCGGAAACACCAGATACCACACGGCTTCTGGTGCAGTATCGGCAGTAGGCAGCGCAGCGATCTGTAACGAGAAACAGCACCCTGTCAGGATAGCGGTGCACGAGTCCCGGCACGGGCATGTGGGAATCCTCACCACAGGGGTCTGACATCTCTGCCGGATCGGTGAGGGTTTCTTCAATGCGCGGAATCACTTGTCTGCGGATTGGGCAGCTCGGATCATCTTTATCGATAAGGTTGAAAAAGTGTGGGGTAATCGCCATTGCTAGCTTATTACCTGAGAGGAGAACTCCAGCGCGCTCTTCTTCGGTGAGATCGATATGTTTCTCGAGTCCGGCGAGGGTGGTGACGCGGTTTTTGAGCTGCCAAGTGTGGTTGTCCCAATCGGAGGATGGGATATCTGACCAAAAGCCGGGCGTATGTGATTTAAATGTGATCTCTGACATCTCGCGGGGATACTAAGGGCAAATTGTGCTTTGTCAAAAATAGTCATTGGAGAATGACGGGGAAGATCATAGGGTGGAGGCATGTTCAGCCAAGCCATGCAAGATGTGAGCAAGCCAAGTTACTTGGCCATAATTGGTGAGCTAAAGAGATCCGGTGGGCTGTCTGTGCCTGACTTAGCAAGGCTTCTGAACATGAGCTACATGGGGGTGAAGCAGCACTGTGTAAAGCTAGAGGAGCTGGGATACTTAAAAACATGGCGTGTGCCGAGAGTGCAAGTAGGGCGGCCGCAGAAGCTCTATAAGTTGACCTCTAAGTGTACCCCATTGTTTCCAACGGGCGGAGTGGAATTAGTAGAGAGTCTTTTGTTGGCGGTAAAATCAACCTTTGGTGAAACGGCACCGGAGAAGCTCCTCTATCACTATTTTGAAACTCAAACGAAGTCCTGGTTTCATGCTGTTAGGCCAGGGAAGTCACTTGTCGAAAAGGCAACAAGGTTTGCGGATGCACGGATGAGAGATGGGCACTTTTGCCATTGCCGTTACTCCGCAGAAGGTGGGTTTGTGATCGAGGAATATCATCATCCGTTGCACCATATACTGAAAACTTATCCAGGCCTAGTGGGGGTGGAGACACGTTTTATTGAGCAAGTGCTGGGGGCGAAAATTGATCGCTCAGAGAGTAAAGGCAGCCAAGGGGTGAAGTGTACCATTTATCGAGTAGCGACGCTTGGGTAGAGTCATATTCACGGCTTATATGTTACCGACTCTCTAGCTGGGTTGATTGGCAGTGTATTGCATGGTGCTTAACATTTCTGAATCAAATTCTCTAAGCTAGAAGTAGATTGATGTTGTTTATCATATCTTTTTCAAGATTGTTAAAACATATTGAGTTTATAGATAACCATTACATAATTAAATATTATTTGGCATGAAAGGTTACCGATTTAAGTAGAAAATGGGATTAGTTGGCGAATAAATGGGATTAAACGTAGCGGAAGCATTTATATTTTAGAACACTTAGAAAATAAAGATATGATATATATTTATCAAAGCGAACCACTTGAACAACGATAGTTTTGATTCGCATGAAAGGGTAGGGTTTCACCGAATTCACCCCACCCTTAACCATGAAAACAACATCCCGCACAATCTTCGGGCTAGCACTTACGCTGGCAATTATTCCACTCTCAGGCTACGCACAGACTAGCCATTCAATCTCATTTGACGACTCCGCCACGGGGCTCCGCCATGGCAGCAAGTTCAATGGCAGCGAGTATTCGAGTTTGGGTCCAGGCGTTACCTTTAATGTGGACTCTAACGGTGATCACGATCAGTTGATTATTTTTGATACCAATAAATCTGGCACAGCCGACCCCGATTTGGAATCTCCATTCGCTGGCGGTAATCTAAAAGGCCACTCGAAACTTGGAAATGCTCTCATCATTGCAGAGAACATTCTTGATAGAGACCGAAACGGCTTGGTTGATAGCCCTGACGATGAGGGCAGAGGAGGCACGATCGGTGTCGTATTTGGAAACTCTCTTGTGCAGTCTGTCGGATTTAGTCTGTATGATACTCCTGAGACGCCCTCCGCTAAAGTTTCCATCGTGTTTAAGGATGCTCGTGGAAAGAGTGTTACATGGGCCCCTTCGGATCTGATTGCTAATGGAAGCAACGTTAAATTTGCTAACCACTATGGAAACCATTTTAGCGATATTTCAGCTGAGGGAATAGGGCTGTCTAACATCCAATCGATTGACTTTAACATCGAGAGCGGTGCGATCGATAACTTGACTTTTCAAACGATCCCCGAGCCTTCGTCAGCAGCGCTGATTGGCCTGAGTGCATGCGGGTTTCTTTTAAGGCGCCGCAGAGCATAGACTCAGTGTTTTAAGATTTACATTGGTTGTCTTAGACCCTGCCTTCTACGATGGAGGTGGGGTTTCTTTTATGCATGAAGCCAACGGTTAATCTGGTGCTACCTTGCCAACGATGTCGCTGGGTATCCACCCTTCATCATCGTCTGATCTGACAAACGTCCAGTGATCTCGCTGTGCGATGACTTGGAGCAGAGACGCGGCTGGGAGGCGGTAGTCACTAGCGTCTTCATGGTGGGCTTCCGAGTAAAGAGCTGAGTCTTCTAACAATACTGCTTGATCGGATAGAGCGCAGTAGAGATGATCATCTGGATACCAGCGTATGGCGAGGTAGGAGAGTGAAGAAGTGATGGGGGTGATCACACACAGCACGATGCCGAGTGTGAGGTGTTTTTTCCGATAGAAAACTAGCAGGGTAAGGGAGATGGCGAGCAGCCAGATGGAGGCGTAAAGAATCCAGCGGTAGGAATACTGAGGAAGGCGAGAGAGGTGATATTGCCATATGGAGTATTCAGGCACGACGGCATTGGTTTGCTTGTGTAAGTAGCGGAGGTTCTGCCGTGCTTGTGCGTGAGTGGGATCAATCCGTAGTGCGCGGCGCCAGGCTAGAGCGGCTGGGCCTGGCTGCTCAAGGCGGTGATAGCAGTTACCCACATTGTAGTGAACATCTGCTGGTGTGGTTGTTGGGTTAGGGAAAGCGGTTTGATAAAGTTTTATAGCATCTGCGTATTGCCCGGCTTTCCATGCGCTATGAGCTTGAGTGAGGGTTTCAGTATTTCCATCATCGGCACCGTAAGAGAACTGGGTGGTAAGCATGAGTGCGATGATAAAGCTGGCTTTGGAAAACTTTTTGAGCAGTGCGAGGATTTCGTTTTTCTTGGTGGCTGAGAGTTCGGGGAGAGGCTTGCCATCTGGCAGAAAACACACCTCATCACGCTCAGCGAGAACGGCATCAGTCTCTTTGCGCTGCGGCAGCCAACGCTCGATGTAATGGCCCGCTGCTAGATAAAAATCCCGAGTGTCAGAAACGTTTTCCAACGATTGGAAGTCTTCTGTTTTTGCTCTGTGCTCAGGTGTGGTGGCGCGCATTGCGCTGAGTTTTCTCCTAATGGGTGCCGCGATCAAAAGGAGCAGGACGGCGGCAGGGATGAGGTGGAAATAAGGGGAGAGCTTGGTTAGTGGGATTGTTTTGTTAGGCCTGTCTAAGAAGCCGAGGATGTCTCTCATTTCCTCAATTGGTGCTCCCAGTGTCTCGTTGGTGCGTTGGCCTGTGTTGCCAGGGGTGATGGGAGCCGGTGTGACCTGAACGGGGATGGCGGAGGTTGTTAGGGTGTGGTAAGTTTTTGTCTGTGGATCAAAGTAGCTAAACTGGTAAGCTGGTATCTCCGACGGTGGTTGAGTGGGGTTTGCCGGACGGATGAGCTGCTTGAAGGTGACGATGCCTGAGAGGTTCTTGCGCTCTTCTCCCCGGGTGACTTTTGAGGTGTCTATCACTTCCCACTCAGAATTTGAGAGCTTGGGGGGATGGAGTGTTTCTAGATTCCCGGAGCCTCCCACGCGGAGGATTACTTCCGTGGCCTCGGTGGCTGTTAGACTTGTTTTGCTGGCGTGCGCATCGATCTGGAGTTGGCCAACGGCTCCGTCAAAACCAGCGGGAGCACCCGGTGGGAGTGGTAAGATATTGAATGTGGTGCTGGGGAGGGGGATTTCTAACTGGGTATTCACACGGCGGCTGCCAAAGCGTGGGTCCATGATGGATTGAACGACGATAAGACCCAGTGTGCTGGGGCCGAATACCGCCTTGCCGGGATCAATGCCACTCATCACGGTGCGGTATGTAGCTGTGACAAAAGGCTGCTGCTTAATGTTTGCGGAGCCGAGGGTTCTGCGCTCGGGGATAGAGAAACGCCACGCGAGGAGATTCTGTTTTTCAGATTCAGGTAGCTTCCAGTTGGCAACAGGAAGTGACTCTGGGCTGTAGATCTTGATTGTGAAGGGCGCTTGCTCTCCTTGATAGAGGGTGGTTTTATCTGGGAAGATTCCAGCGTAGAGAGTTTGGTTGTCAATTTTGGTGTCAATGGCGATCAGGTCATCTTCACTGTGGGTGGTAAATGTGAGAGAGGGGGTTGGGTGTTTCTGATCGTTGGCGGATATTTCTATC
>JBMYYO010000172.1:0-6450 GCA_049609505.1 Akkermansiaceae bacterium | reverse complement strand
GCGTATGCATGTGAAAATTTGGAGCGACTGCGGTGCGCCGCACGCATCTGGATCGATATCAGAATGCGGGAACAAGAGAGCAGCGTCCCACCCTTTTTACAGGATAGAATTGAATCAACTCATGCACCACAGCCGAAAACAAAGAGCTGTCTTAGACGAGTGCGAATGGAAGCCCGATTACCTGTTTCACCCAAAATAAGCGATATCTAACCGAGTCGCCACCAAGCCCCCCTAAATCCCCCAAGGGGGACTTCGCCCCTCCCGTCCCCCCGGGGAGCAAGGGTGAATTTTCACGTGCCTACGTCAAAAAAATGTTAGATGGTTAAACCCTAAGCTAGAAAGAAAAGTTGAAGTGAACTTCAATTTCTGGTTGACTGCCTTCTCATGGAAGACAGCGCACACCAATCCACTACCGCCGAGTAGTTTAGTTTAATGACAATTTTAACCTCTAACCCCTTCGTCAACACCCGCTCCCCGTATGGGATGGGTGGATTAGGACGTTGTGCGAAACAAATAGACGCACGATCCAATCGTGCTCCACTAACTATAATCTAATGAAGATCTTTATAGCTGCTCTCATGATTTCTACCTCGCTGGCGAACAATGCCGACAGAGTGGATCGGGTCCCGCAAATGCACGAAGCAGAACTACCGCGGACTGAACTCATTGGCCTGACCATGATGCCAGACTCACGGGCGGTAGTCGCCGGGATCTGCTGCCATACTCCTGGCGGAGCGGCTGGACTCATGGGAGGCGATCAGATTCTTGAAGTCGATGGGAAGAAGATCCAGAGCAATAGAGAATTTCGTCGAGCCTTGTTCGAAGCCCGAAGGAAGCGCTCGATCAAGATCGTTGTTGCCGTGAGTTTCATTAAGATGAATGGAGTGAACCCTACGCGGACTGTCACAATCAACCTTCCGGAGGGATGGTCTGAGAAGGCTCAGGGGCGGCGATAGGTCGATGTTTCGCTCGTTCGAAGACCGAATCCAAGACGCAAAACAAGCGCCTGGAGAGCAACGGCTGACCCACCGCGAGTTCGAATGTCCTCTCACAATTCAAACCTTTGTCCTGCATTGAGCGCGAGCTCCCGGTCAGCCTCATGATGATCACCGTGGGCGGGAATTGATTGCTCAGACTTCGTCGAGTGGCCTTGGTGAAATGGTTTCGATCCCAGAGGGAGACTTCTTAATGGGAGGCGATGGCCCAGAAACTTGGAAGGATGATCGTGAAGGGCCTGTTAGAGAAATTCATGTGGATGCTTTTGAAATTGGAATTGGTGCTGTGACCAACCGAGAGTTTGCTGAGTTTGTTTCCGAAACAGGTTATAAAACGGATGCCGAACATCACGGGTGGTCGTTTGTTTTTTTCCAACAAATCCCCGAGCACCGATTGAAAAACGAGAAGTTTGGTCGCGTGAAAAATGCCGAGTGGTGGTTCAAGGTCGAGGGTGCTTGCTGGAAGGCACCGGCAGGCTCAGGCACAGATATAAAAAATTTGTTAGATCACCCCGTCACCCAAGTATCGTGGAATGATGCTCAAGCTTACTGTCAGTGGGCGGGCGCCAGGCTCCCCAGTGAAGCTGAGTGGGAATGCGCCGCGCGCGGTGGGCTTGAGCAGAAACTCTACCCTTGGGGCGATGACCTCACCACGGGTGGAAAACACCACTGCAATATCTGGCAGGGGGACTTTCCAATCGAGAATACCGGAGAGGACGGATTCAAGTTTACCGCACCCGTGCGATCATTTCAGCCAAACGGATACGGCCTCTATAATACCAGCGGCAACGTCTGGGAGTGGTGCGAGGATCTATTTGCTCCACACGATCTAGGGTTTGCAGAGAAGAGAGTTGTCCGCGGCGGCTCATTCCTATGCCATGATTCCTACTGCAATCGCTACCGCAACTCCGCCCGGACCAGCTCCACCGCAAAAACAAGTATGAGTCACACGGGATTCCGCTGCGCGCGATCTTATTGATTTGTTAGTTGTTTTTAACGGCCAAATTCATCACGAAATTCACCGGGTGTCATCCCTGCTTCTCGTTTGAAAAACACAACAAATGGTCGCGGATCGTTGAACCCTACTTTGTGGGCAATTTCATCGACGGTCCTTTTAGTTAGGCGGAGTAATTGGCTGGCTTTTTCCACGCGCAGTTGCCTGATTTCCTGGGCTGGCGTCACTCCGCGCAGAGCACGGTAGCGTTTTTCCAGGGCACTCCGTGAAAGAGAGAGCAAGCTCACCAGTTCATCGACTGTTAGGCCATTGCACGCCCGATCTCTGATGATGGAGCGGGCGCGTAGGATTTCGAGATCTGTTTGGTCGTGTCCTGCCGTCGATTCTCTAGTGCGGATATCATTGTTATCAATCGTGATTCGCAGTGTTTCGGGTTCTTCGCCGTCGATTAGCTGAATGAGGAGCAGAATGGCCTTACCTCCCATTTGCCTTCCCGGCGTTACCACGCTGGATAACTCTGGAGTGTTGAGGCGTGCGTTGATGCTGTCAAAGCGACCCAAAATACCTACTTGCTCGGGAATTTTTAGTCCTTTTTGAAGGCAGTAGTCAGCTAGGATTCGCCCCCTCATATCGTGATAGGTATAGATACCAACGCGCTCTCCAGAGTGGCCTAACCGATCTTTTAAGTCCGGCATTATTTGATCCAGATCAAAATTATCACCGACCATGATGCCATCTGGCATTTCCAGCGACCAGAAGGGGATGTCTCGTGCCCGACATTGTGAGCAGAAGAGTTCTGTTAGTTTGGAAGATTGGGGAAACCCTGCCGTAGCGATGCAGCCGACCGTATCGAAGCTCAGCGAATCAAAATGATCAATGACCAGCTCCGCCAACGAAGCTGGATCAGTGCCGACACTGGCATGATCTTGTCGCTCACAGGTGTAGATATTTACAACGGGAATGTTGAGCTGTTTCAGCCAACTGGCGTCGGCAATATCATTGTCAAATGAACTGATCACACCATCGGGGCAATACCCATCTGGGAAAACTACACCCTCATCGAAGTCACTGCAGATGAAGTTTCTGAAATGGCAGCGACGCCGCACCCCGCGAATTTCCAGAATACCCTCCATGATATCATTAAGCAGCGGATACCATTTTGGGAAAACCACCGCGATGTGATACTCTTTACTTTCATCTATCATGTGAAAACCGTCAGCGCGCAAAAAATTAATGATTAAAAAAGCATAGCCGACGCCACAAGGATGGTTCATTTTCGTCTCAAGTTCAAAGCCTAAACAGTTTTTTGTTCACCTGCTAAAAAAACCTGCCAAACTCAGGCTCTTATCATTCTCATTATGAAAAAATCACTCTTTCTCTCACTCTCTATAAGTGCCATTGCATTTTCATCCACCACTTCTAACGCCCGGAGCGTTGTTGATCCTGAGGTGGTTCGTGATGCACTCACAAGCAAACAGCTTGATAGCTATCAAGAAGAAGGTCGCTGGCTCGGTCCCGGCTGGTGGGGGAATCGCTTGCAAGACTGGAGTTTATCCAAAAACAAAATCGTCTGCGCGCCAAACCGCCCTTTCCTCGCATGGCGCGTCGCCCATGATACCACTCGTAATTTGGATGCCACCCAAGGGAAACTCACCCTCTCGGTAGATCTTCATATGAATGCCCGAGGAGGATCTAACAATAAACTTGCGGACGATGCGTTCTCAGGAATTCTGTTAGGGTCGGGACACACCATCGCCGACCCGATGGCTCGGCTATTGATGTTTGATTACGGCGTAAAAAAAGGAAAGAGCATCCCTGCCGTTCCCGGCAGTGGCTACGTGATCGGATTCAGCGGCAAGGGCGAGCTACACATCACTGATCTCGATGCGGGTAAGGTTCTAGCGACTGCTAAAACCGACAAGTTTTCTAGAAATACAAAGCTCACTGTCCACGCAGAAAAATCAGGCAATCAAGTCAAACTCTCAGCAAGCTCAGCGGGACAGTCCGTAGCCGCTACCATCCCTGCCGCCCGATACCGTGGAGGTCTCGGCCTCGTGAGTCATTCCGGCACTAGAGCCAAGGGGAGCTACACCCTCGACACTCATTTTTCTAACTACTCTGTCAAAGGTGGCCACCAGCGAGTTTCATCCCAATCCGTCGGCCCCATCGTCTGCGCTCAATACACCGTGGACCGTGGCGTGCTCAAGCTCTCCGCTCAGTGTATGCCACTGCCAGACGGCACCGAGATCGAGCTTAACTACCGTCCGGAGGGAAAACTCTGGCAGGTGGCAGGGAAGAAAACCATTCACAAAATCGACCGGAACGCCGTGTTCCGCATCGAGAAATGGGATGCTACCAAAGCCGTTCCCTATCGCGTTCTTGTTAGGCTCCCTGGCATCGGTGCCAGCACCTACACTGGCACCATCGCGGCCGAGCCGAAAAAAGACACCCTTCGCCTCGCCGCGCTCGGATGTGTCATCCACCGCCCGTGGGGTAAAGCGCGCGACTGGAATGACGTGCTCTACTTCCCGCATCACGACCTACAAAAACGCGTCGCCAAAATGAAGCCAGATGTCGTATTCTTCTACGGTGATCAAATGTATGAAGGCACTCCCTCCTACGTTGATAGCCAAAACATCCACGAAGACTACCTCTACAAATGGCTCTTCCACTGCGTTGCCTTCCGCGAAACATTCCGCAACGTACCAAGCATCACCATCCCAGACGACCACGATGTTTACCAAGGAAACCACTGGGGAGAGGGCGCGCGTAAAGCACCTAACGGAAACTGGAATAACGGCGGATACAAGTTCCCCGGTGCCTTCATCGCTCAAGTACACCGCACCCAGACCAGCCACCTGCCTGATGCCTACGAGCCAGATTGTCTGGAGCAAAACATCCCCGCCTATCATTGTGATTGGAACTACGGCGGCATGAGCTTCGCCATCCTCGGCGACCGCTACTTCAAGAGTGGCCCCGCAGGACACGGACTGCCCAAAAGCGGCACGAACCGACCCGATCACTACAACAATCCAGACTTTGACACCAAGGACCTGGACCTCCCCGGCCTCCAGTTGTTAGGAAAACCCCAAGAGAAATTCCTCGCCGCTTGGGCCGCCGATTGGTCACACGGCGCGCAGATGAAAGCCGTCCTCAGCCAGTCGCCCTTCGGAAACCTCGCCACCCATCACGCGGGCCGATACCTCATCGCAGACCTCGATGGCAACGGTTGGCCGCAGTCTGGCAGGAAGCGTGCTCTTCGTCTCATGCGCGCTGCCCGCGCCTGTCACGTTGCTGGAGATCAGCACCTCTCCACCATGGTGCAGCACGGTATTGATAACCACGGTGATGCCGTCTTCAGCTTCACCGCTCCCGCCGTTGCCAATGCATACGCCCGTGCCTACCATCCGAGTTTCAAAGGAAACTATTACAAAACCACCCCGCCAAAGCCTGATCAGTATCTTGGTAATCGCCTGGATGGATTCAAAAACAAAGTCACCTTCCTCGCCGTCGCCAATCCCGACACACGCCCGGACGGCCCCTACACCACCAAAAGCCAGCCACGCCTCAACCAGCAAGTGCCCGGCTTTGGCATCATCGACTTCAACGTCAAAAACCACACCACCACCTTCCACTCCCTGCCGCGCAGCGAAGTCGTTGCCAAACGCCTCAAAGGTGGCGAATACCCCGGCTGGCCCGTCACCATCAAAGCCTCCCAAAACGACGGCAGAAAACCCACCGGTAGCCTCGGCACCCACACTGCTCCTGATGGCACCCGTCCCGTCGTCCGCGTCTATAACCCCGACGGCACCCTCCAATGGGCGCAACGTATGTCCTCTAACAAATTCGACATCCCTGCCTACGCCAAAGGCAAACACAAAGTAGAAATCAGCGACGGTAACGACGGCAAAAGCGGCTGGAAAACCCACACCGCCGAGCCGAAATAGACCGAGCTTTTCATTACCCCTTGGATGGAATGGTTTATACCTAAAAACCCCATGACCCCCATCACCGCTGAAACTTTCTTGCTAGCAATCCTACGCCACTCCCGCAGTTGGACTCCCGGCACACTCGTCACACTCATTGGTTTCTTCTGCCTACTCGGGCTCATCATTCATCTCATCGAGAAGAATCATCACGATGACAGCAGCGGCTCGAAGGTTTTTATCTTCGGTGGCTTGACCATCTGCCTCGGCGTGATCGGAGCGACCATTGGAGCGGCGACTAAGAACCATGCGGACGTCATTCTCTACTACTCCATATACACCATCGTGGGAGGATTTGTCGCAGCGGAATACCTGTTCGATTATAGCTGGGGCCGCACATTCTCCCTCATTACCCCCACACCCACCACCCTGTTCTTATGCTACACAGCAGGCAATGCGTTTGATTCATGGCTATTTAGCAGCCTGATGAAGTGATAAAAAGGTAATCAGTGTAGCTGTAAGCGTGTGCTTTTGGGTAGTGTAAATATTTGTCTGTAAAAGCTGCTATACCCTG
>JBMYYO010000171.1:0-6523 GCA_049609505.1 Akkermansiaceae bacterium | reverse complement strand
AGAATGGAGAGTCCGGTGCAGCTCGCGAGTCCTTGCTCCATGGATTCGTAGGGTGATTGATCCGCCTTTTTGCGCTTGGTGCTGTATTTCACCTTCACTTCTTCCATGATGTGTTTGTTCACGGCCATGAGTGCTTCGTGTTGAGTTTTGGCTCCTTTGACGTGTTTGCTAAAGCGGTTAAAAAAGTCCTCACGCCAGTCGTCGCGGCGTTCGTTTAGCGAGGCATAAGGAAGCACATCGTTGAGGAAAATATCTTCGGGAACATTCTTTGCCCACGGGAAGGTTTCGCGGGCTTTGTAGGACCACGCGACGTTTTTGAGGATGTAGTCTGCCTTGAGTGCCTTGGCATCGCGCTCGGGCATGTAGGCGATGAGAAATTGCACGGCCTTGGCGTGTGCCTTGGGGGCGGTAGTGATGGCTTTTTCAAGCTCGGCACGGTTTTCTCCAGCGGCCTGGAGGTTTTTGGTGACACCTTCCTTGTAGTCGGCAAGCAGGGATAGATTTTTTGCCTGTGTGGTGATACAAGCAGAAAGCAAAACTGCAGTGAGTAGAGTGATGTGTAATTTCATTGGATTGATAACGACACTGTTCCACGACTTTGTGCCTCCGCCAATGATGAATTACGTGTGAAACAAAAAAACACCGCGCCCTAGTGTGCCTAGTCGTCTTCTGCAAGAGATGGTGCTACCTTTTCAAAAGTGGCCTCTTTTACGGACTTGATCACGCCGTTGCAGTATAAGACAATAATTTGACCATCCCGCCAATCCGCACTGGGTTTGACATATTTATCATATCCAGCCTCGCCCGTGACGGCCCATGTCCCGGTATTTTGGCCTGTGGACAAATACGGTTGTCCGGCACTATTCTCAGTGCGGTCAATCGAAATGCCTTGCACGGCACTTGTAGAGCTTGTGGTGCCATTTCCCCATGGGGTGTAGCTGATCTCTACCCACTTTGGACTACGGAAGTCATCCCTTGCGAACTTACCTGCACGAGGGTCTGCCCGGTCTCTAAAGGTGGAATCTAGCTTACCATCGTAGCTATTATAAACATAGGGGCCTAGAGCAGACCACCAGTAAACTTTGCCTTCGCCAGAGCCTGCCTCGCCCCAGTAAGTAGCGGGATAAATGCCGTAGTTGTCCTCAGCGAAAGATACTGCAGCCACATGAAGTTGCTTTAGGTTATTGATAGACTCTGTGGTGCGGCTCTTTGCCATGCTCTTCATAATAACCGTTGTGGAAAGCGCTGCCAAAACGGCAACGATGGCTATCACAACTAATAGCTCAGTTAGCGTGAATCCTCTGTTGGATTTAGTTGGTAGGCTTGTGGTCATATCTGGAAACCTTAGCCTTGATGGCAACCTAATCAACAACGAAAACACTTACCTCTCCAGTCACTTCCATCGAAATCAGTGTTGAATACTGCAAGTAATAAGCTACAACCCCGTCGCGATGAATAAAATTCCTGTTGAAATTTTCCCGACTCCCGAAGCTGCCGTTGCCAAACTTGCGGCTGAAACTGCTGAGATGATCCGTAGCAATGACGCTGCTGGGCGACCTACGGTGTTAGGTTTGGCCACTGGCTCTACCCCTATCCGTTTCTATCAGGAACTCATTCGGTTGCACAAGGAGGACGGGCTGTCGTTTCAAAACGTCATCACGTTTAACCTGGATGAATATGCCGGGCTGCCACGCGAGCACAAGGAGAGCTACTGGTTCTTCATGCACGACAATTTGTTCGATCACATCGACGTCAAACCAGAAAACATCCACCTTCCTAGTGGCACTGTTTCAGACGAAGAAATCCCCGCCCACTGCGCAGAGTATGAACAGGCGATCGTGGATGCTGGTGGGATTGATCTCCAGATTCTCGGGATCGGGCGCACTGGGCACATTGGTTTCAACGAGCCTGGCTCCCCCAAAGATTCTCTAACAAGGGCGATTCATCTCGATGAAATCACCCGAGAGGACGCGGGGCCTGCTTTTGGTGGCATTGAGAATGTGCCTACTTCCGCGATCACAATGGGCTGCGGCACAATTCTGTCCGCCCGCCGACTCGTGCTGATGGCATGGGGCGCAGGCAAGGCTCCCATTGTCAAAGAAGCAACGCAGGGTGAAGTTTCAGACCAAGTGAGTGCCTCATTCCTGCAAGAGCATGAAAATGCGGCATTTTACCTCGACGAAGCGGCTGCGTCGGAACTATAAATCGCTCATGCGTTTCTTACTTGTCCTACTGTTCTGTATAACTCCCGTTCTTGCAAAGAAAAACATCCTGTTCATCGCTGGAAACCCAAGCCACGGCAATGGTGCACATGAGTTCCGTGCTGGCTGCATGTTGTTAGCCAAAGCCCTTAATGAAAGCGGCCTCGATGTTTCCGCCAAGGTTCACTACTACGGCTGGCCGAAGGATGAATCAATTTTCGATGGAGTAGATGCCTGTGTAATCTATGCCGATGCAGGTGGTCGCTTTGGTGAAAAATACGCTTTCCTCGATAAAAAAGTCAAAGCCGGTATGGGCATCATGTTCATGCACTATGGCGTACACCCATCCAAGTCGGTTGGGCAGAAATACTTCACCCCATGGATCGGTGGATACATGGAAACTGGCTGGTCGGTCAACCCACATTGGATAGCTGATATCACACCGAAGGCCGGGCACCCTGTTGGCAATGGCGTTACTCCTGGGTTCAAATCGTTCGATGAATACTACTGGAACATGCGCTTCCCGACCAAGCAAGAGTGCGACTGCTGCCATGCCCTGGCAACCTCAGTTCCAACCCCAGAAAAAATCGTCCGCTACATCAATCTCTGGAACGAACATGGTGAGCGCACCATGGGAACGAAACAAGCCCTTATGTGGTGTCGCGATCCTCAAACCGGCGGACGAGGCGTTGGCTTCGTAGGAGGTCACTACCACAGAAACTGGGCGATCAATGATTTCCGCAAATTGGTGTTAAACTCCATCGTTTGGCTAGCTAGGTCAGAAGTTCCCAAAGGAGGCGTTCCATCCAAGGACATCACCCAAGCGCAGCTTAATGAAAATCTCGACCGTCCAGTCAAAGGGAAACCCGTTCTCCTTCCCACCGAGGCACTGCTCACGCAGAAGCCAATGAAGATGCCTAATCTTAAAAAGAAAAAGAAGGCAGCGAAGAAACAAAAAAACAAGAAGTTTGCCCCCACCAAAGTCTTGGCTCAAAGCCCCGTCCTACGCGGCTCTGATAAAAAACGCATCCACCAACTCAGTGCGGACGTTAAAGGCCTTGCCCAGATCGAGCTCTACGCCAGCGACCTAGGCAGCGAGTCACACGATTGGTTTAACTGGATCAAACCCACCTTCCATGATGCCAAGGGGCGTTCAATTCCCGTAGAAAAGAAACACATCGCCTCTAACAAACAAGCATGGGGGGAACTCGGCCAAAACAAAAACGCCGAGGGCAAAGACATGCGCGTAGCGGGCAAAGTCATCTCCCGAGGATTCGGCTCCCACGCCAAATCATCCCTCACACTCAACGTGCCAAAAGGTGCCGTCAAGTTCACCTGCTCCGTCGCGCTTGATGACGGCGGCGCACTCCGCGATGGCAAACCCACCCCCGCCGCCATCCAGTGTATTATCCGCACCCCCAAAGACCCTAACGCTCCGTGGGAACCAAGCCAACTTCCACGCAATGTTGATCTCGATTACTTTGTCGTCCCCGAAGGGCTTGAAGTCACCCGCTGGGCTGGCTCCCCTCACCTGTTCAACCCAACCAATATGGACTTTGATCACAAAGGCCGCCTCTGGGTTGCCGAAGGTGTGAACTACCGCCGCCACAATGGTCGCCGTCCCGGTGGCGACCGCATCGCTGTGTTAGAAGACACCGATGGCGATGGAAAATGCGACAAGTCCCACACCTTTGTTCAGGACAAGGAACTCGTCGCCCCGCTCGGCGTCGCCGTTTTTGATAACGTCGTCGTCGTTTCCCAGCCACCTCACATCATCGTTTATACCGACAACAACCGCGACCTTAAGTTTGACCCCGAAGTCGATAAACGCGAAATCCTCCTCACCGGATTTAACGCTGCAAACCACGATCACTCACTGCACTCCATCACCGCTGGCCCCGACGGCAAGTGGTATTTCAACAACGGCAACTGCGGTGCCATCTTCACGGATAAATCTGGAAAAACTTTCCGCATGGGAGGCACCTACTACAAGAGTGGTGGTGGCGACTGGTTTGTTGATCACCGCAAAGTCTCTGGCCAAAAATCCGATGATGGATTTGTATGGACCTCTGGTTTTTCTGTTAGGATGAACCCAGACGGAACCAATGCCGAAATCATCGGTCACGGCTACCGGAACTCCTACGAACACGCCACCACCTCCCTTGGCGATCTCTTCCAGAACGATAACGATGACCCACCTGCCTGCCGCGTTTCTTACGTGTTGGAATACGGCTGCGCTGGCTACTTCTCCCGCGATGGAAAACGCAACTGGCGACAAGAAAAACGCCCGAACCAAGACCACGGACGCGCCCACTGGAGGCAAGACGACCCCGGAACATTTGACTCTGGGGACATCTACGGCGGCGGCTCCCCCACTGGCATTGTGTTTTATGAAAACGGTGCCCTCGGCAAAAAATGGGACGGACTCCTCCTCTCAGCCGAGGCTGGTAAAAACGTCATCTTCGGATACCTCCCCAAACCCAAAGGCGCAACCTGGAGCCTCGATCGCCATGATTTCTGCACCACGAACCCAGAGAAACAATTTCAAGG
Source organism: Akkermansiaceae bacterium (assembly GCA_049609505.1). Taxonomy (GTDB): domain Bacteria; phylum Verrucomicrobiota; class Verrucomicrobiia; order Verrucomicrobiales; family Akkermansiaceae; genus Oceaniferula. The sequence continues at coordinate 1,772 of JBMYYO010000171.1, read as the reverse complement.
TTCTGACTTTATATGGCGCTCGCAGAAAAAAGGTCGCCATAAAAACTGGAAAGGCAAAGAGTCCCCCACCTCTTTCCGTCCATCTGATGTTGCCATCGGCCCTGACGGAGCGATCTACATTTCCGACTGGTTTGACGGTCGCGTAGGCGGTCACGGAGACCTCGATGATTCATGCTCTGGTGCCATCTACCGCATCGCACCCAAAGGGTTTAAACCCCAAGTGCCAGCCGTCGATTACAGCACTACTGCCGGGCAAATCACCGCACTAACAAGCCCTGCTATCAACGTTCGTTATGGCGGATTTGAAGGGCTCAAAAAAGGCGGCGGCGCATCCTACGATCCCGTTGCCAAACTCCTCAGCCACTCGAACCCATGGGTAGCTGCCCGCGCTATCTGGCTGCTCCCCTACCTCGGGGAAAAAGGCATCGCCAAATGCCACAGCCTGCTCAGTGATGCCAACCCACAAACCCGCATCACCGCCTTACGCGCGCTGCGCCGTGCCGGCAAAAACATCCTGCCTCACGCCGCCAAGCTTGCCAAGGATGCCGACTCCGCTGTCCGCCGCGATGCCGCCCTCGCCATGCGTGGTATTACCCCAGACAAGTCCGCTAGCATCCTCGCAGACGTCGCCAAAGGATACGATGGCAAGGACAAGAACTACCTCGAATCCATCGGCCTCGGTGCAGAAAACCACGAGAACGCCGTCTGGAAAGCCGTGCTTACCGCCTACGGAAACCCAAGCCCTGATGCATGGAGCGATCAACTTGCCCGCCTCACTTGGCGCCTCTGGCCATCCGATGCCGTGCCAGCGCTCAAAGCCCGCGCGCTTTCTAATAAGCTCTCACCCGAGCAGCGCAGCTTCGCGGTGGAGTCCATAGCCTTCATCCAGCACCGCAGTGCCGCCGATGCCATGTTAGAACTTGCCAACGACAAATCCCCCGTCAAGGCAGATGCCGTTCACTGGCTCTTCAAGCGAGGCACCGGAGCGTGGACAGAGTTCAATCTTATGCCCGAGCTCAAAAAACGCGGCATCTATGATCCGGACAAAATCGTCGTCAACCCCGTCGCCGTTCCCGCGCCAGAGAAGCCCAAGTTCAGCGTCGCCGATGTCATGAAGCTCAAAGGCAACGCCGAAAAAGGCAAACAAGCCCTCATGCGCTGTGTGATGTGCCACCAAGTCGGAAAAACAGGCCCTGCCTACGGCCCCCACCTGCAAGGCTGGGGACAAACTCAAACCCGTGACGTCATTGCCCGCAGTATCATCGATCCCAATGCAGACATCGCCCACGGCTACACCGGCTACAGAGTTATCCTCAAGGACGGCAAAGAAGTGCAGGGACTCATCATCAGCGACCGCGATCCCGTCATCGTCAAATCCACCGGAGGAGCCACCCAGCTCATCCCGAAAAAGCGTGTTAAGGAAATCAAAAAACTCAACCGTTCCCTGATGCTTTCTGCTGATCAGTTAGGCCTCCAACCTCAAGACGTCGCCGACATCGTCGAGTATCTTAAAGGTTGGAAATAGCCCCCACTAAAACAACTCAACCTCAAAACTACCCGTGCTGGATGATGTTCCGGCACGGGTAGTTTTTTCTCTAAAAACAGCTATTGAGCAAAAATTGTTAGCTAAAAGGTCAGTGAATGCTGATATTTTTGTTAAAAACACTTTCCTTTACTTACGGGAGTTAGAGTCCGAAACAGGGAGTTTTCTTTACCCTATCAGACTCAGGAGGCATTATCTAACAAGCTAATACCCAGCTACCTCCATCCCT
>JBMYYO010000170.1:0-6547 GCA_049609505.1 Akkermansiaceae bacterium | reverse complement strand
AAACCAGAGGATGATGAGATCCGAAACACCCTGATGAAGGGGCAAGAAGCTGGGCTTGGAGCCAATGACCCCACCGCAATCAATACCTACCAGCACCAGCGAAACTTCGAGGAAGTGGTAGCCGCCATTCAAGAAGGCCGCGAGCCAAGCACCTCGGCTGCCGAAGCCCGCAAACCCGTAGAACTCATCAACGCCATCTACCAATCCGCCCAAAACGACGGAGCCTGGGTCACCCTCTAACCACCACCCTATGAAACTAACAGGATTTGCCGATGAAGCGGGGCGCGACCTCGCCACTCAGATCAAAGCAACCCAAGAGCTTGGCTGGAAATACATTTCCGCCCGTGGCATCGATGGGAAAAACATCCACGATCTATCCGACAAGGCATTTGATACCGCCTACGGGCAACTTCAAGATGCTGGCATTCAAGTTGCCGAGTTCGGCTCACTGATCGGTTCATGGGCGAAGACCATCCACTCTGATTTTGCCGATACCCTTGACGAAGTAGAACGCGCCATTCCACGTATGCAAAAGCTCGGCACGCAGATCGTGCGCGTCATGTCCTACGCCCAAGAACCGTGGGGTGACGATCAGCGCGAGCACGAGCGCTTCAAGCGGCTCCGCGCCGTCACTGCCAGATTCAGTGAAGCGGGCATCACCGTGGCGCATGAGAACTGCATGAACTATGGTGGTTTCTCCAGTGGGCACACCCTCAGACTCATCGAGGAAGTGCCTGGACTTCGACTCATCTTCGACACTGGCAATCCCGTCTTCCAGCGCGATCGCTCAAAGGACGATCCGCAGCCGTGGCAGGACGCGTGGGAGTTCTACCAAGATGTGCAAGAACACATCATCCACATTCATATCAAAGACTGCCGTAACCCGAAAGAAGACGGTCAAGAGCCTGAATATGTCTTCCCCGGAGACGGTCAAGCGTATGTGCCAGCGATCATTGACGATTTGAAAAAACGCGACTACGATGGCTTTATCGCGATAGAACCACACGTCGCCACCGTATTCCATGTCAGCGATGGCGAACAGCCGGACTGGCAACAATGCTACGATAGCTACGTCCAATACGGCCAGGCACTCGAACAGCTCATCCACTAACAACTCCCACAAACTACCATGAAAAAAACACTCACTCTCATCACTCTCGCCGCGCTGGTTTCTATCGGCTACGCCAAGGACAAGGCAGACGACGCCAAAGTAATCAATCTCTTCGATGGCAAAACCCTCAATGGTTGGAAAATTGTTGGCGGCAACGGCAAGTATAAAGTCGAAGACGGCTGCATCGTCGGCTACGGCAAAAACGTCAAAGGCAACACCTTCCTGCGCACCGAAAAAACCTACGGTGACTTCGAGCTAACCTATGAATTCAAATTCGATGACCGCACTGGCAACTCCGGCTTAATGTTCCGCGCCTTGCAGAAACCATCTGACGACGGCAACGGTCGCGTCCACGGCTACCAGTGCGAGGGCGACAATGGCGACCGCTCATGGACCGCAGGCCTCTACGATGAAGCACGCCGAGGTTGGTTGTTCCCTAAAAAATCTGACAAAGATCACTGCAAAAAATTCACCGCGCAGGGAACCAAACTCTTCAAGTGGAAAGAATGGAACACTATCGTCATCCGCTGCCAAGGCAACCACATCCAAACGTGGCTCAACGGCGAGAAACGCGTTGATTTCAAAGACACTGATCCCAAGCACGACACCCGAGAAGGCTTCTTCGGCCTTCAAGTCCACGGTGGAAAATCCTGCAACGTCCGCTGGAGAAACCTCAAGCTCAAGCAGCTCTAACACATTTCACAACGCATAATGTTCAAGCTCGCAGCCTCTCTCTTTTTCCTCACCACACTCTCGCTCTTTGGGCAAGCGGTGGAGGAAAAGCTCACTTACCGGATAGAAGCCAAAACCTTCAAATCTGGCGAAGCGGACATCCGCAAAGTGCTCGATTACGCAGCCCGTCCGCTGTGGAAGAACTTCCCCGGCTACCAAGTAGAGCCGATCGTTGTCACCAAAGGAAACTCTGGTCCGATTGTGCTCTTTAAGCGCAATGCCAATAAGGAAATCATCGTCAAGCTAGACACCCACGGCACCTTCTGGTGCCAGTATGCCTATCAGTGGGCGCACGAGCTATGTCACGTCCTCTGCGGCTACCGCAATGATGGCCGCGAGAACAAGTGGTTTGAAGAAACCATCTGCGAAATGTCCTCACTCTACTGCATGAGAGCCATGGCCGTGGATTGGGAGAAAAACCCACCCTACCCAAACTGGAAAAACTACTCAAAAAGCATCGTTTCCTACACCGATAACGTCATCGCCAAGTATGAAAAAGTAGATGCTGCCACCATGGCGGACTACTACAAAAAACATGAAGCTGAGCTGCGCAAATCATCCACCCTCCGCCACTTGAACGGTGCCATGGCAGCGGCCATGCTCCCTGTCTTCGAGAAAAATCCAAGCCACTGGGAAGCGGTGCGCTACCTGAACGTCACACCTGCCAAACCTGGCATTTCATTTAAGCAATATCTCGCCAAATGGAAGAAGGATGCTCCTAAGAAGCACCACAAACTCATCGATGGCATCGCCCGTATTTACGGCGTAAAATAGCTTCCACGTCCCTACTCATCATCTTGCCAGACCCAAGTGATAGGCACCTTGATATCGGGATGGATACTATGGTGGACAGGGCAGCTCAGCGCCGCACTCTCAAGCATTTTCCGGTCTGGGTGATTCCCCGGCAGAGGCACATCAATCATCACATCTAACTGCGCAATTCTCCGTGGCTGTGTGTCTGACATATGCTTGCCTACTTTGACTTTCATCCCATCAACATTCAGCTCTTTGCGCCGAGCGACGATACCGATAATGGTAGCCATGCAGCTACCAAGTGCCGTCCCCACGAGGTCAGTGGGTGAGAATGTCTCCCCCTTTCCCTCGTTATCCAAAGGAGCATCTGTAGCCAATTTACTTCCAGATGGATTATGGGTGCTACTGCAGTGAAGTTGTCCTTCGTAGTCAATGCTGATTTCTACCATGATATTTGTTAGGTTAATGTAGGGTTTTGTTAGGGGGATTCTTCGTCAACTGGCTCAGATTCAAACTCTGATGAAAGTTTCTTGATTTTACGCACAAGTGCAATGCGGAAACCGTAAAGATTGCTGGCGTGATCAAAAGGCACGACGTTGCGATGGCTCACGTAGAGGTGTTTTTTCGTGTAGCTATTCCAGCCTCCTCCTCTAAGGACACCATAGTTTCCAGTGCGCTTGTAATTATCAGCTACCCACTCATGAGCATTCCCAGAGAGATCATAAATTCCTAATTTGTTAGGAGGAAATGAGCCTACGGGGGATGTTTTTTCAAAGCCGTCATTGTAGTTCAGCAGGGTGCGGTTCCGGCGTACGTTTGCTGCTTTTGCCGCAGCTTGATCCGCTAAGTTCCCTACCCTTTCATCCATTTTCTCAGGTGGCCACGCCGTCCCCCAAGGGAACAACACCACATTGCGCAGCTCTCGAAGCGACGGCAAGTCATCAGGGTTATCACGCAGCCCTGCTACTAGGCTCCATTCCCAATCGGTTAGCAGCCGATATTCAGAGTCCGCGCTGATACGCTCTAACTTATGCTCATGTTCGGTCAGCCATTTGCAATATTTCTCCGCCATCTCACGAGAAACATTAAGCACCGGATGGGTCGGCCCCTGCCGGAAACCAGGATGTTTCGGCGCCGCGGATTTTGTCGCTTTAGTGTAGGCTTCGTAATCCTGCACTCGTGTTTCCCAGATGGAAACTAACAAATTTTCATCGATAGGGACAAACTTCATGCCGAGCGAATTAGTCCACTTCTCGCCAAACACCACGCTGTTATCCCGCTGTAGTTTGATGGTGATTTTCTCACGCGCGCCGTCCTTGAGATCGATGAGCTTGGTGACACGCCGGTATCCTTCCATGGAGATAGAAATCTCCGTTTTCCCTGGCTTTACCCGCTCGGCAGGGACGATGGGTGTCACTTCTTTATACTCGCCATTGATCAATACATCAGCGCCTTCAGGGATGGTGTGAATTTCTAGTCGGGCAAAGGGGATATTCTTCACCACGCAGCGGAAGGGTTTGAGTTTTTTCTGTTTGGCCTCTGGTGATACGAGAGGCGATTGGAATCCCATCGCCATGCGGGGGGATATATACTGCACCTCATTGAGGTATCCCTCCACCACTGCCTTCTCACTCTGCCATGTGCAGTACGCCTGCGCCTGCTTGGGAGTGACTAATACAATGTTGTGCTTAGTGCCACTTTCCGAATGCACTACTGTAGCGACTGGGGATTTCCCACCGGATTCATTCTCAAATCTCTTCCAGTGTGCCGCACTAACAAAAATGGAACTCACGTGGTGATCATCCTCGGGCTGATATTTAATGCCTAGGTAATCAATCCAAGGTTCACCCTCCACGGGCGGGGCATAGATCGAGAGTGTGTGAAACACCATTTGTGTGTCATCAGCAGATAGGTCTTCGGGCACTATTCCTCGTTTGGTTTCCGTCCGGTAGCCGTCCATGCGGAAAGTAAACTCATAGGGCTCCCCTGCTTCCATGCGGATGGGTGCGGAGGGCGTGATATCAATAAAGTTCCCTTCTGCATCATAAACCTCCGCCCCTTCTGGCTCACTGAGGAGCTTTATCTGGCCGTATTGAACGGGTTGCTCAGGTGGTTTTGGCTGTTGTACTACTGGATTATCCTGCCCAATCCATGACTTCCAGGGGATGTAATCACGCATCAACCACCCACTTAACAAGAGCAACGCGGTAAACGGAACTAGAGCCAGCACCATACCATTCCGGCGACGGCGAATCCGTTTCCCCCTCTGGAGTCGGCGGAGGGAATCCGCTAGGGCGGCGGCTGTTTTTATCCGGCGTTTGGAAACACGTGGCTCACAAATATCACAGATGATCTGGTTCAATGCGAGCCAGCGTTTACGATCCGTCTCTTCTGGCAGCTCGTCTGGCAGCTCAGGAAACTGTAGGCGATCCTTGCCCGAGCCCATTTCGTAGAGAACTTTGCCCAAGCCATACACATCCGCTTGCGCAGAGCCTGGCCCCTCTGGAGGCACAAAGCCCTCCGTTCCTACAAATGTGCGCTGCCCACGTGCCGCTACTAAGCCGATGTCTGCCAGCTTGGCTTTACCGTCCACAAAAATGATGTTAGACGGTTTGATATCGCGATGCGCTAGCCCCTTGTCATGCAAGTGATCAAGTGCCTCAGCTAAGCGCACACCAACATCGATCACGAAGTTTGGATCCAGCGGCTTCCCGGCTGCGTTGAGCATATCAGTGCGTAGATTTCTTGGCTCATACTCCACTGGATTAATCTCGCGTCCAGACCTCACGTCCTCGCCAAGCTCCATCACGTAGTAGTAAAACGCCTCGTCATCATTGCCGCCACGCCCCACGTGAAGGATATTCACCAAGCCCGGATGATCGCGGGACATGGGTTCGTATTTAAGAATACCTTCGAACTCACGCTCGAAGCCTCGTTCGTCCTCGAAGTCTTCTCGGCTCACCACCTTCACAGCACGCATCGCGCCTGTGACTCCCCGCGCCAGCCATACCTCACCATACGAGCCGCCGCCAATTTTGCGCAGCACCTCGTGATCCGGAATAACTGGCTCTGGACGTGGCTTACCCCGCATCTTCGTTTAGTTTAGCTAACTCTTTTTTGAGGATTTTACCAACGCGGTGCTTTGCGAGGTACACTTGAGACATACTGACTCCGAGCTGTTTTTGCACCTTCCCTGCGTCCCACTCACGGATGACGTAGCAATCGAAAATTTGATATTGCTTGGGTGAAACTTGTGCCTTCACCTTCTCAAGTGCCGCGTCGGCGAGATTTTTCTTCCACTCCACATCCCAGAGACGCTCTAGCGTGCCGCTATTGGGATCCTCCATACGCTCAATGATTGAGGTTTTTCTGCCCTCATCATCCCACTCCGCCACGCTCATAGCGGTATCCTTTTTACGCTTACGGAACTGATCATTGATCCGCCAGCGGGTCATATTCATCAGCCAGCTCTTAAATGATCCTTTCTCAGGGTCATACATGTTCTTTTTACTCTGCTTGGCAATGGAAAGAATAGTTTCCTGCACCACATCAAAAGCCTCATCAGAGCGCAATCCCGCCTTCAACCCGACGGCATAGATAAGCCTCCAATACGTCTTGTAGAACTCATCCCAAGTCCGCTGATCTTCCCAGTTATCCAAACGAGCAATCAAGCTCTTGCGGGTCATCGCGTAGGCCTGCTGGAGTTTCTTATCTTCCTCGTTCTCTTTCTCGTCTGCCATGTTGATGAGTTGTATATCACAAGATCGCCGCTGATCCACCAGCAATTCGTGTCAGGTAAATTCATTTTTATATCTAGCCGACTATCAAGAAAAGCGAAACTTACGAAAATCCATTTACAAATTGCCTATCTGAAATCTACTATCGTTCGGTTTTTTCAGAGAAATCCACTTAATGTGGCAAATAACTGAAATCCAGCCTCTCTCCGCCCCA
>JBMYYO010000169.1:0-6582 GCA_049609505.1 Akkermansiaceae bacterium | reverse complement strand
GCAGTTTTTTGTAGTGGACGGACGTTACCACCGCTCTCCTGATAAACATCCTGACGATGATCAAAAAAGGATGTTGGGTGATGCACAGTTCAGCTGGCTACTTAGCGGATTAAAGAAATCAACAGCCAAGTTTAAGGTGATCACCTCAGGTAGCACGCTGCGTCATAGCCGCAGTGACGGATGGGCAATTTACACATTCTCTCGTCACCGGCTCTTTGATGCGATCAAGGAAAACCGCATCGGGGGCGTTGTTTACACATCAGGGGATATTCACACTTCCCTTGTTTCTATCCATCCCGAGAGTAAGCGAGTGGGCTACCCATTGATCGAGGTTATTTCTTCTGGCATCGCAAACAGCAAGAGCTTGAGCTTTGCTACTGTGGATTTTGATACCACTCTAACTGACCCGTCGCTGCGGGTGCGGATCGTGCTTGGAGATGGCTCCGTGAAGACTGATAAAACTTGGAAGCTTTCAGAACTTCAGATAAAGTAAGTTTCTAACCGAACAATATGGGGGTGCGTGGTGACGAGAAAACAGAAGTTTTTCCATCTTAAAATGTCCCACAGCTAGTGCGCCATGCCATCTAGCACGTGGGTGGAGGTTGACAATGCCCTATCAATGGCGCATGAGGGCGATCTGCCAAACCGCAGGGAGCTCTGCGTGATGAAGTGATTTGTCAGCAGAGCATTGTATAGAGGTCTCCGGCTGCTCCGCTGGAGGCCTCTCTTTTATTTACTGCGCTTGGCGATGTAAATGCAGTGCCTGGCGCGCTTTGATTTCTCATGTGGCTTGGCGGCGTGCTCCTCGATGTGAAAGCCAGCTTGGATGAGGCATTTCTTAAACTTAGGGGCTGGTTCTGAGAGCCAGTATGCCACGCATCCTGTGGGTGTGATGATGTTGCGTAGCTTCGCTAAAAAACCCGCAGAATACAGCCGGGCATTGCCTGAGGTAATGAGATCATCAGGAGTGTTATCGATGTCTAACAATAACGCATCATAGCTCCCTTTGCTTTTGCTGGAGATGATGTCAAACAAGTCACCTTGAGTTATTTTTGTGCGAGGATCTTCTAGCAGCGGGCCGTTGTGCTCGACGAGAAACGTTCGGTTCCATTCGATCAGCGGCTCCATTAGCTCCGCTACCTCTACTGTGGCAGGTTTACCGATGAGTTCCAAAGTGCGTTTTAGAGTAAAACCTAGCCCTAAGCCGCCAATCAAAACCTTCGGGTGCTTGGGCCGCGTTGCCTTTCCTTTTAACAAATCCGCACAACCTGTTTCAGCGAGCATTTCTTCTGAAAAAGTGAGCGCAGTGCTCATCAGATCAAAGCCGTTGTATTTCAGGTAAAACTTTCCATCGTGCTTGTGCAGAGAGAACACCGTTTCATCAGACATGCGTGACTCACCAAGCTTTTCGTAAGGCTTCATGGTGGCGACCTTGACTGAATTTCAAAATTCAACAAGCCTAGGTTGGTCTGACATGTTGGTTGGCAGGGTGGTGAGGGAGATGAATCTACTCGCTATCCTCCGTGATTGAGAGGTCTGCCTCGTTGCCGGACCAGCGCACAGTGGCTGCGAAGCCGATGCCAACGATTTCTTCAGCTGAGGCACTCAGGGAAGAGATTGTTGTCACTCCGTCCTCGCCGTGCTCCACAAGCTTGAACGTGCCTGTTCCATCGGCTACCGAGTAGCTCCACGAATACTGAATAGATTTTTTGAGAGCGAGGGTTCTGGATTGGATGACATTTTTTCTGTCCTTGGTGTCCTTAAACTCAATAGCAATGTGGTAGAATCTAACATCTTCTAGTGATGGGAGCTTGGCGACAAGTTTTCCAGTGCGGTTCCCAGCAGGGAAGAGGACAAGTTTGCCCATGTGATTGACTACTCGGCCATCGACACGTCCCCCGTCATGTTGTTTTTTTCCGTGAATACGGATGCGTTTGCCTTTGGATACTTTGAGTTCGTCAAATATTCCGTCCGAGCTTGTGCTTAGTTTTCGATTTTTAAATGAGGTGGTGTAGGGATATTCCCTAATGTCTTTCATTGTTAGTGGGGGAGCCTTTTTTGGGCGGGCGGCGAATTCTTTGAAATAAGTTTGATCCTCCTTGCTGAATTTGGAGATATCCACGGTAAATTGTTTTCCATCTGTCCTCTTTATTGTTGCCTTCTCGGACTCCACCGAGAGCAATGTGCCTTTGAATGTTTTTCCATTAGTCCCGGTAAACTCTCTAATGGCTTCTGCGGCGGAAACTGGAAAAAGCAGACAGGCAAATAGGAGGATTGTTAAACTATATCTATATAGTTGGCGGGAGAATATGATTTTTGAAAACAGGGGGTTTTTCATAACAGCTAACACCAAAGCATATCTTTGTGAAATCGCAAGTTAGAATATCTGTAAACAAATTTTGTTGTTATATCTGACGGTTGGGTGATTGAGTGTTAGGTATGATAGCCGCAATGGTTTTGGTGGGTTTGGTGGTGGCTAGCTATCAGGTTTTTACTGAGAGAAATAATTAAGAGTGGATCATCGGATAGTTATCTGGGGCGATAAAATAGGGTGTGTTGCCGGAGGTGTTAGGGGGTGTGCTTTTTTGTGCGATGCGAACCATTACACATCGATCTAACGATTTGTTGGGTAACCATGGCTCTAGTTTTTCATCTTTGATAATGTCAAGTGGAGCTGGCCAAAGAGGTTTTGGGATGATCTCTAATAGTGTGTTGTTTCCAAAATAGCTCTGGCATTCCTCTGTGTGTAGCCACTTGCCGCGCCGCCCGTTGGGGTTTAAGAATTCTAATTCCACTGGGTTTTTAGCATGCACATGATTGAAAATACAGCCATGCACTAGATGTTGCACGGTGATTGTTTCTCCCTGTAAATGTTCTGGAAGTAGGGTGTGGTGATTTTTTGTTAGGGTGAGCTGGTGAGATCTCATGCGCTCAAGTTTGCGGGAGAAGTTATCACGAGCATCCGGGCCTGGTAGCTGCACGCCATCGTCTGTTTCTATAGCTAAATAGAATTTTATAGCTAGCTCAAGATGGATGACCTGATTGGTGGGTAGATCCTTTACTAGGAAGTCTAGCTCGCCGAGAGTGCGTCCGGTTTCTTGGCGAATTTGAAGGTTTTTTGTTAGGGTGTCATAGCGTGGGCTGGACTCCAGCATCACGGCTAGAGCATCTTCGTAGAGGTGGCCAAGTTTTTGTTGGAGGTTCAGCGAGACAGGCTGCCTCGGCGGTGTTAATGTATGGCAAGGAAATACCTCACTCTCAGGGAGATCATCCAATAGTAATGCGCTTTCAGAAAGGCTCTTAAAAAGGAGTTGTGAGAGGCTCTCAGCGGAGGGAGTCATTGGAGTGGTAGTTGATCATGTGGCCTAGTGCAATTTGGTGCGATCTAGTCATTCAGCTCAAACACTTCAATCTCGTCTGGGTGGCCCTTTACTCGGTGGTATCCTCGTGAAGAGAATTCTCCCAATCCAAGCGGCCAACCGTCTAAGAAAGCAGCGCTGGCTAGGACTTCGGCATTGAGGTTTCGGGTTAGGCTTTCGAGCCGGAACGTGAGGTTTACGGCATCGCCTAGGGCGGTATTGTTACCGCGGGTCATAGCACCATGAGCCACTTCTCCGATGTGAAGGCCGATGCGGCACTCGAAGTTGATCTTGTAGTTTTTCAGCGTGAGCGCTGCCGTTTGGGAGTGATTCCCGCTACCGCTCAGAGCACGCGCAGCCTGCACGGCAGCTTCTCTGGATTTGGCTCCAGTGTCTCGCCAGTAGGCGAATACGGCATCGCCGATAAATTTATCAATCGTAGCGCCAAGAGGGGCGAGTGTTGCCTGGCAGTCATCATACCACCCGCGCATCAGTGCCGCCAGTCGCTCAGGTGGAACTTTGGATGCTATTTCGGTGAAGCCCTTAATGTCTCCGACAAGAAGTATGAAAGGCGTGGTGGTTAACTCGACCTCGGTGCGCCTGAGTACGCGTGTCTGATTGGTGTCTTGGTTTTTGAAGCTAGAGCCAGTGCTTTGCTTCATCGAGAATATTGCCTTTATTGTGCCAAAAGTGATGATGTCGCCATCGCGGAGTAGTTCTGCTTTGGTGACAGCCAAGTTGTTGAGATAAGTGCCATTGGCGGATGCTAGATCATTGATCCAGTAGCCGCTGGTATCACGCCTAATACTACTGTGTTCACGGGACACGCTATTGTCTTGTATGCGCACGGCAGTATCCTTGCCACGCCCAACAATGTTAAAATCACCTAGCTGGTGATTTTGTTCACCTGTAGATTTGTTTGAGGATGTGACGATTAATTCAGCCGACATAGTTATGCAATGGCTATACATGGAAGCTAACTACAAAGCAAGCTGTTGGTGTGATAACGGTATTCTCCAAAGGCGATTTACTGTTCTGCGGTCTCTTTTTTAGGCAAACTTGCCAGAAGAGCGTTTATGATGGGTTCATGCTGCGAATGCTTCTTTTCTTGTGGTTTGGGCTTGCGCTCAATTTGATCGTATAAATCATACTATTTATGAAATTAATAAAATTCTTTTGTCAGCTGATACTGACAGTTGGCCTGTTAGTCGCTGTGGGTACAGTTTGTGAAGCGAAACTATCTTTGGGAAAGGTCTTTACCGATCACATGGTGTTACAGCAAGAGATGCCCATACGTGTCTGGGGTACTGCTGACCAAGAAAAAGCCGTTACTGTGGCATTCAACGGCCAGACAAAATCTGCTCAGGTTAACGAGGACGGTCACTGGAGGGCCGAACTACCACCCATGAAGGCAGATGGTAAGAAACACACCCTCCGTGTTTCGATGGGAAATGAACGTCTAGCTTTGCAAAATGTAGTACTCGGTGAAGTGTGGATCACAGCCGGGCAATCTAACATGAATAGAGAAACAGCAATCAGCGAAGACCACCCGTCTATTCGTCTATTTTGGATACATGAATCCACCGTGCCGCGCGCACACGATCTCGGTGAGAACGCCATGGGGTGGTTGCCGGCGGAAGCAAAAACAATCGGACCTTTAAAGAGCGTTCGCGAACGCAAGTTCGGAGTTGGGCACAAAAGCGGTTTCGCAGAAGTGGGGTGGGTTTTTGGTCGGCGTTTACAGAAACAGCTCAACGTCCCTGTGGGGCTAATCAAGACGGCGTATGGTGGTTCTGCTGCTCGGGCGTGGACTCATTTACCTCGATTGACAGACAAATACCCTGCTGGTCAAAAAGTCGAAGGCAGGTATGCGGGCCATAAGCCAGGCTTGCTCTACCAATCGATGATGCAGGGGCTTGCTCCAATGAGTGTCCGGGGAGTAGTTTGGTATCAAGGGGAAAACAATGGCCATGACTGGAATTACGATGAAGAGCTCCACAAGATGATCGAGTCATGGCGGAAAGTTTTCGAACAGCCCAAGCTCCCCTTCTACCTGGCGCAAATTGCCCAAACAACTTACGCCTCTGGTATGCTTCGCGTTTGGGAATGCCAGGCAGCAATCGCCGCCAAAGACCCCAACGTCCACTTGGGCATGAGTGTAAACCTTTACGATTCTTTGGATAGCCAGGACAAGCGTGCGGTACGTATCCACGCTGGGAATGAACGCGACCCAGCCACTGATTGGCCAGTTGCGGGTGGGTCAAACCCCCATCCTCCGAATAAACATATTGTAGCGAACAGACTAGCGGATCTTTCTCTTCTGTACACTTACAAAATTGATTTGAAGAAAGAAGTAAACGCCCCTGTGTATCATTCGCATAGGGTGCAAGGAAAGAAATGCATAGTCAAATTCAGCAACGTTGGCAGCGGGTTAAAAACGAGTAAGGGTGGCGCTCCAAACTGGTTCGAATTGTCTGATGGCACCCAAGAAAAAAAGGGTGATAAAATGCCTCTAATCTACCACAAGGCCAGTGCCAAAATCATAGGGAAAGACACCGTAGAGGTATCATGCTCGAAAGTGAAAAATCCTGTGCATCTCAGGTTTGCCTGGCACATGCTTGCGAGGCAGAATCTAGAAAACAGCGCAGGAATTCCCGTGATGAATTTTCGGACCGACTCGCAGCAGTCAAAACAACGGTGAACCGCTGATCGGTCTAACAGCCAGCAGAAACTCCTTGTTTGTTAGGCTCTGCGCCTTGTCAGTGCCATGAGCGCACCAGCAAAGCCCAGCAAGAGAGCCGAGGAGGGTTCGGGAACCACAACCCAGCCAGATGAGGAATCTCGGTCTCCGCCGTTGTAGGTAAGGACATTGTCTGTAACTTGGCTCAGGTCAATGAAATCAGCACTGGTCCATATGCCTTTGGCGACTGCGACCGTTTCCCTGCCGTTCCCGGCGCTTCCCCACTGAACAAAATCAATCATGGCTGTTGGGCTGCCAAAGCTTCCCCCCGGGCTATATACGCCGAGGTCTCTTCCCGCTCCACTGCTTATCGTTGCCCAAGACAGGGACACTGTCGCGCCTGAAGTCATGTTCAGAGAACCAGATGTAACCATGCCTGCAGTGACGGCTGTATAAGAAAAACGCGAGCACAGTTGCGTGCTTGTTATGTCAATGCTATCAGGGCCGTTGTTCACAAATGTGATGATACCATTGTCAATATCA
>JBMYYO010000168.1:0-6587 GCA_049609505.1 Akkermansiaceae bacterium | reverse complement strand
GGTTGCTTTGACGGCACGTGCGAGTTTTTCCACACCACGCAGGAGTTCCTGGCGAGCGGATTCGTCGAATTGTAGTTGTTTAGCCATGTTATTGGATTTGTGATTAGTGATTTGTAATTTGTGATTGGGCTTAGCCTACGATTCCGAGGATGTCGGACTCAGAGAGGATGAGGAGGTCTTCGCCATCTACTTTGACATCAGTGCCGCCGTATTTGGAGATGAGGACTTTGTCGCCTACTTTAACGGCGAACTCGAAGTTGCTGCCGTCTTCGTTTTTACCACCAGTGCCGAGGGATACTACCTCTGCTTCTTGTGGTTTCTCTTGGGCGGAGTCTGGAAGGACGATTCCTCCAGCGCTGACTGCTTCGGCTTCAAGACGCTTTACGAGAACGCGCTGTCCGATGGGTGTTATGTTTGACATAGTTTTTTTAGTTAGGTTTGTTGGTTGGTTCTGGTTATTGATAGGTCTTACAGGACTTATAAGACCCATGATTTTTCGTTAGTCTTCGACAACTTCTGCATCGACGACCTTACCCTTCGCCTTTTTGGGCTCGGAGGATTTTTCCTCAGCTGCGTCTGGAGCGGCTCCGCCCATGTCAGGCATTGGGCCTCCGGCTCCGCCTGCTGCACCAGCCGCTTGCGCTGCTTGGGCGAGTTCTTGGAGGGATGCTTCTAGGTCACTGGTTGCGGATTTAATGGTATCAAGGTCATCAGCTTTGAGTGCCTCTTTGAGTGCTTCTACTTTGCCCTCGATGCCGGATTTGATTTCGGCTGGAAGCTGCTCGCCTAGTTCATCGAGTTGTTTCTCTACCTGATGGACGAGGTTTTCTGCGGTGTTTTTGGTTTCAACGGCTTCGGCGCGTTTTTTGTCTTCCTCAGCGTGGGTTTCAGCATCGCGCTTGGCTTTTTCAATTTCCTCATCGGAGAGGCCACTTGAGCCCTCGATGGAGATTTTGTTTTCCTTACCAGTTGCTTTATCCTTGGCTGAAACGTGGAGGATTCCGTTTGCATCGATATCAAAAGTGACTTCGATTTGAGGAGTGCCACGCGGCGCGGGATCAATGTCACCGAGGTGAAAGTTCCCGAGGATTTTGTTATCGGTGAACATCTTCCGCTCACCTTGGCAAATGCGGATGTCCACGCCTGGTTGATTGTCTGCAGCGGTAGAAAACGTTTGGGATTTCTTGGCTGGGATGGTGGTGTTCCGCTCGATCATTGGTGTAGCGATCTGACCCGCTGTTTCAATGGAAAGTGTGAGAGGTGCTACATCGAGAAGAAGAACGTCTGAAACATCTCCTTGGAGGACGCCACCCTGGATTCCGGCACCGATGGCAACCACTTCATCTGGGTTTACCCCTTGGTTTGGCTTCTTGCCTGCGAGGGCCTCGGCGGTTTCTACCACTTTGGGCATGCGGGTCATTCCACCAACGAGAACTAGCTCATCGATTTCGCTTGCGGAAACTCCTGCTTCCTTGAGGCAATCGATGACTGGTTTCTTAGTGCGCTCAAAGAGGTGGTCTGTGAGTTGCTCTAGCTTAGAGCGAGTGAGTGTCTGCTGGATGTGCTTAGGACCAGTAGCATCCATGGTGATGAACGGCAGGCTAATGTCATAGCTCTGGGAGGATGAAAGGGCGATCTTGGCTTTCTCAGCTTCTTCCTTAATACGCTGAAGGGCGTCAGGCTGCTTGCTGAGATCCATGTCCTCGGCTGTTTTAAACTCATCGACGATCCAGTTGATGAGGGCATTATCCCAGTCATCACCACCGAGCTGAGTGTCGCCATCAGTAGCGAGCACCTCGAAGACACCGTCATCGATGTCCAGCACGGAGATATCAAACGTTCCTCCACCGAGGTCGTAAACGGCTACTTTTTCTTCGGATTTCTTATCAATTCCGTAGGCAAGCGCGGCGGCGGTAGGCTCGTTAATGATGCGGCGCACCTTGAGGCCTGCGATCTCACCAGCTGCTTTGGTGGCAGAACGCTGAGAGTCATTAAAATAAGCAGGGACGGTGATCACGGCTTCGGTGATGGTTTCGCCCAGCTTTGTCTCAGCATCAGACTTGAGTTTGCCAAGTACCATGGCTGCAATTTCCTGTGGTGAGTAGGCTTTCTTCTCGCCATCCAACTCTACTTGGATGTGGGCATCGCCGTTTTCGGCTTCCACGATATCGTAGGGGACATTCTTATCTGCATCTGTCAGTTCACTGAACTTGCGGCCAATGTAGCGTTTTGCGGAGAAGATGGTGTTTTTAGCATTGGTCACTGCTTGGCGCTTAGCGGCCTGACCGACGAGTCGCTCGCCAGACTTGGTGAATGCTACGATCGATGGAGTGGTGCGCGCACCCTCTGAGTTTTCCAGAACGGTGGCTTCACGCCCCTCCATCACTGCCATGCAGGAGTTGGTTGTTCCGAGGTCAATTCCTAGTATTTTAGCCATAATATAATGAGTTTTGAGGATTAATGTAGTGCCTAGTCAGGTCACTAATGAGATTTTCAAAACCCTTTATGCAATCAGCATGCCAACACTAAAAACAAAACGCATAAACGACTAATAATAAACTACTTATATGCAAATTTACATATTTTACAAATAAAAAGAAGCAGCTGAAAAGCGACACTTTGTCACAATTAACATCAGCGCAATCAAGACAGAATGACACACCGCGACAATGCGGCGCGGCAGCAAATCCTCTAGCTTAATGGATAATACTGGGAAGCTCTGTTCTACCCGAATAACGGTTTAGCTTTCCTCGACATTACCAGAAGGAACCTGCCTAGGAGAGATACCGCCTGAGACGGAATCGCTAAATTCTTGCTGGGATAAATTTTCCCAGCGCTTCCGTTTGCGTGAAAAAAATTCAGGTGAGGCAGAACGGTGATAGTGTCTGAGCTTGGCACGGAAGGCCTGCCCCTTAGTAGGAGTTTGCTTGTCTTGCATTTGTGTGTTGTAGGGTTGGGGGAAAACCAAAAGGCTCAATCTGTGGGGGCAAGGAGGACGTGACGTGTGAATTTCGCGTAGCTTCCTTCCACTGAGATTTGGCTGAGGGAGCTTCTTAATTGAGGAAAATAAGCGTTTCAAGCATGTAATTTGAAAATTTTTAAATTTCTTGTTGGTTTCCAAAAATTGCCTTTTGATCCCTGTGTGGGAAATCCTGATATCAAATCCGCTAAAATTGCCCTACGGAGTGAAATCCGCTCCAAGCTCAGACAACTCACCGCTAGCCAATGGGCTGATGCATCGGAGCACATCTGTCAAAGCGCAGCCCCTATCCTAGAACAATCTGGAAACCCTGAATCCTTTGTTTCCAGCTTCGCAGCCCAGCCTGGGGAGGTTTCTCTTGCAGCATTGCATGATCTGCTCCCCCATCATTCCTATGTCTATCCTCTCTGCCGCCCTCAGCGACGCCTGAGTTTTCATCTAGTGGCTAATCTTGGCGGGCTTGCTCCTGGGACTCTTGGAATCTTGGAACCTATTGCAGGCAAACACCAAGAAGTTTCCGTGTGCGACATTGATGTATTTCTGTGTCCAGGCCTTGCGTTTGGCAGGGATGGGAGCCGATTGGGCCACGGCGGCGGCTACTATGATCGGGCACTTGCCCAGCGAAATTCTGCGGCGAAACTTATTGGTGTTTGCCATAGCCACCAACTCATGGACACGGTTCCTCATGAGGCTCATGATGTGCTGATGGAGGGAGTCATCACGGAGGAGGGCTACCAGAGCATCGATAAAATACGTTCCTGATGCTCAGCCATAGTGCTGGCCCCAAGCTCGCTAGCGTCCTCGTGGCCAGCCAAATGCAACAAACCGTGAATGACGTAAAGAGCTAGCTCTCGCTCAAAATCATGCTGGTATTCTTCCGCCTGGCTCCGAGCAGTTTCCACACTGATATGGATTTCTCCATGATTGAAGGTGATTACATCCGTAGCGCCTGGAATGTCCATGAAGCGCATGTGCACATCCGCAATTGTCTCGTCGTCAACAAGGGAAACCTCCACTTCGCTCAGATTGGAAAGCGCTGAATCTCGGTGGTGGGCCACCGCCAGTGCTTCACTCCACGCTGATTGGCCAAAACGTGTTAGACGCTCCAGCAGCTCGCTACTGACAGCAATCACCTCTTGGTGATCAAAGATTGCTAGCTCCCGCTGCATAAGGACTAATTGGTTTCCGCCAAGGGCTTTTCCTTGTCTGGCTCAGCCGTCTCGCCGTTGCCTTTCGTTACCTTTCCGCCTTTGCTGCCTCTGTTTCCGCCGTTAGCACTCCCAGAACCATTGCCTTTTTCACCTTTCGGGTAATCAATGCGGGAGTGCATCATGCTTCTTAGCGTGGAAGTAAAACTCTCGCACACGACCTTAATCTCGCCCATTGTCATGCCACTGTTGTCAAGCATACCCTCTGACACACGCGCCATGACCAGCTCGTGCACCTTATTTCTGATTTTCTGTGGCGTGGCTTTTTTAATTGTCCGTGAAGCACTTTCCACGCAGTCTGCTAGGCAAATAATAGCACTCTCTCTAGTCGATGGAATCGGGCCCGGATAACGGAAGTTTTTAGCATCAACTTCGGGCAAGTCCTCGCGGTTTTCAATACCATCTTTGACTTTCTCCTCAGCGTCTGCGCGCTGCTCGCGTGCTTTGTGATAGAAATACGACACCAGTGACTCACCGTGATGTTCTCTAATCACATCAATGATCACTGGGTTTAGCTTGTGCTTGATTGCCATGTCCACTCCGTCCTTTACATGAGCGATGATAATGATGGCGCTCATGGTGGGCGTCAGGCTATCGTGTGGGTTATTTTCTCCCTGATTTTCGATAAAATACTCTGGTTTGCTGAGCTTCCCGATGTCGTGGAAATAGGAACATACACGGCACATAGAGGCATTTGCGCCTACGTCTTCCGCTGCGGATTCAGCCAATGATGCCACGACCATGCTGTGGTGATAGGTTCCGGGTGCTTCTAATTGAAGTTTGCGTAGCAATTTGTGGTTCAAATCACTGAGTTCCAGCCACGAAATATCAGTGGTCACAGTGAAGGTAGCCTCGAGCAGTGGTAATAAACCGCTAACCACCATGCCTGTGACCAAGCCCATGCTAAGAGCGGCTACTCCCTGAAGTAGCTCGTCTGAAATTTTCCCGTCCTCTTCAACGATCGACATATCGATTTGCCCAACTGCCGCCGCCATCAACAATGTCACCACCCCAACATAAAACCCAGCGCGCAGTAAACTGCCCCGGCGCCTCACACGTCTCGTCAGAGCCACAGCTGTCACGCCAGCAACAAAGCTAATGAGGAAAAATGAAAACATGTCCTCTATCGGCATCATCAGGCTGCCTAACATACTCACCACGAGGGCAGAAAACGTGCCTGAGTATCTACCGAGTAGCACCGAATGCGTCATCGGAGCAAATGCCAAAAGAGGTAACACCATGCGATAGTCCGCCGCCCACCCATTTGCTTCTACAAAGTAGAAAGCAGCGCGCAGCATCGCCAGATGCACAACTACGCCACCAAACACCAAAACCACTTCGCCATTCCCAACCTTGAGAGTATTCCTCGTGTGATAAAGCACCACCACGGCAGCACACAAGGCCATACACAGTAAGCTTCTCCGCATTCCAGAGCCGTGAAACAGCACACCGTCTGAGACATAGAAGGCGGCCAGCGGGCACACTAACGCTGCAAACGCAGGATAGATGAGGAGTTTCATCCACACGCTGCGCTCCATCGAGTCCACCACGGCACTTTCCCCTGTTGTGGAGGTGCGGCGTTTTTTGCCGGATGACATACCTTTTTTTGCAAGGCGCCATCGCTTAAAGGCATCAATAAATCCCATAATGATAGAAAATCAGATAATTTTTCCGCCTTACTCAGAAAGTTAGAGCAGAACTCGGAATAGAGCTCAGAGACGGAGAAAGGACGCTTAGGCGTCCTTACGAAGCAAAACCTATCTCAGATCACACACTTTGGCAATCTTGAATTTTTTCAGGAAACAGGCGGATTTTTCAAAAAGCGTGTCCCAATAGAATCGCCAGTGACAATGCCCCCTAAGTCGTTTGGTTTTCTGCCGTTTGCGATCACCGTTTCCACCCCACTTTCTACGGCTAAACTGACGGCTTTGAGCTTGGATGCCATCCCTCCGATGGAGAACTTCCCGTGCTCAGCGCGGGCGAACCCATCCACCTCAGATAGGTTCGAAACCTCTTGGATCACGGCACCATCAGCACCTTGTAGCCCATCCACCGTGCTGAGCATCACCAGCAATCTTGCTCCTAATAAAGACGCCACAGATGCGGAAAGCACATCATTATCCCCCACCCTGAGTTCCTCTACAGCCACGGTATCGTTTTCATTAATAATCGGGATGATGTCGCCACTGGAGAGGAGTTTTTGCAGCGTGGTAAGCACATGATTACTGCCCGATTCACTAGCGAGATCACGAGCGGTAAGAAGCACCTGCGCTACATTCAATCTGAACTTCTGGAATAGGCTTTCATAAGCGTGCATCAAGCGCGTCTGCCCGACAGCAGCGCAAGCTTGTCTCGTGGATGTGTCATCAGGGTAACCACTCAGCCCGAGCGCTGAAACA
>JBMYYO010000167.1:0-6771 GCA_049609505.1 Akkermansiaceae bacterium | reverse complement strand
GTTGTTAATAAAGAGTGTGTTATTGTTTGGTTGAGTGGTTTTCCGGCCATTTACAAAAAATGATAATTTATTTATGTTACCTATCTCTTAATGATGGTTTTTTGAAAACTAAAGTTTTTTTTCCCTGAATTAAGATCGTTGAAATGAGTTGCACGCTGCCATGCCATGGCTAGACAGAGGCCGTCTCTCTGATAGAATCCCTCCATGCTTCCTCACCTTCTCACTGATATTCCAGGACCTTCATCGCTTGATCTAGCAGGGGAGTTGAAGAGTTTCGAATGTAGAAATACCACTTACACGGCTTCAGACTGGCCAGTATTTTGGCAGAGAGCTGAGGGCACTAATGTATGGGACGCCGATGAAAACCGCTTTCTGGATCTCACTTCGGCCTTTGGCGTAGCTGGGCTAGGCCACGGTTGGTCAGCAGTAGCAATGCGTGAGCAGTCTGAGCATCTTATTCATGGAATGGGCGATGTGCATCCCACGGCTCTGAAGATAGATGTCTGCCGTAAGCTTTCTGCTATGACATTCGAGCGTTGGTGCGGGGAAGTTGGGAAAACCATTCTAAGCAACTCGGGCTTTGAGGCTATTGAGTCTGCGTTGAAAACCGCCCGCGTTGCGACGGGTAAAAGCGGCATCGTCACATTTCGCGATAGCTACCACGGCCTCGGCTATGGAGCACTCCTAGCGGGAGGGTTCGATAAATTTCGCGCGCCAGTATCAGATCAGTTAGCTGATCTGCGCACAGTGTTAGATTTCCCAACATCGCCCGATGACCTTGAACGACTGACTGCTCAGCTGGCCCAGCTCGATAATGAATCCACCGGTGCTGTTCTTGTGGAGCCGATCCAAGGGCGAGGAGGCAAGAGAGTGCCGCCTAGTGATTTTCTTAAAACCTTACGCACATGGTGCGATGAAAATGGAGCACTCTTGATCTTTGATGAAATCTTTACTGGATTTAATCGCACAGGAAAACTCTTTGCCTGTGACTGGGATGCCGTGATTCCTGATATTATCTGCTTAGGTAAGTCTCTCAGCGGAGGATACCCGATTTCGGCATGCGTGGGTAAATCCTCAATCATGGATGCCTGGCCGGAGTCCACTGGCGAGGCACTGCACACCAGCACCTTCCTGGGGAATCCTGTGGGCTGCGCAATGGCGTCCGTATCCCTTGATGAACACGCCAAGGTGGAAACCTCTGCCAATGTGACGTCAGCGGGTGATTGGCTCCTGAAATTGTTAGAAAACATTAACTCTCCTTTCGTTCGAGAGGTGCGCGGCAGGGGCTTGATGTTAGGTGTAGAACTTGAGCAGCCGGATGGAGCACCTGCGGGAGATCTATCGGGAAAAATTCTAACAACCATGCTTCAGCGTGGGATTATCATGCTAGCTGACGGCTTACATGGTAATGTGCTCTCCCTCACTCCGCCCTTCATTATTAGTGAAGAAGAAATGCAATTTGCCGTGGCAGAGCTAGAGTCCTGCCTTGACGATCTTCTATCAAAACCATAATCCAATTCATATGACCCCACAGGAAACCATCTGGTGTGATGGCGAGTTTATTCCCGCAAACACGCTAACAATTTCGCCCTTTGATTTAGGGCTTACCGTTGGGTGGGGGGTTTTTGAAACTCTCGTGGCCTACCAAGGAGAGGTGTTTTGTTTTGCTGATCACTGGTATCGCGCAGAGGCATCTGCGGGTGAGTTAGGGATTGCGCTTCCAGCGATGGAAGACATCCAGCAAGCTATTCCTGAGTTGATCCAGCGCAATGACCTGTCAGATACACGAGCACGCATCCGCTTCACAGTAACGGGGGGAGAGAACCCCCTAATAGGTGGCGATCAAATGGGGAAAGCTATCATTACCGCTATCTCTCAGCGGGCTCCTGCGGATCACGCTACACTGATCATGTCTCAGCTGGTCCAATCAGAATCAGTGGGGCTCAAGGTAACCTCCTACGCTCATCACGTAGCAGCCTTACGAGCTGCCATCGCAGCAGGCGCTGACGAAGCCATTGTTTCTAACCCGCGTGGAGAGCTGTGCGAATGCGCCATGGCGAACCTCTTTATCGTCCAGAGCGGCGAGGTGCACACGCCACCTCTTGAGTCTGGTTGTTTGTCTGGAGTGACCCGTGCCGTGGTGCTCGCCTTGTGTGAATCACTCAGCATCCCTGCGTATGAAACCATCCTTCATGAAGCAGACCTAAGCTCGGCGGATGAGATATTCATCACCAACACCGCGCGTGAAGTGCAGCCGGCAAGTTTGTTAGGAAACCCAATGGAACGAGGAAAAATTACTAGCCAACTCCAGCAAGCCTATCAGACCTTGTTGATCTCTTGAACTCTACCCGAAAAATCGGCTAACTTTGCTCTCCTCGATTGAGGATGACGTGCAGAAGGTTGGATAGGATAATCAATGCGGCACCAGCATAAAACAAGGGCGTCAGCTCATGGTATTCCTTGAAAATAAGAGCAGCTAACAAAATTCCATGTACTGGCTCAAAGTTAATGGCCAAATTCGCGGTGAATGCGGTAAATTTCTTGAGTAGGTGAATATTGAATGAAAATGCCCACACCGTGCAGACGCCAGAGAGGATACCTATCCATAGCCAATCCATCCCCGAGGGAGCTTGAGTGACACTCCCTATTCCTGTTGCTTGTATGACGATGGCGCAAACCACACAGGCACCGATCAGCTCGTATAAAGTTAAAGTCTGCGGAGCCAACCCCCTCAAGGTGAGCTTGCGGTTTAGCACTGGAAAAATCGAGGCCAGCAAAGCTGAAACAAGTGCACATCCCAAGCCCGTAGAGTGCTCCCATGACGCACCTGCCACCATGGCTAAACCAGGAATGATCATTAATCCTAACAGCACTTCCTTGATACATGGTCTGCGCCGCTCAATGAGAGGCTCAGTCAGCGCGGTAAAAAATGATGTGCTTGCCATCCCCGCCAGACAGACAGAAATGTTAGAAAGCTGGATACTACCAAAAAACGTGATCCAATGCAGTCCAAGGATGATGCCAACCAGCAGTGCCTTGACCGTATCCTGATTGCTGATTCTGAGCGGTGCTCGTTTACTTAATGCCAACCACAGAGCCATTATGCCCGCAGCTAATCCCGTGCGCCACATCACCATGACAGGGGCGGGGAGCTCGATCAACCGACCCAGCACCGCTGTGAAGGCGAGAATGAGAACCAGAAAGTGAAGCTGGAAGTAGGGTCGGCTCAAGAGGCTGTTAAGTTATTGGTTAGCAACTGCATCCGGAAGTTCCAAATGGCCATCTAACATCTCAAAGTGATCGAGCTTGATATCTTCTGGGTGTGCGACGCCCGCAGCATGGCAAAGCTTGATGATCTCATGGCGAAGGTGCACGATGTAGTTTGCGAGTCGGGCAGATTTAAGTGTGGGGTCAAGACCGCGCATGAGCCACTTATTGTGAGTGGCTACACCTGCTGGGCAGTGACCTGTATGGCAATTTTGCGCCTGAATACAGCCGATCGCTAACATCGCTTCTCGCGCAATGGTGATAAGATCGCAGCCCATACCAAAGGCGTAGAGCGAATCCATCGGGAAACCTAACTTACCAGAGCCGATAAAAATCACATCATCATTCAAGCCCGCGTGTTTGAAAATTTCATGCACACGCGCGAAGCCAATCTTAAATGGGAGAGACACGTGATCGGAAAAAACCAGCGGAGCCGCGCCAGTACCTCCCTCACCACCATCGATAGCGATGAAGTCCACGCCTCGAGTGCCGTCTTTCATCAGCCTTGCGAGATCATGCCAGAAGTCTAGCTGCCCCACCGCAGATTTGATGCCAACGGGTAAACCTGTTTGTTCCGCAATGTCCTCAACGAAATCTAACATCGAATCAACATCGTGAAATGACTTGTGTGAGGAGGGAGATGCGCAGTCTTGACCCATCGGGATGCCGCGGGTCTTAGATATCTCCGCTGTGATTTTTTCCTTAGGCAGCAGCCCACCTAATCCTGGCTTGGCTCCTTGGCTGAGCTTGATTTCAATCGCTTTGACCTGTGGCGCATCCGCAAGGTTTTTCAAAAGCATCTCCATAGAGAAATTCCCATCACTATCGCGGCAGCCAAAGTAGCCTGTGCCGATCTGATAGATCAGATCGCCGCCGTGTTTGTGGTGTATGGAAATGCCGCCTTCTCCTGTATTGTGCAGTGCTCCTGAGATGGCGCATCCCTTATTCATCGCTTCCACGGCAGCCTTACCGAGAGAGCCAAAGCTCATGGCTGAAATGTTAATGATCGAGCGTGGGCGGAAAGCTTTTGCCCGTCCCCGTGCCGCTCCCATTACCTTGGCGCAGGGCATTTCGTGCAGCGGATCATGGTCTTTCTGAGAGAGGGGGAACATTGATTGCTTGAGGATCAAATAGTTTGGCGTCAGCTCCTGATCATTGTCTGAGCCAAAGCCGAAGTAGTTGTTCTCATTTTTCGATGAGGCATAAACCCAACGGCGCTGATCGCGGGAGAAGGGACGTTCTTCGTTGTTGTTGGTAACAATATATTGCCGCAGCTCAGGCCCTATTTTTTCTAATAAATACCGCGCATGACCGATCAGCGGGAAGTTTCTAAGGATGGCATGTTTTTTCTGCACCAGATCATAAATCACAATCAGGAGAAACAAAACAGCGAGCGCAATTAAGACGATGAATATCCAGTGCATGAAAAAGGAGAATAGATGAAGTTAGGGAGAAAGCGACTGCCTTGTGATTGGTTTTAGAAAGAACTACCTCTTATCGGTGGTTCAGGAATTGAATAACAGAATGAGCGGCGTGATGACCAGATGCAAAACAACCCTGCAGGAGGTATCCTCCAGTGGGGGCTTCCCAATCTAGCATCTCTCCTGCGGCAAAAGTGCTAGGGAGTTTTTTTATCATCAATGACTCATCAAGCTCTTCCCAACAAATCCCGCCAGCCGATGAGATTGCTTCATCAAGAGGGCGAGGCAATAGTAGCGGAATGCGGCAGGCTTTCACCTCATGGGCAAGCTGCGCGGGTGACTTCCACGGGCCACGATCAGGGAGGTGCTTTAGCAGGCTACATGCAGCAGGAGATAACTTCCACCGCCTGCGCGCCTCACGCACAAAGTTCCGTGTCACCGAGCCCATGCGAGCAATTAACTCCTGTTCGCTAAAGCTGGGCTTGAGGTCTAACACAACTGCAGGCTGCTCCATCGCCCGCAGTGCTGGGCCAAGGTGGTAGATGGGACCTCCTTCCAGACCGTAACGCGTGATGACAAGTTCGCCAGTGCGAGATGCCTCGCCTGCGGAAATGGTGAGGTTTTTGAGCGGTGCGCCATCGGCTTCATCAAGCACTTCTCGTGGCCAGTCCACGTGCCAGCCACAGTTGGCAGCCGTCAGGGGCTTACAGCAGACATTTTTATTCTCTAACAAAGAAACCCATTGCCCAGTAGAGCCGGTTTGTTTCCACGAGCCTCCGCCGAGTGCAAGCAGGGTGGCATCTGGTAGGGTGCTGAATCTCTCCCCACGGTGGTCAAACAATAACGAGCCATCATCTAACCAACCTTGCCAGCGGTGATTCATGCGGAAGGTGACACCAAGAGCACGGAGCTTATCAATCCATCTGCGCAACAGCGGCGCGGCTTTGATTTGCCCATTGATGGGGCTGGGGAACACCTTGCCACTGCTGGCCGTAAATGTCTCCACGCCGAGAGAGGATGCCCAGCTTCTCAGCGCAATGTTATCGAAATTTGTTAGAATTTTGCGCCAGAGCTCATCTGGTAAATCTCCTCCAGAGTATCGGTCAAGAAATGCCTTCCAAGCTTCATCATGGGTTAGGTTCAGCCCGCTTTTTCCGGCAACGAGAAACTTCCTGCCGACCGATGGCATAGCATCGTAAAGCACGGTGGAGATCTGGGCCTCGGCAAGCACCTCCGCCGCTCGTAGCCCAGATGGTCCTCCGCCGATGATCGCTACATTTTGACCGTTCCTCATTGAGTGGATGAGAGCACAGTGGGCGTGTCAGTTTCAAGATTCAAATATCTGCAACGTGGGCAGTGGGTTGGTTAAGGATAGCCCTGATGACTTGCCTGTTTTTTTAGCCTTTCCTAATCGGGTGGCTGCACCTAGAACCTTGCGCATGGAGGAATGTGGCGTTGATTGGGATCAGTGGCAGGGTGATATGCCGGCTACGCTGATGTTTATCGTAAGAGACGGGCAGGTGCTTTTGATTGAAAAACTCAGAGGTATAGGCATGGGGAAAATCAATGGACCTGGGGGGAAAATTGATCCAGGGGAAACTCCCACGCAATGTGTCGTAAGGGAGTGCCAAGAGGAGCTACACATCACGCCCCTCAATCCAGTCAAAATGGGAGAGCTGTGGTTTGCGATGTCTGACATTCCTGATATTCACTGCCATGTGTATGTGGCGGAAAATTTCGATGGCACACCCACCGCTACGGATGAAGCTATTCCGCTATGGATGCCTACCGATGACATTCCATGGGATAAAATGTGGGAAGACGATCAACATTGGCTACCCCAAATGATCCAAGGAGAAACCTTTACCGGTAAGTTCCGCTTCAAGGGTGAAAAAATCCAGTGGAGCGAGGTCGTGCTAGGCACTGCAGGTGAGCAACAGTGGAAAATCTCACGCGCAGAGAGCTAAACGGCAAGGCTACTCGCCCGCTTCATCAGAGGTTTCCTCCGCAGGAGTGTCATCTTTTTTAGGCGCATCCTTATTGAGGATAGCGAGCACTTCCTCGGTGATGTCTATGGTGCCCT
>JBMYYO010000166.1:0-6988 GCA_049609505.1 Akkermansiaceae bacterium | reverse complement strand
GGTGTGCATACCACGATCCGCCACCGGATCCGGGGCATTGGCGGCTTTGAGAAGTGTTAGACGCATGATATTTCCACGGATATCTGCGGCGTATTTACAGTCGTTGAGCAATGCCACACCGTAGTCTCCTTCTGACAGATCTGCCCATTTGTGCACGGGCACCTCGAACTTCGCCACATCCCAACTGGTGTTATCATGGGTGCTGCGCTCGACGTGGCCGTATTGGATTTCATAGCTAGCGCGCAGGCTGCTCACGTCCACTGGGAATGCTACTTTGAGTAGGCGATCGTGCTCTTGCCAATCCACATCACAGTGGAAATTCACTCGGCGGCTGCCAGCATCCAGCTCGATACGCTGAGAGAAACGAGACTCCCCGAAGCTACGAGAAACTCTAAGCGACACTCTAAGCGGTCCTTCCTCTAGCACCTGAACCTCCGCAATACCATCGAGGTTTTCCACCTGATCTTTGTAGAAAACATCCACATCCCAAGCATTCCAGCGGTTCGGGTAGTCTTTGTGGATTTGCAACAAATTCCCACGCCCCGCCATCACTTGGCGGTTGTTTTCTAGGTCCATCACCGAGGTCAAAGCACCTGAAGAATCGATCACCACTTCTAACAAACCGTTGGAAATTCGATACCCATCGTCGTGCTCAGCCAGCGTGGCGGGTGCTACTCCTGTGGGAAGTTCG
Organism: Akkermansiaceae bacterium; assembly: GCA_049609505.1. Taxonomy (GTDB): domain Bacteria; phylum Verrucomicrobiota; class Verrucomicrobiia; order Verrucomicrobiales; family Akkermansiaceae; genus Oceaniferula. The sequence continues at coordinate 6,297 of JBMYYO010000166.1, read as the reverse complement.
CAGGAAGAAACCACCGAGTATCCACACTGCGGCACGGTGGCGTAGCAGAGCTCGCCATCGGAGCGGGAAACCACCTCCGCGCGCTCTTGCGCTAGGGTGTTAAACACCACTGAGGAGCCCGCATCAGCGGTGATTTTTTCTGTGATTCTTTGCACCGCCGCATCCCTAACAGAAGCGGCTACTTTCTCCACATTGGGGTAATCCACCTTACAGTCCTGATACACCCAGTGAATGGATGAGCCAGGGATGATATCGTGGAATTGATTCAGCAGCAGGGTCTTCCATGCCCGGTCCATTGCCATCGCTGTGACGTCCCCTTCTTTTTCCTCAATGTGAGCAGGCACGTCCCAGATGGGACGCTCTGCCACGGGATCTGATTCTAACAAAACACCTGGGTTAACGCTGTCTGCTATGACTTGGAAGAACTCCGCATCGCGCAGTAGAAGCTCGCACTTGCGGTTCATGTATTTGGTGTATGCCTGACTTGTCAATGTGCCGCGGTGAAGCTCCAAGTAAAGCTCCCCGCGCCATACTGGTGGGTCCACAGCATCTTCTTTTGCCTTGGCGAAGAAATCCAATACGGTTCCCATTTCTAACTGAGGCATCCCCTCGAAGTCTTCCCAGCGGCGTGCCAGCTCAATGTGCTCGAGTGTGGGGCCACCTCCGCCGTCGCCGTTTCCAAAAGGAATCAGAGCACGGGTCGCGCGGTCGTTTTCTTGAAAATTGTGCTCAGAGTGCTTCAGCTCCTTGGCTGTTAGTTGGCAATTATAAGTATCCACCGGAGGGAAATGAGTAAAGATCGCTGTGCCGTCTAACCCTTCCCAGTTGAAGGTGTGGTGTGGGAATTTATTGGTATCGCTCCACGAGATTTTCTGAGTCAAAAACCAATCAATTCTGCTCTTGCGGAGAATTTGCGGAAGTGCTGCGGCGTAGCCAAACACATCCGGCAGCCAGAGGTCTTTCACCTCAATGCCGAATTCCTGTTGGTAGTAATTTTTCCCATGAATGATTTGCCTAACAAGTGACTCACCGGATGAGATGTTGCAGTCTGCTTCTACCCACATACCGCCGACGATTTCCCACTGCCCTCGTTTTATAGCCTCTTGGATATCGGCAAAAATACTTGGGTAATGAGTCTTCATCCACGCATACTGTTGTGGCTGAGAGCAGACGAAGCGGAAGTCTGGATGCGTCTCCATGTAGCGGAGCACCGTGGCAAATGTGCGCGCGCACTTACGGATGGTTTCGCGCAGCGGCCAGCACCAGGCGGTATCAATGTGGGCGTGCCCCACCGCCGTGATTTGATGATTGGTGTCGCCATTCCGTTTCGCCATCACGTTGGCTAGGGCGGCACGGGCGGGAGGCACACAGGTAGGATCGCCTAGATCTAACACATCGCAGGCTTTGTTGAGCGCACGCAGTAGCTGGCCTCGGCGTGGTTCATTTTCAGGAAGTTCCATCATTGCTTGGCGACATGCCTCAAAGTCCATCTTCAACTGAAATGCCTCAGGGTTATAGGTTGCTAGCTTCGCTTCCCGGAGCCTGAACAACGGATCGCCACCGTATTCGGGCATCAGTAAATCTTCATCTCCCCAGAACATTTGCGCTACGGGGTTAGCCGCGGCTTCCACGTAAAAATCAATCACTTCCCCACCCTGCGCAGCATCTAACAACGGGATCGCTTGACGGTTTCGGTTCACCGCGATCGTTGGTTTCCCATCCTGATACACAAAGCCTTCACGGCCAAACCCCTCACCCTCTTCAAAGCTGAGGTTCACTAAGGCGACAACTGGTTCCCCACCCCACTCAGCAGGTACGGTGCCAGTGAAGTGGAACCACACGGTGTCCCATTTCGCCCCCCATGAGTCACCTTCATTAAAGGGTGAAAACTCTCGCCCAATAGCATCTTCATAGCTGATGGGTTCGCCACCCACAACCATTGCCTCGACGTGCATCGGGCATTTTTTCAAATACAGCAGTGGCTCGATGATCCGTCCTCCTGCTACTAAAATTCTCTCCTCAAAAACGCGTGGTAGTTTTTCCATAATTTCTGGCGGGATTCTGACAATGCCACCAGCACTCACAAGCACGAAATAGCACTTGTCATTGAAGATTTTGCTGCGCTTGATCAGCCATACACATTTCCCGCAAGGGTAACTCTTACACATTATGCGCACCTCGTGCTTACAATCGATTTCTCTCATTGCCGCAGCGGGACTTTGCTACGGCGAGAGCTGGAGTGGCGTCAGCTATAGCGACTGGGCGGCCGCGAAACTATTCGGCCAATTCGGCTATGACGCTTCCATTTATGGTGATCCCGATGGCGATGGGGCTGTGAACTTCGTGGAATACGCCCGAGGAACTGACCCCAATGTAGCAGATGCCCAATCTCTGGAATCACTAAGCCCAGGACGAGGCACGGGGGGAAACACCAGCGAGTTTAAGTTTCAACACATGCCCAGCCTGGTTGAGATTGCTTGGAGCTACGAGCTATCTAACAACCTAACAACATGGCGTAACGCCGCAGGTGAATCATCCAACACCACGTCTATGGTTGGTGATTTAGAATTAGTCACCCTCTCCGTGCCAGATCCACTTGCGGGGCCGCCGGATGCATTGTTTGGTCGCCTACGTTGGCACTGGAAGGGAAGCACTCAAGGAGACAAGGTTGCAGGTTTCACCTATGGAGCAGGCTCTACCAGCGCAAGCGGGCAGGCGTCCAATTGGTTAAACATCAGCAACTACGATGCTAGCCGTATTGGCAACATCGGCAGTATCACCAGCCTACCACAGACCATCACACTCGGCAGTATGGGGTTGCCCAATACGGATGTTTCTGCAGCGGTGCCAGTGACAACGTGGGTTCGCAGCGATTCCCCAGCAGAGGACAAAGAGGACTATCAGGTTTTTGTTGGTTCACTCTCCAGCGGGCATGATTTGCGTGGGCTGTTAGCCTTTGATCTTTCCTCAATTCCTGACACAGCAGCTATTAGCCAAGCAACCGTTTCCCTCTATCAATCAGGAAACTCAACGGGCAACAACGACAACGAACCGTCCCAACAGGTCGGCATCGAGCTTTTCTCCATGACGGGAAGCTACACAAACAACGCCACCTGGAACTCCGCGGCTAGTTTATTTTCCACCTCATTAGCTAGCACAAGCGGTGATCCATCAGTCACCACGGCGGGTGTTGAACATCAATTTAGCAGTGCTGCGCTGACGGCGAATTTGCAAAACGCGCTAACCACAGATACCGCCTACCTCGGCATCGCATCGCCTGACCTTGAGTCGCAATCGATTCGTCATTTCTTTGCCTTCGATGGAGCATCGGCAAATAATCCAAGCGCATCAGGTGGTGCTATTGGGCCATCCCTGAGCGTCACTTATCAAGACACTGTGGCAAACAATGGAGTGGTGGAAGTCCCTGCATCTACCACCACCGCCTCACTATCGGATGCGATTTCCAATGGGGATTACCATGAGTTTCAAATCACGGCAAACAGCTCAGGCGGTCATATCATGGGCCTGTCCTTTGACCACATGGGCACAAGCACCACGGCAGATTTCAGCTCGTCCATCGCAGTTTTTGCCAGCTCTAACGGATTCGCGACAGCGCCCGATGCACAAGACGCGCTACACATCTCCACTGCCAATATCACCACCGCACATCATCAGACGGATATCATCAGCTCAGTACAAGCGAGCTTTGGGGTAGAAAACATCACTGGCACCGTGACGGTGCGGCTGTATTTTTACGATGACAGTAGCCATGCCGCGAGCATTACTCGTCTCGATAACCTCTGCCTGCATGGTTTCCAACCAGAAGACCGAGTGGCTATCACCACACCTAATTACTCGATCCACGTCTCCGACCCCGGCTTCAGAGTAAGTGTCATCCGTCCTAACAACACAGCCCTACCCGCGGACTCAACCAAGGGGCTCTCGTTTCTCGGTAGTAATGCTGTTTCATCGGAAATCATTTCACAAACATCACAGTCCACCACCTTCCGCGTGACCAATGGTAATGGGCAAACTGCACTCGCGGAATTCCTAACAAACCAACATCATTTCTCCGTCAATGTAAGTTTGGAGAACAGCCTATCGGGAAACATCAGCCTGCGCACAGGATCACCTGGCCCCGCCTATGGGTTGGCTGATCGTGGCGGTTGGGAAACCAACGCAAACCTCGCCAGCCAGCAGAAAACCTTCCCCATGAGCCACAACGGCCACGCTCACCGATTCATCTCCAGTTTTCTTATTTTTCCTCAGCAAGGCATCGCAGGGGTCAGCTTTGATCGTGGAAACGGTAGCGTCTCTATTGGTCCGAACTACTACCAGATGTCTAACAATTCAGCCTCCCAGCAGAAGTTTTACTTTTTCGCTGGCTCGATGGCAGAAATTTACTCCGCCTACCGCGATGTCCGCATCACTGAAGGCTACCCTGGGGTCGCGCCCAAGATGGATGGGTTTGAGCTCGGTTGGGAATCTTGGGATCTCTTGCGCTGGAACACCAATGCCTCATCATGCCAGAATGCCATTCAAGGGTTTATCAACCGAGGCTACGATATTCGCTGGGCTGTGACGGGTTCTGGTTTCTGGCAAAATCAAGGGACAACCGTCAGCTTTGGACTTTATGATTTTGCTAAGTATCCCGACAACGTAGGAGCCAATCCGCCAGATTTCGGCGACTGGGCTTCGGCTAACAATATCCGTTGGATGATCGGCCAACGCACCAATTTTGTCCAACTCGGAGGCCCCCACTCAAGCAACCCCGGTGAGTCTGGTGCCAGTGTTTTTGACACCAGCCCGAACTCGCAGGAGGGTGTGGATAACAACTATTTCCTCACTCAATCAAACTCCTCTTTGGTGACGCTTACCTCCACGGTTTTCCCAACAGTCCCCTGCTATCTCCTCGATGGAAACGTGCCAGGAGCGTCAGCTTGGTTCAAAAATCTCTACGATGACTGGGGGGTGGATGGAGTCAAAGAGGACACCATGATGTCAACGCCTGACCATACAATCTATAACGGTCCCATGCGGGCAATCGCAGCAAGCGGCGACTTAGTGATGGCACGCTGCGCAGCTTACTCTTCACCGGGAACTCTATCCCGGGTGAACGATACCGGCGGGGCATCCAGCATGACGCTTCGCTGCCCGATCAATTACCTCCAGTATGCCGCCTCCGCTGCCCCTAACGCTTATTCGGATACCGTCGGTTTCGGAGGAATGAACAACGTCACCGCCTCGCTGCGCCATGGTTGGCTACTCAGCCTGACCGCAGGCATGGCTGTCTCCGATAGCCCTTGGAATCGCGGCTGGTCTTCCAGCAATGAAGCCAAATTTAAGAAAATCGCCGATTTCCATTATCAGTATGGTCCCTACATGCACAGTGCTGCCGTTGATAGCCATGCCACTGGCTATCCTCACACCATGACTCCCTTGCCGATTGCATTCCCTGATGATGAAAACACCTACAATCTTGCCAGCAGTAGCTCGCGCCAATTCCAATGGATGATCGGGCCATCTTTGCTAGCGACTCCTCTGCTTCATCAGAACTACTCGAGCACAAGCTCCATGAACGTTTATCTACCAGCCGGCAAGTGGATCGACTACGAAACTGGTCAAGCCTATCAAGGCCCCACCACCTTGAGCGGGTTCTCGATGCCTACAGGTAAGACCCCCGTTTTTGTGGGAGGCAAAGGTATCCTAGTTCGCCGCAATGTGGGTTCTAACACTCTCAAAGGAGTTGTTTTCCCAATCGCAAATAACGGCACACAGCACACCTTCACCCACCCTGACGGCATCGGAAAAAGCACCGTGACTAACAATAATATTGGCTGGAATAGCGCGGCTCTAACCGTAACTGATAGCCAGACAGGAAACTCAGTCAGTTTTCAAACCGACCCCACAACCGGCGCGATCAGCTTCGACCTTCTCCCCGGCCACAACTACACTCTGAGCGGAGGTCAGTAAGTTGATTGCTGTCTCAGTATTCAAGCTTCATTCAATGGAGCCCCTGCGGAATTAACTTTCTTATAAACCTTATCTCTAAGGAAATGATCATCGCCATAATTTTCGGTTAGAATAGGCAGTATCGCTTGGTAAATTTCAAGAGCCCTTCCCCTGTTGTTACTCGCCTCATAGAGCGATGCGAGAGCAACTTGCGCCTTCAAGCTGGTAATATGTTCATGCCCGAGTGATTTACTGCTAGTTTCCACGAGTCCTTGGAACTCTCCCATTGCCTTGCCCAACTCACCTTGCTCGATTAGAATCAACGCGAGATTGTGTCTGCAAGAT
>JBMYYO010000165.1:0-7047 GCA_049609505.1 Akkermansiaceae bacterium | reverse complement strand
CGTCGCTGGAGAATGGGTGTGCATCAGTGAACCAATGGATTCTCTGGATAAGGTCCCTCTGAAAATGAAGAGTTCGTCAATTTCTCCGCGCAGAAATGCTCTTTCGGGAACATTAAAATACCGATGATTGGTTCCCATAATCATAGGGAAACCTTCTTGGGTATTTCGATCTGTCGGTGTGGTTTTTTTGCGGCGAGTTACTGTTTCCTCCTCGCCATCAATATAAAACCGGACGCTAGGAGTCTCAGCCCCCCACTTTTTACCATTGTCAACACACGCAATGTGATGCCATTGGCCGTCGGCCAAATTGCTGGAGCCGTTATACCAGTGATCGCCTAACGATAGTCTCAAAGTTGCTTTGCCTCCGATGCCAGCTATACGGAACCTCCAGTAATTACTGCGATGAGGATTGCCCCATTCCAGAATGTGTTGCCAGCCATTAGGATCATCAGGGTAGATTTTAATCCAACAGGAAACTGTTCTTGGTGTTTTACCAAGAATACCAAGCCAGTTAGTAACGAGATGATCTCCCTTGCCATCGAAGGACAAGGCATTGCCATGTTTTCCGGGCACTATTCTCTGGCTGGCAGGTCTCGAATCGCTCTGAACCGGGCGAGTAGTAATCGTTTTGGCTTCTGGTAAAGATCCGGTTGGCTGGAACGGATGGTGCCCATCAAATGACCAGTGCATGTAGAGGTGTGAATTGGGTAAAGAAGTAAGAAAACGGCTCGCCTTGAGAGGTATCAAAGAAAGGCGCCCCACCGGGTCAATACGCCGAGCGTTTCCTGCGGTGAGGAGAGCGGATTCCTTGCGTAGCCGTAATGTCGTAACCTGAACCTTTCCTTTAATAACATGCACCTCATCGTGTTCATCAGCATGGGCAAACACGCCGAACTCAGTGCCAAGATCAACAACGTCGAGCTCTTTGGTTTTCACATTAAACCCCTCGGCTCCTTTGGGCACTTGAAACCATGCGGTTCCCTTGTTGAGGAATAGAGTGCTGTCATCATGGAGCGTCATATCCGCGGGTGCCATGACGATGGATTTGACACCGGATTTAAAGGTCAATTCTACCGAGCCTTGGGAAATTTGTAGGCGGGATCCTTTTTCTAACACAAGCCCGCTTGGTGCATTTTTTACGCCATTGTGGTTAAGCGCATATTGGGTGCCAGGAGAGGTTTGGAACACGAGCGTTGGTTCGTTTTCTTGAGCAAAAAACAGCTGCATTAGGACGAGGCCAATCAGCAGAATGGCGGCTGCGGCAATCAGAGCGACACGGCGCATCCGGCGTTTTTGCCGACGAATAATACGTTTAATATCGACCACGTTGGAGATGCCAAGTTGTGTCGGTTCCCTTTGCTGAAGCTCAAGATCGAGAATAGTATGAAGATCGACGTACTCCATATAGCGTGCCCGAGCCTCTGGGGAGCTGGTGAGATGTTGCTCGAACTCAAAAAACTCTCCAGGCGTAAGGTCCTGGTCGAGCGCTCTGGACAAGTAAGATTCAAAAGTGGAATGATTCACATGGCACCTCCCTCCTGGTGGGCTTGCAAGGCGAGCTGATTGTTGATGCAGTCCTTCAGAGCGGTGCGGAGCCGGCTCAAGCTGACTCGAAGCGATCCGAGCGAGCGCCCTGTTTTGATGGACGCTTGCTCCATGTCTCCAGAGGGAGAGTTGTAGCGGGCGTCAAGAAGTGCGCGGTCTTTGGTGCTGAGTTTCCGTAAGCAGGAGTGGAGTGCGTTGCGCTTGGTTTCCAGGGCCTCGGGTTCTTTGCTCGCGAACTCTTCACTGAGGGTGCTGGCGAGTTCTTCATTGAAGACAAGAAAACCGTTCTTTTTCTGCTTCTTCTTGTAATCAAGCACCTTGTAGTAAGCCACTGTGCAGGCCCATGCTCCGAAGTTAGTGCCGAGCTTAAACGTGTTCATTTTTTCCCACAGCAGGATGTTTACTTCCTGAAGGATATCTTTGACCTCGGAACAACCGGGAACTTGCCCGATGATATACGCCCTGATCACCTCCTGATGGTCGGTCAGGAGGCTTACAAATTCCTGCGTTTTGCGTGAATCATGTCCCATCTGCCTGAATATGCCATTTTATCATCAGGCGTTAACAAAAAAGAGGATACGGTAATCCGCATCCTCCTTGGAAAGGAAATGTTGAGGCAGAAATTACTTTCTACGGCGAAAAGTGAGAGCAAGGCCACCCATCCCGAGTAGGGCAATGCTAGATGGCTCTGGAACCGGGTTCGCTACGATCTGAAATCCTGCGAGAGGAGATCGGCCTGTGGTGCCCGCTGCGGAAGTAATGCTGAGTGTGTTACCCGTCAGTCCGCTGTAGGTGGCGAAATTTGCGTCGGTTGTTGCGGTTCCTGCGGTGGTGCCGACCGCTGCAATGAGATCGAATAAACCGTCATCATTCGTGTCTGCATCTCGCGCATTGGTATCATTGGTAAACAACGTCTGGACGCCACCACCATCATTAACTGCAAAACCATAGTTCCTACCACCATGTTCGTTACTACTATCAAAAATAAGGATCAAACTGTATCCCGAAGGCGCAAACGCGGCCAGCCCTGACAGGTTCAGTGTTTCCGTGGTATTCATGTAAAGCGATGACTGACCAAGCCCACCGTTACCTGTAGCAGCCTGATTGGGGCTGGAGTTATTTGAAAATGCCGTGAAGCCTGTGTCTGTGTATGTCAAATTGACTCCAGATGCCGCACCCGATTGGTCAACTAAATTAGTATTGATAGCACCTGCAGTTGTCGTGCTTATCCCAACAATGCTAACATTGTTCGCGTTGGCTCCAGAGATCGACTCAGCGCCTGTGACACCATTGAAGACAGTCTCGTCTGCATCGACCATATTGGCATCATTTGTATTGAGATGTAGGTTGACACTGACCGATGCAGCATTCGTCGCGCCGAGTGTAATTCCGAGCGATGCCAGAGTCGTTAATAATTGTGTATGTTGTTTCATAGTCTGTTTGATGCGGAGTTTGCCACCTAGCCTGACTAGGCTAAGGAGAATTAAGTATGGATGATGTCAAATAGTAAGCAAGTAGTCAAATAAAGATATTGCATGTAAAATGTTATCATCACGGGCTGATCTTGAGGCGTAAGAAAATTCTTGGGTGTAGGCTGTCCGATGAGCTCCACGGTGCGCGGTACTTGATCGTCGAGGTGCCATCGTTGTTTTTTACTGACTGAATAAAAACAGGAGTTGCTCCAGTGTTCCAGTTGGTCAGATCTTCCGATACTTGTGCGATCCCTTGGAAGCCGAGAGCATTCAAATTACGGACGAACGAAATAGTCAGGTAGTCCGTGCCATCGATTGCTTCCATGCTCGGAAATGGACGGGTAACGCTGTTTGCATCATCAGGATCAGTTCCCATGAAATATTCGCCCAGGTTGTTAACGCCGTCTTTGTCATCATCATCCGTATGCCCGCCTGTAAGACTATGGCCAGAAGACCAGTCAGCATAGGTTTGAGGTGATAAGTTGAGCATCTCGTAGGCCATGGATTTGCCGAGATTGAGCTGGGCGACGTGGTTGAGATGAACTTCGTCAGTATCTTTGTATCCATCACCATCGTTCGCATGAGTCGGGTGGTCCGTGCTGTTGGTTGGGACAGTGGCGGTATTTGTTTTAGCAAGTGGCGCGCCGGAGTCTTCATCGAGATCAAGTTCAGCTTGTCGAACGAGATCGCGACCAGGGAATCGGGCTTCAACGTCTCCTCCCGCAGGGGCGTAAGGCAGGACTTGTCCAAGAACAAAACGAATACCTGATGGGGAGGCGTGGGCGGCGAACTGCTCTCGGACCCGATCAATAAAATGATCGAGGTTGTTACCATAGTCATCTGCGCTGGTGTTAGATTCGGAGACATTCAATCCGTCCTTGGCATCCTGCTCACCCTGTTGCCAACACATACCATGGATGACGGGTTGCCATCCATCAGCCTCTAGTGCTGCGATGCCGTTATTAAATGTGTTGACCATGCCAGTGAAGGAACCGCCCCAGTTTCCAGTATCAGAGGCATCCGCACCGGGTCTAAAGTTGATTTCCAGACTATTGCCACTGACAGAATACTTGATCAGTGCGATGGGCTGACCTGGGCAAAGATCAATCATACGCTCACCGAAGCCTATCTCTGGGCCAAAGGTGCCGCCATTGGCTGGTTGTAAATCTACCCATTGATTGGCAATACTGCCTGAAACACCTGAGCCTGCTGCATAGAGCATGATTTCCGGCATGTTCAATAGCTCTGCTGCCAGCTTTGATGAACGAGCAGTGCCCTGCATGTTAGATTGTCCGCTGAGCAGATAAACTGTGATCGGACCTTTGCTAAGCACCGCAGTGACTTGTGATGTGGTGACCGTGTTTCCGCGTGTCGCGGTGAGAGTCCAGGTTGTTGTGGCCGAGGGAGTCAGACCTATCGAACCAGTGGCGGCGATGGCCCCCACTCCCTGATCAATGGTTACAGAATCGGCGTCGCTGACATCCCAGTTCAAGGTAACAGTTTCACCTGCTTGAAAACTGCCTGGTGTTGCTGTGAAAGAATTAATGGTAGCGGGTGGCTCGGACAGGGCAACAATTTGTAGGCCACTCAATGTAGCACGGCCAGAAACCGCCTCTCCTGAAATAGTTAGTGTGTTTCCCGTGAAAGTGCCAAACACAGCATAGTTAGCATCCGTAACAGCGGTGCCTGAAGTTGTGGCTGTGGTGGGTATCCAGCCGATGACGCCGTCGTTGTCTGTATCGGCATCTGTTCCCGCTGTGTCAGCGGTCCAGAATGCCTGGCTCGTTGATCCATCGTTCATCGTCACGGCATAGGTGCGTGTCACTGATCCTATATCAAAAACGGCATACACCTTATAGCCATTCGGCGCCCATGTCGCCAAACCGCTGAGTGAAATGCTTTCCGAACTGTTCAAGTTAATGAAACTCTGAAGAAGTCCGCCGTCACCTGTGCTGGTTTGGTTAGGTGAGCTGGTATTTCCAAAATTCGAGTAGAACGCCCCACTGGATGTCATATCGATTCCAGAATCTGCGCCTGATGAGTCATTGAGATCAATGTGGCTACCGCCTTGAGTAGATGAGGTGAACATCGTTGGAGCTCCTAGCCCAGATGCCCTTAGATTGACGTTGTTCCATTTTGAGCCATCCACGGGGATCGCTCCAGTAACGCCAACGATGGAAGATTCACCCGCATCAACAGCATTAGCGTCGTTAAGAGCGATGCCAAAGTTAATATTGATCGTGGCGGGAAGAGGGACGATTTGAAATCCGCAAATAGGAGCCCGGTTCGAGTCGGCACCTGATATGGTGAGAGTGTCCCCTGTGAAGGTGCCGAAGGATGCATAGTTCGCATCAGTAATAGCAGCCCCAGAAGTGGTGGCCGTGGTCTGAATCCAGCTCATGACTCCATCATTATTCGCATCAGAATCAGAACCTGCGGCATCCGCTGTGAAGTAGCTCTGAGTGGTCACGCTGTCACTGACAGTGAAACCATAAGTCCGGGTAAAGGGGCCAATGTCAAAGTAAACATAAACCTTGTAGCCATGTGGAGCCCAGGTGGATAAACCGCTCAGAGAAATGGTTTCCCCACTGTTGGCCAGAGCATAACTCTGCATCATGCCTCCGCTACCAGTGGCTGATGCGTTCGGTCCGCTTACATCTGAGAAATTGGCATAAAACGCTCCACTGGATGTCATATCGACCCCAGAGTCAGAGCCAGATGTGTCATTGAGGTCGATGTGGTTTCCACCCTGGGTAGCGGTAGTGAAACTGGTCGGCGCACCAAGTCCGGATGATCGAAGCAGCACATTATTCCATAAGCTGCCGTCGTAAGTGAGGGTGCTGCCGATTCCAACGCTTGAGTTCTCACCCACGTTTACGGCATTGGCATCATCAAGAGTAATGCCCAGATTAACATTGATGGTATTGGCAAACGTAGCCGAAGGACAAACAACGGCAGCTAGGCCAAGTGTTAGGAGAGCCAAAAATTTTTGCACAGGTTGATCACTTTGAGTTGAGAGAAAAAAGCTTGGAGAGGTTTTTCAACCCCGCCAAGCTTAAGAAGTTTAATTCTGTATCGAAAACCTTGGTTCTGATTATTTTCTGCGGCGCAGAATCAGGGCAAGTCCACCCAGCCCGAGAAGTGCGGTAGAGGATGGCTCCGGCACTGCGATGATCTGAAATCCGTTGAGCGTGCCACGACCAGAAACCGCATCTCCTGAGATGGTGAGCGTATCGCCTGTGAAGGTTCCGTAGATTGCGTAATTCGCATCGCTTACAGCGGTTCCAGAAGTAGTTGCCGTTGTTTCGATCCAGCCAATGACCCCATCGTTGTTAGTGTCACTGTCGGCTCCCGCAGTATCGGCCGTCCAGAAAATCTGAGTCGGCCCACCGTCATTCATCGATACTCCGTAAGTCCGCGTAAGTGGTCCGATGTCAAAGGCTGCTACAACTTTGTAGCCGTTTGGAGCCCACGCCGCCAAGCCGCTGAGTGAAATGGTTTCAGAGCTGTTGAGGTTGATGTAGCCCTGCATCAGTCCACCATCACCTGTCGCTCCTTGGTTCGGTGTGCTTGCGTTTGCATAGTTAGAGTAAAACGAGCCCGAAGATGTTAGATTTACCCCTGAGTCTATCCCGCTTGAATCCGTTAGATCAACGTGGTTTCCGCCTTGAGTGAGTGTTGGCCATATCGACATGTTTCCAACCGCTCCTGTGCCTAATGATAGGTTGTTCCAGTTAGAACCATCGACAGATTCTGCATCGGCGATGCCGTTGAAAGCTGTTTCACCAGCATCCACGCGCTGATTGTCAACCGTAGCGTTTGGGCTGATGTTCACGCTGATTGACGCAGCATAGCCCGAAGAGACGAGGCATGCTACAAGTAGTGTAGTAGTAATGTGTGTTGGCTTGATCATTAATGCTGTATTTGAATTTTTTGTGGGGACGAGGGTAACGATGGGGAAACCCTAATATTGTTTAATGCCTATGTCTTTCCTGCGGCGCAGAATCAGGGCAAGTCCACCTAGCCCGAG
>JBMYYO010000164.1:0-7110 GCA_049609505.1 Akkermansiaceae bacterium | reverse complement strand
TGAACGAGCTGCTGGGCAACAGCTTTCGCAATGCAGAAGGAAAGGCAGTTATCGACAACCTCGAGGGAAAGTATGTCGGGCTCTACTTCAGCGCGCCGAGTGGAGGCACCATTCACTACACCACTGATGGCAGTGATCCTAGACTCCCCGGAGGCGCCGTCAATCCTGCGGCTCAGAGCCTAACCATCACCAGCGGATCCACCACACTCGTAGCTTCTGGAACTGCTTGGAAATACCTTGATGACGGCAGCAACCAAGGGGGCGCATGGAAGGACGTTGGGTTTAATGACAGCTCGTGGTCTAGCGGTAATGCATTGCTCGGCTATGGCAATGGTGGAGAAGCAACCACAGTATCCTACGGCAACAATGGCTCTAACAAACACGTCACCACCTACTTCCGTAAAACCTTCTCAGTGAGTAACGTCGGGAGCCTAACAAGCCTAACACTGGAGCTGGTGCGCGATGATGGAGCGGTGGTTTATCTCAATGGAGAAGAAATTCAGCGCACTAACATGCCAAGCGGAACGATCAATTATAACACACTCGCCAATGGCGCAATTGGTGGCTCTGGTGAGACAGCATTCAACCAATTCTCTGTTGATCTTAGCAAGCTAGTAGAGGGGAATAATACCATTGCCGTTGAGATTCATCAGGCATCATTCACTAGCTCTGACATTAGCTTTGATCTACGCCTGCTCGCCACCAACGGGAGCAGTTCACCAGACCTCACTCTATCTAGCGATACTTTGCTGAATGCCCGTGTGCTCAGTGGTGGAACTTGGAGTGCCATCCACCCGGCTCAGTTCATTGTCTCACAGCCGCCTGTTGCTCCTGCCCTTGGAGATCTCGTTATCTCCGAGCTCCACTACCACCCGGCAGAGCCAACCACTGCTGAGCTAGCAGCCATCTCATCTCTCAGTGGCGATGATTTTGAGTTTCTCGAATTGATGAATATTAGCAGTAATCCGCTGAGATTAGACGGTTGCGTGTTTAGCGATGGCATTGATTACATCTTCCCAGAAGACAGCATCATCCAGCCTGGCGGACGATTGGTTTTAGTGAAAAACGAATCCGCCTTCTCACTGAGACACTCCTCATCCATTCCGCACGGCTCGTTCTCAGGCGGCCTGAAAAACAGCGGGGAGCAAATTGTTTTGCAAGACGCATCTGCCACCACGATTCTTGACTTTACTTACGGCGATGGCACAGATCGCGGCGGTGCCACTGATGCCTTATGGCCAAGCAAACCCGATGGCAGCGGGGAGAGCTTGGTGTTGATTCACCCAAGCTATGGGATCAATCCTAACAACCCACTACTCTGGCGCGCGAGCATGAGCAATCATGGAGCGCCAGGTGGCACAGATGCCGTCCAGCTTGCCTTGCCAAACAGCGACGACGATGAAGACGGACACTCCGTTTTACTAGAACGCACCCTCAATAGCTTAGACACCGATGGTAGCGCGCAGCCAGTCATCACAGGTGGCAGGGAGATGATCGATGGCAACGAATACCTCACACTAAGCTTTGTTAGGAACAGCCAAGTGGAAGCGCACATTCAGGTGCAAACTTCCACCAGCTTGAGTGGATGGCTAAATGATGCGGTATTACTAGAACGTCAAATCAATCCAGACGGCACAGAGCTACTCAAGTATCGATTCCCCACCCCCACGGGTGCGTCCGCCAACAAACAATTCATGCGCGTGCAAGTAGCACAGTGATGGTAGACTGCCTACTTCTTGGGAAGCTCCTTAATGCGGATGTTTTTAAAGGAAACTTGATCGCCGTGATCTTGAAAACCGATGTGTCCTTTGCGGTAGCGGGCGAAGTGTGGCCATTGCTTGAACTTGCTGTTTGCGATCCGATCTACGAACTCCACGCTATCAATTTTGAAGTCAGCGGTTTTGACACCATTAAGAAAAAATTGGTAGTGCCCGTCCTGACTAACAATGCGCACGTCATTCCACTCGCCTGCTTTTTTCGCCGCGCCCGCAGGAGGTTTAATCAGGCCGTAACATGAGCCTGAGACGTGTTTTTCATGTTTGGCATCAGGGTGCTTCTCATTGTCCAAAATCTGCATTTCAACGCCTGAAAAATAGATGGCTCCATTTACCTCACGCACTCCAACAAAAATACCACTATTGGCTCCCTCTGCAATTTTCCACTGCAAACGCAGCTCATAGTTCCCATACTGCGCATCAGTGATGATATCTCCCCCGCCCTTGCTGTGCGTCATGGTTCCATCAACCACTTTCCAGCCAGATCTAACGCCCTTACCTTTATAATTACGCCAGCCGTCGAGAGATTTGCCGTCAAAGAGAAGTTTCCAGCCAGATTTTTTCTCTGCTTGAGTGAGAGTGTTTTGAGCTGCAAGAGGTGCCACGGTAGCAGCAAGACAAACGATTGAGATGGTGAAGAGTTTCATCTCAATGAGAAAATTAAAATTACCATGTCTCTACCAGAAAAAAATTACTTTGAGTCACACTGCATTTTTTTTCTTTTCCGATAGAGCGTACTGGGGTCAACCCCTAGAATTTTAGCAGCTTCACCTAGAGATCTTGTTTCTCTAATGGTTTGTTCGATATATCGTTCACCAAGCTCAGCGAGGGTCGGCTTCCCCTCCATGATTAACTTAGTCCCCTCTTGCTCATCTTCATCATGAAGTCTTAAATCTTTTGCCGTGATCACATCAGAACTTGATAGAATGACTGCTCGTTCGATCGTGTTTTTTAGCTCACGAATGTTACCTGGCCATGAGTGATTTTGAATGGCAAACTGCGCTGATGCATCAAAGTTTGCCACAGATTTCCCCATCGTGCGCGCCAGATGACCCAACATAGATTCTGATATCCTCTTTAGGTCCATTGGTCTTTCTCGTAATGAAGGCACATGCATGGTGATAACGTTCAGTCTATAATAAAGATCTTCTCTGAATGTTCCTTCCGCCACTTCTTTTTCCAGATCTCTGTTTGTTGCAGAAATGATTCTAACATCCGCATGCCTTAATTTTGTTTCCCCAATACGCCGATACGATTTTTCTTGGAGCAGCTGGAGTAATTTTGGTTGAATGTCTAGTGGCAGCTCTCCGATTTCATCTAAAAACAGAGTCCCCCCATCACCAGAGGCTACGCAGCCCCATTGATCTTTCACCGCACCTGTGAAAGACCCTTTGACATGACCAAACAGGGTGCTTTCCAGCAAGTTCTCGGAAAGACTGGGGCAGTGCACAGTTGTGATTTTCATGTCAGACCTGCTGCTGTTTTCATGAATCGCGCTCGCTAATACAGATTTGCCCGTTCCACTTTCTCCTAGCAATAAAGTTGTAGCATCAGTAGGTGCTACTCTAACAGCCACATCTAAGACCTCCTTCATCACAGCATCGTCACTAGTGAAATCAAGCATCACATTGTTAGCTTGTTGCTCAAATTCTAACATTTGAGTTCGTTCCTCCCGCTTCAGCATGGCTTGAATACGAGAACAAACTGTCGAAAGTCGGCTATCAGAAACAGGCAGAGAAACAAAATCAATGGCCCCAATACGCATTGCTTCAACAGCATCTTGAATCTCAGCCCTGCGAGCGTAAGCCACGATCCGAATTATTGGTTCCTCTTCAAAAAGAGGATCAAATACGTCCGTAGGGACATCATCGTATGGATCCAAACTGACAAATGCCACAGCAAAGGGTCTGTCTGATAGATCAGAACGGATCGTTTCGAAACCACCTACGACTCCAACATGCCGAAACGGCTGAGCTTTTAATGCTCTTAGAATCGTGTTTCTGCTGTCCTCATCTGGATCGATAACAAGTGCGTTCATGGAGGATAGCGTATTGCATTCTGCACCATCCTCAAGAAACAAATCGTGCTTTATGCATGATTTTGATGTTAGTGAAAAACACCCTCTAAAAAAACATGAATTGTAAGACGCTTAATATGTATGACTTACAATAAAAATGAATGACGAGGCAGTAAGTTGGCACAGGGTCTGCAATATGTAGGACAGATATGAACAACATGACAAAAAAAGACAGAGAAAAAATAATCGATCTCCTGCAAACCATTTACTCAGCAGAAATCGAAACCATCGAAAACTACCTTGCATGGTCAATCAACCTAGATGGCCTTGGAGCACAGCGTGTGAAAGACATTCTTGAACAAGACATCAGTGAGGAGCTTGGGCATGCACGTATTCTTGCAAAAAGAATCTACGTCCTAGGGGGAGTAGTTCCAGGGAGCATGCAACTGCACAAAAACCAGAGGTATTTGCAACCGTCTCAAACTGAAAGCTCTCTCCAACATGTGGTTAAAGGTGTCGTTTTAGCAGAGGAATCAGCCATTCAACATTACAGATTGCTGGTGGAAATGACGGAAGGCGTCGATTTACCAACACAAGATATAGCTGTCCAATTACTAGCTGAGGAGGAAATGCACCGTCGTCAGTTTGCAGGGATCCTTGCTGAAATGAATGCTTCGGACCCATCGATCAAAGAGAAAAACTGCACTCTCACTTACTAATCACTAAGTCCCAACTAACCTTAACCCACAGTAAATTATGATTAAAATAGCTATCACATGTCTCGTTATTGCCCTCGTTGCCGCTATCCTTGGATTTGGCGGAATTGCAGGAGCCGCTGTTGGAATTGCGAAGATCTGCTTCTACGTGTTTCTAATTGTATTCATCGTCTCTGCCGTGCTCCACGCCGCAAAAAAATAACAACTAACCCTCTAAGAATTAAACAATAATGGATCAAATACAATCAATCGTGCAGGACTCCCTCTCAGGCATCTGGGAGGGGTTCTTGCAAAGAATTCCTCACTTGTCAGGGGCTTTGGTAATTCTGCTACTAACGTGGCTATTAGCAAAGCTGCTGTGCCGAGTGGTTAATGTCAGTATGCATAAGCTCTCGAAACGGGAGTCTCTCATTCAGCTAATGCTACGGCTGGCACGTACTAGCGTTTGGCTGATAGGAATTGTTGCGGCTGCAATGATCGTCTTCCCTGGATTAACGCCTTCGAAGGCACTAGGGGCGGCTGGATTGGCATCGGTCGCTATTGGTTTGGCATTTAAGGATATTTTCCAAAACTTCTTTGCTGGTGTCATGCTACTGTGGAAGTTTCCTTTTGAAGAAGGTGATCTAATCGAATGTGGCGATGTAACGGGCCGAGTGAAAGCCATAGAGCTACGCCACACCCTTATTCAAGACACTTCTGGAGAGCTTATTATCGTGCCCAACTCTAAGCTGGTGACAGAGCCAGTAGAAGTGCTCACCTACAGAGACTCTCGCCGAATTGAATTCACTGTTGGCGTCTCTTATGATACCGACGTTCCGAGGGCTCAATCCATTATTGAAAAAACAGTCGGGGAGCTTGAACACTCTGATCCGAACAAAGAATCGTATGTATTTGCTTCTGAGTTTGGGGCTAGCAGTATTGATTTCGAAATACTTTTCTGGGCCAACTCTGAACCAATGGGAATGCGCAGAGCCAAGGCGGAAGCCGTCTGCAAAATCAAAAAGGCGTTGGATGATGCATCCATTGAGATCCCTTTTCCATACCGCACTCTAACTTTCAATGAGCCTCTCAAAATTCATTCTATTGATGAAGGAAATTCAGTGCCTCAGGCTTCCTCCAGCTCATAAGGCTATTACTGTATCTTTAGAGTTAAATAGTATCGCACAAAAATGATAGATTTTGATTTTTCAAGAGCAGCCACTTGGCTCACTCATTTGAGCTTAGCTTATGCTCTATCTTTGCCCATTGGGTGGGATCGAGAAAAAGTGTCTAGGTCGGCTGGAATTAGAACTTTCCCTCTGATTGCCGTTTCCGCATGCGCTTTTGTCCTCATGGCAAGTAGCCTGAGTAATCAAGGCAGCGACAGCTCGTCTCTGGCACGTGTGTTTCAAGGCGTTGTCACTGGATTAGGATTTCTAGGCGGCGGCGTTATATTAAAAAACAAAAACCGTGTTATGGGTATGAGTACGGCCGCTGCTATATGGCTAACTGGAGCTTTGGGCGTTTCTTGTGGATTACGCTACTATGAAACGGCCATCGTCCTCTCTATTGTTTGTTTCTTATCTCTCCGATACGGTAAGGTTGTGAAAGGAAAAAATGGCGATGACGAAGTTGATGAAGATTGTTAAAAGGTGCCAAAAAAGTCAGGGAGCCTTGGTTTCCCAAGACTCCCTGATAAATGGTGCGCAATACAAGATTTGAACTTGTGACCTCTGCCATGTCAAGGCATTGCTCTACCACTGAGCTAATCGCGCACTGTTCGCCTCAAGTTCCCCTGAAGGCGGGCGAAAACTAGGCTGAGTCGGATGGTGATGCAAGGTTTTTTTAGAGATAATCGCGCTCTTCCCAGCGTATCACTTACGAGGCTCTGCGTTCTTTTGGAAGGGATCATAGTAGCCGAGGCCGCGCTCTTTTAGCTGTGGTAGGTGGTGCTTCAAGCGTGCCTGAAATCCATCAAAACTTTTTACCTTGGCTGGTGTCCATGCCGCTTCGGCTAGAGCTAACAACCGAGGAAATGTCATGTAATCTCTCCGCGCTTGAGTGACGGTAGTTTCCGTCCAGAGGCAGGCTTGCACACCGAGGATTTTCCCCGTGTAGCTCGCAGGGAGCTTCAAGGCATCTGGAAAGGCGTAAGTGTCTTCGATGGGGACAAAGCCCTTCCAGCGCCGGCCCACTTTGTGGCTCTCGTGTTGCACAAAGTCAAAGTAACAAGGTCTGCGTGGGCAGAGCACCACATCGTATCCTTGCTTGAGTGCGTAGTTCAGCGCATCTGGCTTGTTGTGCCTCCACCAGAAAAGAACAGTTTGTTTTTTATCCAATCCAGCATGAGAAAGCTCATCCCACCCTCCTGTTTTATAGCCTAAGTTATTAATTACCTTAGCAAATTTTTGGTTGAATTCTTTCTCTATGTCTTTGAGCTTGGCACCTTGCTCCATCCGCTTTTTGACAGCGGGAAGAGTGGGCCATTTTTCCCAACCGAAGTGAACTTCATCACCTCCGTAGTGGATCACACCGGCATCTGGGAAGAGTGCAGCTACCTCTTTAAGAATGTCTGTTAGAAACTTATCGGTAGCCGAATCAATAGGATGAAAGGTGAACTTAG
>JBMYYO010000163.1:0-7251 GCA_049609505.1 Akkermansiaceae bacterium | reverse complement strand
AATGATGGTCAATCCGCGCGCAATGATGATGATGTGAATCGCAGTTTTTTCTTTGAGGATAAAAAAAAGCCAGGTCGCATCGAGATGGCATTCTCCCAGCAGCGTAATTTAACACGCATCCACATCTATTCACACCACAAAGGGGACCGCTCACCGCAGGATATACAGGTTTACGCAGCCTCAGAAAGTACTGCGGACTCCACTCTGCCAGAGGAAAAACTTAAAGCCGGTGGGTGGAGAAAACTAGCCGCTTACCACACACGGGACTTCGGCGATGGAGGTAAGCACGGAGTTGCTATTCTAGCTCCGGAAAACAGCACGCTCGGCAGCATTCGCAAGCTACTCTTCATCTGCCGCGCCCCACGGGGAGGTGCAATGCACACGTTCTTTTCAGAAATAGATATCTATGGGGAAAATCCACCCAAGCTGGCGCCCTTAGCCATCCATAAAACACACAGCGCGAACTACCACGTCCATCTCAAAGGTGAAAACGCCACCTTCCGTGATGGTGGCGACGGGACTATCTTGTTAGATGTTTCTCCGTCAAAAACACCCACTCACATTTCACTTGGCTACACCGCTAGTCAGAAGGATAGTGCAGCAGAATTAGCTAAGCTGTTAGTTGTACACACGCCCGCTCCGCGTGAGTTAGTTTCTCTAACAAAAGGAGGCGCGTCGCTCTACCCTGAAACGATTGTCACCCAGGGCTCAGTGAGTAAAGAAAACAGAGCCTGGGTTACAGATCGCGTTGGGTTGCCTAACGAAAACCCATGGCACATGAGGCTCCGTCCAGGTGGATTTGATTTCTTCCCCGGGGGTGATTCCGCAGCACTCTCCACCTGGGAGGGCGATGTTTGGGTGGTCAGTGGTCTCAAGGGTGACTTCAAAGAGTTTAAGTGGCGTCGTTACGCTACGGGCTTGTTTGAAACTCTTGGTCTAACGATTGTTGATGGCGTTGTCTATGTGCATGGTCGTGATCAAATTACCCGTTTGCATGATCAAAATAACGATGGCGAGGCTGACTGGTATGAATGCTTTAACAACGATGTATTGATTACCAAAAACTTCCACGAGTTTGCCTTCTCTCTGCAAACAGACAACGAAGGAAACTTCTACTTCACCAAGGGCGCACCCGTTCTGCCAGGCGGGCGTGGGTTTGATAAAATTCTCCCCCACAACGGCACCATTATGCGTATTTCCAAGGAGGGGAAAAACCTCGAAGTCCTCGCCACTGGACTGCGCGCACCTGGCGGTCTAGGCATCGGTCCTAACGGCGAAATGACCACCGGAGAAAACGAAGGCACCTGGCAGCCGTGCTGCAAACTCAATTACGTTTATGGGAGAGATAAGTTTTTTGGGACCGAAGACACTGCTCAGCACCTTAAAGGACAAAAGATGCACCTGCCGCTGTGTTACTTCCCCATGTCCATTGATAATTCAGGCGGCGGCCAAGTCTGGACACCTGAGAAAACAAATTGGGGCCTCAAGCCCGGCGAGCTAATTCATCTTTCTTATGGGCAAAGCACCCTCTACCGTGTGCTGAAACAAGAGGTGAACGGCCAGATGCAGGGTGGCGTAGTGCGTATCCCCGCAAAGCTTCACTCATCCGCCATGCGTGCGAGATTTCATTCTGATGGCTCGCTCTACGTGCTTGGTTTCCGCGGTTGGCAGACTAATGCCGCCACCCCGCAAGCCTTCCAACGGGTCCGCTACACCGGTAAAGATGTCACGATCCCAGATGCTCTCACGGCAACGGAAAAAGGTCTCTATATTCGCTTTGAAAAGAAACTCGATCCCGCAACAGCGACCGATCGCTTCAGCTACAATGTCCGCCGCTGGAAATACATCCGAGGTCCCCAATACGGCTCCGGTGAGTTCTCTATCGATAAGCCAGATCTCAAGGCCGAAAAACGTGCGCTGACTGAAGAGAGTAAGAAGTTTCATCACAAGCGCGATCAAGTAGAGGTGGCGAGTGTTACCTTGTTAGAAAACGGCAAGACGGTTTTTTTACATATCCCAACGATGAAGCCTGCCGAGCAAATGAGCATCCGCTACAAGTTCAAATTCCATGACCAATCCGCCGCCGAAGGTGAGATTTCTAACACAGTTCACAATCTTGCGCCACATACCAATGATGCCCATATCAAAAAAACCGATGCAGTAGCCGCTGCACCCAAAAACCTCAAGCCAGGCTTGGAGCAGGTTATTACTTCTCAACAAGCAGAAGATCGGCGTGTTGTTAGGCTTCCTGCCATTTACGTTGGCAAGGGCGATAACCCAACTGACATGATTGCTGGGCATGGAGCCTTCCCGTTTACCTCCAAATGGGTAGGCTATCTCAATATTGCCGCACGTATCACTCCGCGGTTCTCCCTCAGTGGGGTAGGGCAGGCGACCCTTAAAATCGACGGAAAAAAAGTGCTCAAGCTCAATGGCAAATTTGATGGTAAAATCAGCGATCCCATCCAGCTTGACCCTGGCGCGCATCAGTTTGAGCTGATCTACCTCAGCCAGAGGGAATCTGGTAAACACAACGCCGCTCAAGTGCGCACCTTGTGGCAGGCTGAGGGTATTCCGTTGCAATCTATCCCGCCTAAGCACTTTAAACATCAGCCTAACAAAACCTTAGCGCAGGCACTCGCCGTGCGCCATGGCCGTGATCTTGTGCTCCAGCAGAACTGCACTCAGTGCCACCACGATGCGAATAAGAGCCCGCTGCCTGAGCTGCTCCAGCAAGGGCCCGATCTCACCGGCATAGGGGGGCGAGCCCAAGCTGGCTGGTTAGCACAATGGTTAGCTACCCCACACGCTTTGAAGCCCGGCACGACTATGCCTGCATTTGTAGATGCCTCTACCAAACAAGGTAAACAAGACGCCGCCGACATGGCCGCCTACCTAGCCAGCCTCCAAGGGGAGAAACTCACTGACGTTGCCTTTGGGAAAGACGATGCCAAGCTCGGTGGTAATCGTTTCCACATGCTGGGCTGTGCCGCTTGTCACACCTTGCCGAGTAAGCCGTTTGATGCTCAAGGCAAACGTACCCCGCTTAACAATATTCACACTAAGTTTACTCCTGCTAGCCTCGTTGCGTTTCTAAAAGACCCTAACAAATATCACCAAACAATTAAAATGCCAGACTTCCAGTTGGGTGATGAAGAGGCCCGCCAGCTTGCCGCCTATCTTCATGTGGGATCTAACGGAAAAGGAAATGAGGCAACCGAACTTCCCTCCATAGGTGATGCTGCACGCGGAAAACAACTTATCGGTAAGCACAACTGCGCGGAGTGTCACCAAGGCGTAGCAGCAGCTTCCACCAAGCTTCCGGACTTCACCGCTGTGCTCGGTAAATCATGGCTCAAACACGGCTGCGCTAGCGCTGATAAACCAAGTGCTACACCCAAGCTTAACCTAACAAAAGAAGAGCGCGTGTCACTAGAGGCCTATCGAGCCGCCCTTGCAGGAAGGCACATCGGCACCCTCGCCCACACGTCATCCTATGACTACGCCGAGCGTCAGTTTAAGCTTCTAAATTGCAACGCCTGTCACGCCCGTGATGACCAAGCCTCTCTGCTTGCCAAATACCACAGCGATAGCAAACATCTAACCAAAGGTATCCCAGAAGATCACCGCTTCAAAGTTGATCAATCTCGTCCGCACATGACTTACATCGGTGAAATGCTGCATACAGACTATCTGCAGGACATGCTTGGCGGAAAGGTCAAAGAGCGCGCCCGGCCCTGGCTCGCTATGCGTATGCCCGCCTTTCATAACCAAAATGATCTCATGGCTAGGGGGCTCGCCGCCCAGCACGGCATGGAGCCCAGCAAGGTGGACACCGCAAACCTCGATCCACAAAAAGTAGAGGCTGGCAAAAAACTCATCGGCTCTAGCGGCGGTTTTGCCTGCACCATCTGCCACGCCAACGGCCAAGCGAAAGCTCTAGCCGCCTTCGAGGTAGAAGGGGTGAACTTTGATCGCGTTGCTCGCAGGCTCAGGGGCGGTTACTACCATCGCTGGATGGAGAACCCCCAAAGTGTAACCTCTAACACCAAGATGCCGCGCTACACCACAGGCAACAAATCCCCCCTCCCAGACTATAACGGCGACGCACAAAAACAGTTCGATGCCATTATGGAATACTTCAAGAGCTTGGAGAAGTAATAGTGACCTAGTCTCTGATTTTGAAAAAATTCATCGACAAGCCAGACTCTGACAATCAGCGTCTTTGAACGATGATCACACACTCAGTAAAACAAAAAATGGTGTTAGCGTTGGTCGGTACCACGCTGCCAGCTAGTGCCTTTGACGATTACTTCTTCTTTGGGGACTCACTATCCGATTCTGGAAACTTGAACCTCAGCTCGGGCGGATTCTTGCCTGGCATGGGCTACCCTGGCCCTACATTTTCAAATGGTCTAACGTGGGCTGGCTACACAGACCCGAGTGCTAGAAACTTCATAGAGCTGAGCACTAGCATGACACCCACCACAGGCTCTGTAAACTTTGCCTTCGGTGGTGCAGAAACGGCGAGCGGTGGGGCCCCTCCCGGGTTGCTTGATCAAGTTAATACCCACCTCCCAAGCGTCACCCCTTTAGTTGAAATTGATGCCGATGATGTAGCTGCAGTTTGGGCTGGTGCCAATGATCTCATGGGGGCTGCGCCAGGCACTGAGCAGGCGACAGCGGCCGCTGCTACAACGAATATTGCAACGGCTGTTAGTAATCTAGCCAACGTGCATGGCTTCAAGAACATCTATGTGTTTAACCTCCCCGATCTCGGCACCACACCCCGCTCCATTATGGGTGGCCCAGCTGCGCAAGCAGGTGCTAGCCAGCTTAGCAGTTTCTTTAATAGTAGCCTCAGTGCCAAGGTAGGTGCTGTGGCTGCGGATGCAAACATCACCTTGATCGATGTTAACGCGCTACTCTCTGATGCGGTGGCAAACCCTACGGCATACGGGATATCCATCGTCGATGCCTCGGCAAATCCAAATGCTGGAAGCGGGGTGCCTAGCACGCTGACACCAGCGCAGGAGGCAGAGTATCTTTTCTATGATGAGATTCACCCGACCACAAATGCGCACGAAATCATCGCAGCTTATGTAGCCGCCCACAGCAGCATGTCACAGCGCGCTGAAGAGCTGAATCTCTCCACGGACGCAGCCCTCGCAATGGACGATCGCTTCGGCTTTGAAACCTTAGGGTTGAAAAAAGGAAGTAGCCGCCTCAATGCCGAGCTCTACTCCCATGAGACCGGAGCAGGCATGAGCAAGCGCACCACCGAGGGTGCCAAGGTGGATCTTGATTTTGGCATTACCGATCACCTCTCCATCGGCGGGGAGTTTTTCTATGCCAAAGGAAACACCAGTGGTGCGGATTACGATGCCATTGGCTTTGGTATGGATGCTGCCCTCACAGGAACCACAGGCAACCTACTCTGGGAAGTTGGCGGTGGTATTGGCTTCAGCACAGGTGACCTTACCCGCGATCATAACATCGGCACTCTATCATCCGATAGCACACAGCACGTCAGTGTTCTTACCCTGCATGCAGCACTGAGAAATGATAATCTGGAAATTGGTGGCCGCAAGGCATACTGGGAGCTAGGCGTGAAGCAGCGTCTTGTTTACCGTGATGCCAGAAGAGAAAATGGCGGCGGCAGTCTCGATCTTGCTTACGATAGTGAGAGTATCTATACCACCATTGCAAACATCGAATTTGGTATCGCTCTGACAAACACCGTAACTTTTGAGTTGGCATTGAACCCTGTGCTCTTCCATGATGGCGGTGAGATTCACGCGCGCCAAACAAGCGGCCTGGGTGCATTCTCCATATCTGATTACACTGGGTATGATTCCCACACCGCACGCATCGGCCTCAGTGCACAAGTCAGTGACAATGCCACAATCGGTGCTAGTGTTGTCATTGGTGACGATGATACACTCGGTGGAAACATCGGCGCTACAATCAACTTCTAACCAATATAAAAACTATGAAATACCTAACACTATCCATGCTGGCGGCTACCATTTCGTTTGCTAGCTGCCAAGCAGACGAGGCAACAGAAAAGAAAAAATCTGATGAGTGGGTGCAGCTCTTTAATGGGAAGGACCTCACCGGCTGGACACCTAAATTCAAAGGCCACGATGCTGGGGTGAACTACAAAGACACCTTTGTCGTCGAGGATGGATTGCTCCGTGTGAAGTACGATAAGTATGACAAGTGGCAAAACAACTTCGGTCACCTGTTCTATAAATCTGAGTTCTCCCACTACATCCTACGCGTGGAATACCGCTTTGTAGGTGATCAGGTAAAAGGCGGCCCTGGTTGGGCATTCCGTAATAATGGTTTGATGGTTCATGGGCAATCACTCGCCAGCATGAAGAAGGATCAAGATTTTCCAGATTCGATTGAAGTGCAGCTGTTAGGCGGGCATCCAAATGGAAAAGGCAAGCGCCCCACGCTTAATCTTTGCACACCTGGAACGCATGTTTTCTACGAAGGTAAACTTGATAAACGCCACTGCATCAATGCCAAGGGGCCAACATTTCATGGCGATCAATGGGTCACCGTAGAAATCGAGGTAAAAGGAAGCGAGGTGATCCGTCATAATGTTGGCGGAAAAACTGTCATGGAATACAAAAAGCCACAGCTTAATAATGGAACATTGTTAGAAAAAGGAACCATCTCCTTGCAGGCGGAAAGTCACCCGACGGATTTTCGTAAAATTGAAATCAAAGTCATTAAAAAATAACACCACATCACTATGAATAGACGTAACTTTATCACAGCCACATCTCTGGCAGCAGGAGGTGCCCTAGCCGGTCATGCATCAGCACAAAATTCTGATTCGGAAAAATCAGAGGAGGCTTCAAACATTCTGCTTTCTCTCAAGTTCGGGATGTGCAAACACAAAGGAAGTATTGAGGAGAAATTCGCCATGCTACAGAAGCTTGGCTATGACGGCATCGAGCTAGACTCACCCGGTGGGCAGAACAAGCCTGAAGCGCTCGCGGCATCAAAGAAGCTAGGCATCCCTATTCACGGAGTGGTTGATTCAATTCACTGGCGAAAGTGTTTGTCTGATCCGTCAGCGGAAGTGCGTGAGCAAGGGTTGCAAGGCCTTCTTACAGCTATTCGAGAATGCCATCAAGTAGGTGGAAGTGCTGTTCTTTTAGTTCCGGGTGTTGCCAAGGGGAAAATAACCCAAAAGCAGGCATGGGATCGCTCGATTGTTGAGATTAGGAAAGC
>JBMYYO010000162.1:0-7314 GCA_049609505.1 Akkermansiaceae bacterium | reverse complement strand
GACGGCTCCGATGTGTTAGTAAATTCATAGCTTGTGTGTAAAGTGTGATTGGCTCAATGATAGGGGGTTCCTCCAACGATGCACCAAAAAAAACAACTAGATTGTAGAGTTTGGTTCATCGTTCGCCATTTTCCTAAATTTCGTGTTATTCTCTGCTTGCAATATTTGCCAGAGTCATGGAGATTCCCCGCGACCCAGTCACAAAATCCAACGGAGGGGTGGCAGAGTGGTCGAATGCACCGGTCTTGAAAACCGGCGTACCGCAAGGTACCGTGGGTTCGAATCCCACCCCCTCTGCCATTTTGTGCTAATTTCTTCAGCTAATTCCTTCAGCTGGTTTCTTCAGCCCGCTGACTTCCTTCTTGTTAGTAGAGTTTAGAACCCAAGAGCTTCGCTCACCACTTTGGTTCAGAATAAAACGTTATGATCTCTGCCGTCTCAGGATGCGCAAACGCCAGCTCACACGCATGAAGCTTTAGCTGCCCAGGACCTGTTCCCGATCCGTAGAAAGGGTCCCCAACAATCGGCACGCCCAACCCCTTAACGTGCGCAGAATGCACCCTCAACTGGTGGGTTCTCCCTGTCACAGGAATAAACTCCACCCGCGTTCGCCCTCGTTCAACTTTAAGTTTCCTCCAGTACGTAACCCCTACTTTCCCGTGCACTTCATCGTAAATTTGGATTGGACGGTTATCGACGTCCAAACGAAATGGTAGCTCAATCGTGCCGCTTTCTTTTTCAAGAAGCCCATCCAGCACCGCAATGTAACGCTTCTGAGTCTCTCGCTCATGAAATTGCCGTGATAAATTCCGATGTGCTTCTGTCGTCCGCGCTACCACCATCAGGCCAGACGTGTCCATATCCAGACGATGCACCGAAGGCTGCTCAATACAGCCGGGAAACATGAGTTTCACCCGATGTGACACACTATCGATTTTTTCAGGCCCTCTTCCCGGCACGGCCAGCATACCACTCTCTTTATTCACCACCACAAAGGATGAATCCACGTGAAGAATATCGAGCAACGGCTTGTCAGTCATAAAAAGTAGAAGAGGCTTGGCTAGCGGGCGACAACATCGGCGAAACTTCCGCCAAACACAACTCTGAACCTGTCAACCTGCGGAATTGACTCCATTGCTCGTTTCCATTACCCATACGCCCGTGAGCAATCAAGATAGCACGCCGAAAAAAACTCCCGACCTCGAAGTCAAGGATGCCCATATCATTTTCAACTCCGTCTGGGAGGATTTGGAAAATGAACGGGGGCGCGAAAACATGCGCTTTCCCAAAGAACTCATCCTCCTCGGTGGTGCTCCCGGTGCTGGTAAAGGAACTAATACCGACTACATCCGCAAAGTGCGCGATCTCAATGCCGAGCCCATCGTCATCAGCTCCCTGTTAGACACTCCGGAAATGCAAGCACTCAAGGCTGAGGGACACATGGTTGGCGACCGCGAAGTCGTTGACATCCTCTTCCGCAAACTGCTCGATCCCATCTACCGTGAAGGCGCCATCCTCGATGGCTTCCCGCGCACCACCGTGCAAGTGGAATGTATCAAACTCCTCTTCGATGCCATGATCACCCTGCGGCGTGAGTTTGCTGACACCCCTCTCAACGTCCACTTCAAACAACCGATCTATCACATCATGGTGCTCTTCGTCGATGAAGCGGAAAGCATCGCCCGCCAGCTCAAACGCGGACGCGAAATCATCGCGCACAATGAAGAAGTCAAACGCAGCGGCAAGGGTGATCTGTTAGAAGAACGCCCCACCGATACCAACGAGGACTTAGCACGCAACCGCTACCGGACGTTTAAGGAAAAAACCTACGATGCCCTGCTCTCGCTCAAACAAATTTTCCACTACCACTTCATCAACGCTCAGCTTCCGTTAGATTCAGTGCAAGAAAACATCCTCAATGAGCTGGAATACCAAAGCTCGTTAGAGCTTGATCCCCGCACCTATGACTCACTGAGAAACCTCCCCGAGGCATCAGACATCATCAACCACGCCCGGCGTGATCTCGTTTACAGACTCGACCGCTACGAGATGGAAAACCCCGATCTCTTCCACCAAGTCATCGCTCTGATCAATGATAAGATCATCCCCATCGTCAGGCCACACGCCATTTCAGGACGTGCCCATGTTAACTCCGAGGACAAATTGTTAGACAACAAACTCGCCCTCGCCATGTTGATTGATGTTTTTTCCGAGCGAGGATTCTTTGCCTCCGTCGATGTCCACCGCATCGAGGTTCCAGATAAATTCGATCTACAAACGGGAGAGATCACCTGCCGCAAAAAGAATGTTTACCGGATCATGGTGCGCTTCAAAGGCTCAGAAATCCGCAGAGGCTAATCCGCAGGTTGGCCGCATATTTATTACAGCAGAGAGAGCTTACTTGAAGTAGCGCATCAACCTCTTGCGCTCATCTTCGGTAAGGTCAATCTTCTCCACAGCCGCTTGGGCTTTTTCAGGATCCTTCCGTTTCCACGTACTCAGGACACTACTAAGAGCACTCACACGCTCTCGATCATCACCGATGCTATTCGCCCAACCGAAGGCGGATTCGGCATCACGGTGCTGTAAGTTAGAAACGATCGTCCGCACACCCGTATCCCGCGCTTTACCATCGGGAAAGGAATCTATCCACTGCCCTGCGGCTTCTAGATCGCGGCCAGACCAAGTGCTAATCATGTTTTGGATAGCACTATTTTGCGCGCTTCCTTCGGGGAGATTGGCCACCCACGTGGCGGCGGCATCGGGATCAACATTGCCCCATGATTGGGCGATCTGGCTGGCTGCTTGGCTAATCTTCTCCCCCTGCTCACCGCTCACGTGTTTGTCTAGAGTTTGGCTGGCACGGACGGGATCGTTATTGGCCATACCAGAGATCACACTGAATAAGGCCATGCCTTTATGATCACCGCTAAACTGCTCTGCCCACGCGAGCGCGGCATCGGAATCAAAGTTAGCCCAACGCCTCCCAATGGTTGAGATAGCCTGTCCCTTGACCTTCTCTCCTTCGATGGAACTAAGATATTTCGCAGCACTTGCGGGATCTTGTGAAGAGATGATAGATATGACACTGGTGATATTTTTTCTAATTTCATCATCCGTTTTTCCTTTGTTGGCGAGCTCTAGTGCTCTTTCTGGATCCTTGCGTGCGAGCTGGCTGATGATCTGCGTATATTGCTGGTTTTGCACGGAGCCTTCTGGGAGTTCCTGATACAGAGCAAGCGCTCGTTCGGGGTCACTACTGGATAGATTAAACGCCATCGATGTTATGATCTTTTTACGCTCGGCTGCGGAGTAGCTCCCAACCGCTGCCTCAAACTGCTCTTCGGGCAGGTATTGAAGGTGGTAAGTGATTTGCCCCATAGCCTGCTCACGCAAAGCTCCCTTAGGAAGCTGAGGTAACAAATTTTGCAACTGCTCGAGGCTGAGCTGAGGGTGATTGCCACTGTAGTATCTGCCATATCTAGCCCCCCAGTTTGATCCATGATGAGAGCCACCCCCGAGAATACCATTGAGCGCGCCAAACTGATCAACTGTGGGAAGTGCAAGCGCGCGCTGGACGGCACCATCAAAGTCACTCCGTGATAAATTGCTAAAAATCTGATGAAGACCCGTTCGCCTCAGTCCAGCGGGGAATGTATCAAGGATGGCAAATGCTTCATCGGGATCTTTTCTACTGATCACCTGCATGATGGAGTTGATCGCCTGGGATCGGTTAGATGCGTTTGGGATCGAGCGCGCCCAAGCGAGTGCAGCCTCACTATCCTGCC
Organism: Akkermansiaceae bacterium; assembly: GCA_049609505.1. Taxonomy (GTDB): domain Bacteria; phylum Verrucomicrobiota; class Verrucomicrobiia; order Verrucomicrobiales; family Akkermansiaceae; genus Oceaniferula. Next base: position 3,526 of record JBMYYO010000162.1, on the reverse strand, counting down.
CTGCCCATACGCTAGCAATCTGAGGTATCCCTTGCTGTCTCAAGTTAGCGGGAAGTTTTTTGAGTCGCTCAACAGCCCCTTCTGGATCATCTTTCGCCCATTCGCTCGCCACCTGCCACATGCCAGCTAATTGCGCCAGCTTAGAGTCGGAATTAATCGTATGCATCCAGAGGTCAGGATTTTTTTTTACCATCGCCAATAGTGCCGAGGATATGAGACTCCTCGATTGTTGGAGGTTCTTAATTTTTTTTGCCTCCTGCAGTGCATAGGCGGGGTCTTTGAGTGCCAAGGTAGAAATGATGGCCGTAAGCCCATAAGTGCTGTCCTTACCATTATTTGCTTTGGCAAACTCGAGAGCGGCGGCAGGATTGACCTCTGCCCAGCGCGCATAAACCTGTTGGATTTCCTGATACCAACTGTAGCCAGGATTCGCCTTCTGTTGGGCAACAAGATCCTTTGCGAGTGCTTGAAATTCTTGGCTATTCATCCGTGAGAGAGCCATCTGCACTTCGCCAGCAGCCATCGTTCCTCGCGTGTTAAAAATACGCCGCAATTGCTCCGCTGACCTCACAGACTTCACTCCCGCACCCGGTGTTACAATACCAGCAGGCGGGCTCACCGGACTAGAAGCACTCCCACCACCACTCGAAACCCGGGACCTATTCCCCCGCTCCACCTTCTCATTTCCCGAGCTAGATTCCGGAGCTGGCGAGCTCACACGCCCCACCCAAAACGCCAATAACAAAGCCCCAACACCCCCAACAACCTTAAAAGCAGCATTCTTCATTCCCCCACCCTGCTCTAACCACCAAAAAATGCAAGAGGGGGTTTAAATCTCACATTAATATCAAAGACTTACATATCAAAGACTTACCCCATCTCGTTTTTCCTTGAGAAAAACCACGCTTAGGTTGTTCTAGGAAAAGATTGATGCCACACTCTCGCCCTGTTGTTGGAATTCGCCTGCCCATTTGGGCTGGCTCCACTGCGCCTGTGTTAGGTGGCGTTGCAGATTACATGCGCAAGCATAGCCACTGGCGGATTGAAACACTGAATGATTCCTACGGCGAAATGGAAAAGGTGGAAATCACCGTAGGGTGGCAGGGCGATGGGCTTATCCTCTACCGAGCCACAGCGGAAGAACTTGAGGATTTTAAGCAACGTGGCATTGCTGTCGTACTACTCAGCACCGAGGGTCCCGATCTTGGCTACCCACGAATCCTGCCCGATAATGAGGCTGCAGGTGAAATAGCAGCCGCGCACTTACTCAGTCTGGGGCTAAACTCGTTCGCTTACCTAGCTCGCGGGGAAACGCTCTACCGACAAAAAGAGTATATTTCTGGCACCCGCATCTACTCTCGTGAACGATTGGTGGGATACAAATCCGCTCTGGCAAAGTCGGGCTGCGAACCCGCCGTACACATGCTACCCGGGTTTCCCCTCTGGAAAAAAGAGAGCTGGAAACGGATCGAGAAAGCGGTGGAAAAATTCCTCGTTAAGCTGCCAGAAAAAACAGGACTGTTCGCTGTGGATGATGCCCTTGCCTCTGTAGCACTTCGGGTCGCCGAACGCGTTGGGATCGCGGTTCCCCAATCGCTCGCCGTCTTGGGGTTTGGAGATGACCTGAACTACTGCCACGCCTCTCTCCCCACCTTATCGAGCATCCCCTACCCGGCTCGCACCATTGGCTACGCAGCTGCCAAGTGCCTTACTCAACAGATGAAAACTCACAACCTTGGAAGTGAAATCAGACGTATTCCCATAGAGTCCGTTCACCGCCGAGAGTCCACTGATTTTCTCGCCATCGCCGATGAGGAAACGGCTCGCCTAGTTCGCTGGATCCGCAAATCCGCCCCGAACCTTGCTATCAGAATCGAAGATTTGTTAGAACAAACACCTTATTCCCACAGCACGGTAAAGATGAAGTTCAAACAACATCTTGGCCACAGCCCCAAAAAAGAAATCTCGCGCACGCGCCTAACGCACCTCAAGTTTCTACTTGATGATCCATCACTTTCTTTAGCTGAGATTACCTCAATGATGCAGTTCGCATCCACCCATGAGCTCGGACGATTTTTTATGCGGGAAACTGGAGAACGCCCAACCGTTTATCGGACAAGAAAAAAGGGATGATGAGTTTCATTTTCCCGAGGTTACCATCCAAACTCCTATCACACATAGCAGCATCCCTGATCCCTGCACCACAGTGATCTTTTCCTTCAAAAACAGGACGGCAAGAACCACCGTGACAATCGGAAAAACCGAAGTCGCAGGAATAACAACCGAAGCAGGCTCCTTGCTCAAAGCGTAGTTGAAAATCAGCTTGGCCGACACCCCGACCACACCTGTTAGAATAATCCATGAAATGGCAGGCAGGCTCCAGTTGATCGGTGTGGCATCGTTTTTGATTTTCCAGATCAATGGTAGGGACAATATGGCATAGAGCAGGTTTGCCGCCAGCGTCACAAAAGCAGGAGGGTTGCTGATGTTACTTAGTTTGCTTGAAAGACCCCAAATTCCCCAGAGTAATATACAAAGTAATATAAGCACGTTAGGAGACATGGCTTAATCCATGAATGAGCCGATCTTCTCCGTCAACACGAATCACAACGCCACACTCAATTGTCGTTTTTGCCCATTTAATCGACCATTATGCCAATAGACAGAATCAGAGCAAACCGATACAAATTTAATTGTATCAATTGATTCTAGCGCATTTTACTAAATTTGCAGGAAGCTCAAGTTGGCCCACTAGCGACAGGTAAGCAAATAGAACTACTAACACAAACAACCCACCATGAAACCCAAGAAGATCAACAGAGCAGCTGGGCTGAGCGCCATGTGCGCAGCCGCAGGAGTAGCATCAGCACTTACCCAAGCCACACAAGCAGCCAGCTTAGCCACAGATCTGGTGGTCAACGGCAGTTTCGAGAGCGTCACCGCTGTGACAGGGAGCTACGGCTCACTTGAAGTCGATGGCGGCTGGCTCGAATCCGATGGCTCAAGCGTCTTTGCCTACAACTACGCTCAAAACTATGACGACCGTGATGGTTTGAATACAGTGCCTCCAGGGAACAATGCAGCAGCCAGTGATGATTTCTTTTTCACTCTCAACGGCGGCGATGCTCCTGGCATCCAACTCATTGACCTGTCCACTGGAGACACAGCCACCGCCATTATGGCAGGTAATGCAATGTTTGATGTCCGTGGCTTCTTTACCAACTATGCTACTGACGAAGAAGGCGGCATGCTATCGGTGATATTTTACGATAACCACCCCCAACTTGGAGGTCTTCAAGTTGGCAGCACTGTGAGCTACACTGATTCGAACCTTGATGAGTGGACGCAGATAGGTGGCACAGGAGCCATCCCATCCGCGGCCCTATTCGTAGAGATTATTATCGATCAAGATCCAGCGACCAACACAACAGGCGGTGGTGCAGATGTTTATGCAGACAACATCACATTCGAAGTGAATGCCGTGCCGGAGCCGTCCAGCGGTTTACTGGCTCTCGGCGGTGCCTCG
>JBMYYO010000161.1:0-7337 GCA_049609505.1 Akkermansiaceae bacterium | reverse complement strand
GTGCGGCAGAAGAATTTGACGGAATCAGGATCTCCGCCGTGCTCGCCGCAGATGCTGGTCTTGAGTTTTTTCTTGGCTTTACGACCACCTTTGACACCCATTTCAACAAGTTTGCTAACGCCGTCTTGGCGGAGGCTTGCGAAAGGGGTGTTGTTGAGAGCTTTGAGGTGCTCCCGGCTATAAAACCGCACAGAGGGACATACTGGGCGGACACGAGTGTTGATTGAAAGAAGTGGTCAGTTACTTCCTTCGTCTCAGCAGCATGGCCATTCCGGCAATCCCGACTAAGGCGGAGCTTGATGGTTCAGGCACGCTGGTGACTGAGTAGTTGTCGATGAATGTGTCTCGAGCCACGTTATTATTGTTTTCCACAAAGCGGATTTGTAGCGTGTCTCCATCGTCCGAAGCCAGTGCCGTGTAGTTAAAGCTTAGATCCTTAGGGTCGGCAGTAGCGCTGCCGTTGACGGTATCTGGGCCATTTGAGGCAATGACAACGGCATCCGTTAAATTGTAGAGCAGGGCGATGGTGCTGTTGAAACTTGAGTTGTCGTTATAAAGCCCGTAGCTGAAGGTGATGATCTCGCCTGTGGACATCGTTCCGCCGATGGTGAGCCCTATGGCTTCATTTTGCTGGGTGGCGTCGATGCTGTTCATGCGCAGACCACCATCTTGTGCTAAAAAGTCACCTCCTGATAAACCTAAATCAAATGTAGAAGTGCCATCGTGGTTGATCCCTCCATGCGCAACAGTGCCGACATCGAGCCAGGTGCCGTTGGCGGTAATGCCAGTGTCAAAATCATCCGAGGTGGCGACGATTGCTGCCGAGGCAGAGTGAGAGCCTGCTAAAATCAGTGCGGGAACAATATTAAGAAAACGTTTCATAGTAGTTCAATAATTACAATTACCCGAAATCAATGGCATATTGCACAGTGTGGTGTCGAATAGAAATATGAGTTTTTTTTGACAAGAAACACCAGATGTCTCTGGTTGTGGTGGCTATAGAGAGTGGATTGACTCAGGGGTGTTGTAGATAATGAGTTCGTTTTGTGCGGTAGATGGCTTGTCCATGGCTTTAGAATTCGAGGCTTTCTATCCATGTGTGATATTCAATGGTCTCCAGAACAGTGGTATAATCATTAGAGAATAGCGTCTAATTTTGAATACTATAAATATTATGCACAAACATAAAAAAGCCCCGATCAGTTTCCTGATCGGGGCTTGTGATTGGTTTGTTAGCTTGGTGGTCGTTTTATCAAAACGACCTTGCCATTAGCTCACTTCGCCACGAGCGAGGCCTTTGGCTTCGAGGGTGGCTTGGGCGGCTGCTAGGCGGGCTACGGGGATGCGGAAGGGGGAGCAGCTTACGTAGTCGAGGCCGGTGCGGCAGAAGAATTTGACGGAATCAGGATCTCCGCCGTGCTCGCCGCAGATGCCGATCTTGAGTTTCTTCTTGGTCTTACGACCGCCTTTGACACCCATTTCAACAAGTTTGCCAACGCCGTCTTGGTCAAGACCTGCGAATGGGTTATTGTTGAGGACCTCTGCATCCTGGTAGGTTTGCAGGAAGCTGGAGGAGTCGTCACGGGAAAGGCCGAGGCCTGTTTGGGTGAGGTCATTGGTTCCGAATGAGAAGAACTCAGCGTGCTCGGCCACTTCGTCAGCGGTGAGACAAGCGCGTGGGATTTCCATCATGGTTCCGACGGTGTACTTCAGCTGGCTCTTCTTGAGGCCGAGCTTCTTACGGACAGAATCGGCAGTTTCATCGATGACCTGCTTCTGGAGCTCAAGCTCACGGGCGTAGGATACGAGTGGGACCATGATCTCGGGGAGAACTTTGGTTCCTTTTGCCTGCACTTCAGCGGCGGCTTCGAGGATGGCTTCTACCTGGGTGGCGGTGACGGCTGGGTAGCTAATACCGAGACGGCAACCACGGTGACCAAGCATCGGGTTTTCCTCGTGCAGCGCGTGGATGCGCTTGGTGATGGCGGCAGCACTCATGCCAATCTTCTTGGAGAGGTCCTTCTTCTGGGCGGTATCCATGGTGCCGATGAACTCGTGCAGTGGTGGATCTAACAAGCGGATGGTAGCTGGGCGACCGTCGAGGGACTTGAAGATGCCCTTGAAGTCTTTTTTCATGAAGACCTTGATCTTCTTGAGTGCCTTGGCGCGGCCTGCGTCGTCGTCAGCGAGGATCATCTCACGGACGGAGTCGATGCGGTTGCCTTCGAAGAACATGTGCTCGGCGCGGGTGAGGCCGATGCCTTCGGCACCGAACTTGATGGCTTGCTCTACCTGCTCTGGGGTATCGGAGTTCGTGCGGACGCCTACTTTGCGGAGTTTGTCTGTCCACTTCATGAGCTCCATGAATTTCTTGTAGGTCTCGGAGCGTTTGGCGGCAGCTTTTCCCTCGATGAGTCCCTGGATAACCTGGGATGGGGAGGACTTGATGCTACCTTTGTAAACGTTTCCAACGAATCCGTTCAGAGAAAGCTCATCGCCCTCTTTAAGAACAACGCCGTTTCCGCTGAGGGTCTTCTTATTGTAGTCAATGCTCATTCCGTGAGCACCACAAACGCAGACCTTACCCATCTGACGGGCAACAAGAGCGGCGTGTGAGGAGGCTCCACCTTCGGTGGTAAGAATTCCGTCAGCAGCGATCATGCCGCGGAGGTCTTCCGGAGAAGTGGCCTGACGAACGAGGATGACATTCTCTCCCTTTTCAGCGGCTTTGACCGAGTCTTCCCAGCTGAAGTAAATCTTTCCAGAAGCGGCACCAGGGCCGGCAGGAAGTCCACTGCCCACTTTCTTGGCAGCCTTCTCAGCTTTCGCGTCAAAGATGGGAGCAAGGAGGTGACCGAGGTCATCGGCAGGGATGCGGAGGATGGCTTCTTCTTTTTTGATGAGGCGCTCCTTGACCATGTCGAGGGCGATGTTGACGGCGGCGAAACCGGTGCGTTTGCCGTTACGGGTCTGGAGCATCCAGAGTTTTCCTTCTTCGATGGTGAACTCAACGTCCTGCACATCGCGGAAGTGTTTCTCAAGTTTGGTGCGGATTTTCAGAAGCTCTTTGTGAGACTTAGGAAGGTCCTTGGCCATCTTGGCGATTGGCTTGGGTGTGCGGACACCTGCGACGACATCCTCGCCCTGGGCATCGATGAGATACTCACCGTAGAAGACGTTTTCGCCGGTGGCGGGGTCACGTGTGAAGGCAACGCCGGTGCCGGATGTTTTACCTGTGTTACCGAAGACCATGGCCTGAACGTTAACAGCGGTGCCCCATGCGGCTGGGATGCCGTATTTCTGGCGGTAAACGATGGCGCGGTCGTTGTTCCATGAGTTGAACACGGCGTTGACGGCTCCGATGAGCTGATCGCGTGGGTCCTCAGGGAAGTTTTTACCGGAGCGTTTCTTGATGAGTGCTTTGAACTCGGCAACAACTTCTTGGAGCTGCTTTGCAGAGAGGCCGGAGTCGTCTTTGACTTTGGCTTTGGCCTTGGCTTTATCGAGGATGACCTCGTAGGGATCGTGGTGTTCGCCAGCTTCGGCTTCTACTTCCATGACAACGCTGCCATACATCTGGAGGAAACGACGGTAGGAGTCCCAAGCGAATTTGGCGTTGCCAGTTTTCTTGGCGAGTGCCTCGACCACTTGGTCGTTGATGCCGAGGTTAAGGATGGTGTCCATCATGCCGGGCATGGATTCACGAGCACCGGAGCGGACGGAGAGGAGCAGTGGGTTCTCGAGGTCGCCGAACTTTTTGCCCATGGCTTTTTCAACCTTGGCGATATTGGCTTCGATCTCTGCGTTGAGGGTCTTGGGGTAGGTCTTCTTGTGATCGTAGTAGTAGGTGCAGACCTCGGTGGTGATGGTGAAGCCGGCGGGAACAGGAATCCCGATCAGGCCCATTTCGGCGAGGTTGGCGCCTTTGCCTCCGAGGAGGTTTTTCTGAGTGCCGTTGCCGTCGGCTTTGCCACCTCCGAAGAAGTAAACATTTTTCTTTGCAGACTTAGTTGTCTTGCGTGCGGCTGCCTTGCGGGCAGTTTTCTTGGTGGCCTTTTTGGCGGCCTTTTTTTTAGTAGCCATGAGTATGGTGTCTTTGTGTTTTTGTTAGGTGGGTAGATTTTTCATCTGCGTGAGATAACGATCCACCAGAAAAAAGGAGGCGCAATGTAACAAGGAATGCCTAGGGGTCAAGACTTTGGCGGTGTTTTTATCCATTGAAAATGAGTAACCTTTGGGTGAGGTGTTACGTAACTTTTGGGAGGTGAAAAAATGCCATTGTCTTGCTCTGGGATTTATCCACACTCACGCCAAGACTTTGTTATGAAACAACTACCCATTTACCTTGCCGTTGCCGCTATCCAGATTAGCTTATCCTCGTTCGTTTCGGCCGAAGGCTTGGCTGACGATGTGAAAAAAATCCAACAACAAGGTTCGCCTAAGGTGCTGCGCTGTGTGCTGAACAAACGCCCGCGTTGTCTCGCTATCCAATTAAGTGCTGATCTGGCGGTGGCCTATGATACTTGGCGGGGTGGCCTGATTGCAGCATGGAAACCTTCTGATCCGAAGAAGCCGTTTAAGCTGGACGGTGCGGTGTTCACTGGTCGGCATGGCCCACAACCAACGATGAATGGGCAGACGTATTTTTTTTCCAAGGAGGAAGCCAAGCAGCAGTATTCTTTCTCCGATGAAACGGCCACCCTTCATTACCTCGGTCACAAAATTGGCAAAGATGACTTGGTGACCTTACAGTTTGTTTTCCGTGATGCTGGCGGCAAACCTCTAGCCGCTCTTGAAGATGTATCCACGGTGAAAAACGGCACATTGTTCCGCAAACTCACCGTTTCTGGTATGGCCGAGGGGGGGGAGTTGTCCGTGCATCTGCCAGATGGCCCTAAGTGGTCCGAAAACGCTGGCGGTTCAGTCGTTTTGAAAGCCAACGAGGGCAAGCCTGTTACCAAAACGATTTCCGCCAAACTGCGCTAAAACACTCTGCTTTTTTACCCTAACCAATTTGCCAAACAATGAAACTTCTTCCTGTTTTTCTTCTCATCGTTTCCAGTCTGCTCACCACCGCTGGTGAGTTCATCCTTTACCCGCGTGATGCCTCTATTGATGGCCCGCAAGGAAATGGAAACTTAACAATTGACCGACACCTGTTGCGCTTCTGGCACTCCACGGAGTCGTCACCTTATTGGACGATCGAAGTGAAGAAGGAAACTCACCTCGATGTAAGTATCAACTATGCGCACGGAAGAAAATCCGGCAGCGAACTCACACTGGAATGTGGTGAGCAACGGTTACCATTTACTACAAAAAAAACCAAAAATTGGGATACTTTTGTGCCGATGAAAATTGGCAAACTGCACCTCCAAGCAGGCCGTCATAAGATTAGATTACGGGCGCATAAAGCCGCCGATAATGCAGTGTTGGACACCACGGGGTTGCGCCTTGAAGGTGACACTCAGGGAATAACTCTCTACAAACAAATCAAGCCATTCAGTGGCGCTCCTGGATTCCAGAAAAAACTCGACGCGCCTCACCCGGCGATGGAGGTAACGGATCTCTCGATACCAGGACTGGACATCAAGGTGGGTGGCATGGGTTTCCTCTCTAACGGAACCATGGTGGTGAGCTCATGGACGGCTGAAGGCGGTGTGTATTTTATCAAAGGATACGGCGGCGATCCTAAAAAAATGCGGGTCAAACAATTCGCCTCTGGCCTCGCCGAGCCGCTTGGAGTTTGCATCGTTAATGATCGCGTTTTTGTCTGCCAGAAGCAGGAACTCACTGAGTTGATTGATAGCGATAAGGATGGTGTGTGCGATACCTACCGATGTGTTTGCAACGCTTGGGACGTGAGTGGGAACTTTCACGAATTCACCTTCGGCCCCGTGTATTATAAGGGGAAATTTTACCTCAATCTCGCCGTTGCGATTAACCCTGGTGGGGCGACGACTAAGCCGCAGCAAAAAGACCGAGGAACCTGCATTGCGGTAGATCCAGATACGGGAAAATATGAAATCATTTCCGCAGGGCTGCGCACGCCTAACGGGATTACTATTACCTCAAAGGGGCATATTCTAGTGAATGATAACCAAGGCGACTACCTTCCTGCCTCGAAGCTGATGCACATCCGCGCAGGGAAGTTTTTTAACAACAAATACACCCCGCTACACCCGTGGGCGGACCGGCCAGTTAGTCTGCCAGTCGTGTGGCAGCCGCAAAACGAAATTGGCAACTCTCCGACCGAGCCGTTAGAGGTGACATCTGGAATCTATCAGGGGCAAATCCTCCACGGCGACATCCATCATGGTGGGCTCAAGCGGGTCTTTATGGAGGAGGTCAACGGGCAGTTACAGGGTGCGCTGTTCCGCCATGCGCAGAAGTTGCGCGGTGGCATTAACAGACTGGCATGGGGGCCGGATGGCAACCTCTACGCTGGGGTTGCGGGACATCGTGGAAACTGGGGGAACAGCCAGCGGCACGGTCTCTTGCGGATTAAGTATGGTAAGCAAGTTCCCTTTGAAATGCTCGCAGTGCGCGCCATGAGTGATGGTTTGGAAATCGAATTCACTGAGCCGCTCGCCAAGGGGCAAGGCTGGGATGCTGGCTACTGGAAAGTGGATGCTTGGACCTATAAACCAACCGCGAAATACGGTGGTCCAAAAATCGATCAGCATACTGTCACGCCAACCGCAGTTTCGGTCTCCGCTGATCGTAAACGTGTGTTTCTGCAAATCCCTAACATGAAACCAGCCTATCTCTATCACATTCTCGTCCATCGTGAGTTGATGAGCGAAGCAGGGAAGCCAGTATTCTCTGGTGAGTGCTGGTATAACATGAATGAGGTTCCCAAAGGGAAACCCGGCAAGGTGCTTCCCAAGCCAGGCGATGCCATTGTGTTAGGCGGTGTTGAGGAAGAAAAATTGAGTCGTGTAGAAGTGCTTCATAAAACCTTCTGCGCATCCTGTCATAGCACCGATGGGAAAAAACTCGTCGGTCCCACCTTCAAGGGGATGCTTGGTAAGAAACAGAAAATTCATCGTGGCGGAAAACAGTTAGAAGTGACCGTGGATGAAGATTACATCCGCCGAGCCATCCTCAATCCAGCCGCCGAATACCCAGATGGTTTTCAACCGATCATGCCGCAAACGCTATCAGAATCCTTTAGCAAAGAAGACACGGAGAAGCTTGTGAAGTGGATCAAAGGGCTGAAGTAGCAGGATGGGAGTCGCGTCAAGGAGCGCGGGCTTGCAGCCCGTTTCATTGTGCTGTCCATGCTTTTAACCAAAGTCATGCCAAACAGCGTCTCCTAACAAATCCAAACCGGGGGC
>JBMYYO010000160.1:0-7389 GCA_049609505.1 Akkermansiaceae bacterium | reverse complement strand
CAGGAAAGTTATCTCGCAAAATCAAGTGATCGCCCTCTTTTAGAGTCACCTTGAGATCCGTCACAACCCCCTCTTGAGTATTGGTCGAGCCTCCAATTCTGCCCGTTGCGGAAATAGAGCCGCTAACCCAGTCGTGATAAATTGCTGGCAGAATACCGCTAACAGGCACTGACTCTATGTTAAGCTCACCAGCGAACTCTGGTTGTCCACCGCTTCCAAATTTCCCAGAAAAAGTAACTACTCCATCACCCACAGCAAATTCTGCCCGTTCTACGGTAACCCCAGACTTATCCACCAGACACGACAGCCTTTTGATAGGAAGGTTTTTCAACCAGTTTTGAGTAAAATACCCGCCAGTAAAATCCAACCGCCAGCTGTCACCTGACTTGGCTGCGCTCATGTGGCTATCACGGATTTCACCAAATGAACTTTCTGTGTATCCCCACTTTACGTTCGTGGAATTTGATTCAATTAGGTCAAATTTAAGATCACCAGTCCCTTTGAACACAGAGTCAAACATTGCCGCTGCTTTCTCGTCATTGCTAGCTCCGGCATTGATGGTTAACTGCAAAGATTCGGCAGAAATATTACCTGCGTCCCACTGTGTGAACACACCATTCGTCACACCCATATCGAGCCTAACCACTCGGGCTTTCAGTTTGCTGAAAAATGCATTCTCACCCCCCACAGCATCAATCTTGGCGATCACAAGTAGGTCTCGGGATTTTTTAATACTCCCCACATTGATGCTCTCAGCATTGAGATTTCCTTGAAGGGACTCCTCTACATTAGAGTGGAAACTGCTCCACTCTACTCGCTTAGTTAGATAGAACCAGCCAACTACCAAGACGATCAAAAGGAGAATCCCTAAACGTATTGCGATCCTAGATAGCCGCGCAACCAATGACTGGCCATCGGCAGCGTGCCGAAGTTGAAACCAGAGCCCTTGACGGGAGACCCACGCATTCATCTGCTCATTGAAAGCAGCGCGTTTTTCCTCTCTGGCATTCATGGCTAAGCTGGAATCAAGGCGTTTTTAAGAACTCCATTAGTCGCAGCCGCAGCCACCACCACAGCAACCACCTCCGTCGTTGCTTTGCATATCCTCAGGTTCAGGCACTCGACCCAACTCCATTGTCATACCCACATACTTACCGATAGTCTGCTGCAGTGATTGTAAGCTTTGCTGAGCCTCCATAAATTCACGGGCAACTTCATTATCTAACAGCTGACCACGAGCTTCTTCAAACTCCTTGATTTCACGCTCGCTGAGTTCCACGCCAGCATGTTGTTTCTGGTGCAGCTCCTCACCGCGTTCGTGCACGGATTGATACTGAAGTTTGGCTGAGTCATCTTCAAGAAAGCGTTCTACTTGTCCCTGAAGGGCGAGAAATTCGATGTCCTGAGAAATAGTTTCACAGAGTTCACGGGTCTTTGCCATTACGGCCGAATCTTTAATAAGCATGCTCATGCCCATCCCTTAGCCTGTGACCAGCAGTTTGGCAACCTTTGACCCACTATTAATGACAAAAAACATGACTTTTGATAAAATCAAAGCAAGTATCTCATTTGCTAACGCTACTAAACACATATGAAACGTCTTATTATTCCCTTCGCTTGGCTTATCACTCTTGCCGCTGCCTTTATTATTGGTGGAAAAATGACACCCTCTACGGATAACGAGCCATCAGCAGCAAGCACCGATGGTACACGCGGTTCACGTAAATCATCCGCCACATCATCTGCTAGAAGTAATGATACCCGCTCTTCTAGAAGCTCATCCTCCCGCTCTTCTTCTGGAAACAAACGCGCCAAACTAGAAATTACCAGCATTGCCAAAAATCACGATCCCATTGCCCGCGCAAACGATTTGCTATCACTTATTGACGGACTCGGGCCCAATGAATTTGAGCAGGTAGTTGCCGATTTCCGAGCTTCTGGCTTAGTACGCGAACGAATGAGTGAGTATGCCATGCTTCTCCATGCATGGGGCAAGGCAGATCCTCTTGCAGCCCTTGATTATGCCGAGAAAAACACAGGCACATCATTTGCCCGCCAGACAATTCTCGCTAGCTGGTCAGCGGACAATCCAGATGCCGCTCTCAGCTGGGCAAAAAGCAAGCACGAGGGAGAAGGAGCCAACCCATGGCTCGTGGGCATCATCCAAGGTGTCGCAACCAACGATCCATCGCGTGCAACAGAAATCATGCTGACTCTCCCCTTTAGCCGTGAACGCGGAGATGCTCTCTCAGCCATTATCCCGCGCATCGTCGAAAGCGGAAGCGATGAAGCAAAGGCGTGGCTGGCTACGATTTCTGATGAAAGACTAAGAAACGGAGCCACGGTCCGCGTGGTCAGCCGTTTAGCCAATAATGACCCCGAAAGCACAGCTACTTGGGCAACTTCTCTATCAGATGAAACCACACGCGCTCGTGCCGTTGGCGAGGTTGCTGAGCAATGGGCACGCAAAGATCTTGATGCCGCCGTCAGCTGGACTAATGCCCTCAATGGTAAAGAAAAAATCTCCGCCGCCGGTGAAATCATTGGAACTTACGCCCGTGAAGATGCAGAAAAAGCAGCCTCATGGCTAAGCACCCTCTCTAATGAAGAAGGCTACGAGCGTGTGCAGCACAGCTTTATCTGGAACACAGCCCGCCGGAACCCAGCCATTTCACTTTCACAGGTTGCGTCCCTTTCCGATGAGCGCACTCAAAACCGCTACTACGATCGCATTCTCCGGAATTGGCATGAGAACGATGCCAATGCCGCTGCCAACTGGATGAACGCAAACAATATCTCTGATGACATTCGCAATCGCGTCACGAAGCCACGCGATGACCGCCGTCGGAATCGCTAACCCCTACATCAAGCCCTGATATTGATCTCTCCATGAAGAAACCTCTCATCATTCTAGCGGCCATCCTTGTGGTGGCCGTTTCATTTTCCATTTGGTGGTATTCCCCCACTCAAGTGGTCAAAAGAAAAAGCCAAGCACTCATCCAGACACTGACCATACACTCAGATGATGGCAAAACGGAGCGTGCCAGCAAAAATCAGACGTTTTCCTCGCTGATCGGCAGTCCGTTTACCGCCGAGGTCAGCACCGCCATGCTCTCTCGAAAAATGGGAGCCAGTGAGGCCACTGAGTCCCATCTTGTTCTCACTCAAGTTTGCTCATCCAGCAGCCTTGAGATCAGCAATATGGAAATAGAAACAAGTGGCGACAGTATCACCGTTACCGGAGCGGCAAAGGTTCATGTTTCAATCAAAGATGGCGGCAGTCACTCAGAGTCTGGAAAAGCCACCCTGATCTGGAAACAGCAAGACAACGAGTGGAAACTCCAATCACTCAAAGTCGAATAGTATTACGAGGGACAACCAGACTTAAGCTGTCGCAAACCCAGCCTAAATTCAATCCCACATTTTCTCGCGATGGCTTGACATGCGGGGATTCCCCACTAGCATCCCCGCGCTTGCCATCATGCGGGCATCTATTTTTCCTTCCCAATTATTCTCGAATTTTCTCCTAACTTTATCTATCCAACATGAACACCATCCGCTCATTCACAACTGGCTCAGGTGCCGAAGGCAAACTTCACTCACTCCCCGCACTTAAAGAAGAAGGTATTGCAGACGTTTCTCGCTTACCAATCTCTATACGCATTGTATTAGAATCACTCCTGCGTAATTTAGACGGCAAAAAAGTAACCGAGGAAGACATCAAAAACCTCGCCAATTGGAATGCGAAATCCCCCGGAAACTACGAAGTCCCCTTCACCGTTGCCCGCGTCGTTCTGCAGGACTTCACCGGCGTGCCTCTCGTGGTTGATCTAGCCGCCATGCGCAATGCCGCTGCGGATGCCGGAGCAGATGCTTCTGTTGTTGAGCCACTTGTTCCAGTGGATTTGGTTATCGATCACTCAGTCCAAGTTGACTTTGCAGGCTCCCAGCTAGCGCTCGACCGCAACCTCCAAGTCGAATTTATCCGCAACAAAGAGCGCTACCAGTTCCTCAAGTGGGGTCAGCAGGCATTTGAAACCTTCGGAGTAGTGCCTCCTGGCATCGGTATCGTTCATCAGGTGAACCTCGAATACCTCGCCAAAGGCGTGCTTGATAAAGAAGAAACTTACTACCCAGATACCCTCGTCGGAACCGACTCCCACACCACCATGATCAACGGTCTCGGTGTTGTTGGCTGGGGTGTTGGCGGCATTGAAGCTGAGGCAGGGATGCTTGGCCAGCCAGTCACCTTCCTCGTGCCAGAAGTCGTAGGCGTTTACCTCCACGGCGAGCTTGCCGAGGGTGTCACCGCTACCGACCTCACACTGAGCATCACCCAGCTTCTCCGTGAGCACGGTGTTGTTGGTAAGTTTGTAGAATTTTACGGCCCAGGTGCTAAGGCACTTAGCCTACCTGACCGCGCAACCGTCGCGAACATGGCTCCTGAATACGGCGCAACCATGGGATTCTTCCCTATCGACGAAGAAACTCTCACCTACCTCAAAGGAACGGGTCGCAGCGAGGAAACATGCGACACCGTAGAAAACTACTTCAAGGCGCAGGAAATGTTTGGCATTCCAAACAAAGGCGACATCGACTACTCCGTTTCTCTGGAGTTTGACCTAGCAAGCGTTGTCCCCGCCGTCTCTGGGCCGAAACGCCCGCAAGACCGCATCGATGTCACCGATCTCGGCTCTAAGTTTAACGATCTCTTCACCGCAAGCGTAGCCGACGGTGGATTCGAGCGCGCAGCGGACACCCGCAACGTAACAATCCCACTCGAGCTCGCCGCTCCCGCCGGTTTTTCCAGCACCGCGCAAGAGCTTCTTAATGAAACGGGTAGTGATGTGGAATCACCAATCACAAATTACAAATCGCAAATCGCACACGGCAGTGTGCTGATCGCCGCGATCACATCCTGCACCAACACCTCAAACCCAAGCGTCATGCTCGCGGCTGGATTGGTAGCGAAGAAAGCCAACGCGCTCGGACTGACCGTTGCTCCTTACGTTAAAACTTCCCTCGGGCCCGGCTCCCGCGTCGTAACCGATTATCTCAACGCAACCAACCTGCAAACGGAACTCGACCACCTCGGCTTCCAAACCGTCGGATACGGTTGCACCACTTGTATCGGAAACTCCGGCCCGCTTGCACCCGAGATTGAAACCGCGATCAAGGACGGCGATCTCGTTACCGCTTCCGTGCTCTCTGGAAACCGCAACTTCGAGGCCCGCGTGCACGGCTCCGTCCGCGCCAGTTTCCTCATGTCTCCCCCACTCGTTGTAGCCTACGCCATTGCAGGCAGAGTGGATCTTGACCTTGCTAACGACCCCATCGGCACGGACAAAGATGGCAATGTTGTTTACCTCAAAGACATCTGGCCAAGTGCTGATGAGCTCAAGGAAGTGATCGACTCCGCCCTCGTCCCCGAGGTGTTCAACAAGCTCTACAGCAATCTCGATAACGCTAACCAAAACTGGGTCGATATCGCAGCCCCCACAGGCCCAACTTACGCTTGGGAGGACGACTCCACTTACATCCAGAACCCACCGTTCTTCGATGGTTTCTCACGCACACCTGCCACGGAGGCGAAGGATGTGGTCAACGCACGTGCGCTCGGTATCTTTGCGGATTCCGTCACCACTGACCACATTTCCCCAGCGGGTGCCATCGTGCCAACCTCGCCAGCCGGTCAGTATCTGCTCGAAAACGGAGTAGAAAAAGCCAAGTTCAACTCCTTTGGCTCTCGCCGTGGAAACGACCGCGTTATGACCCGTGGAACCTTCGCCAACGTGCGCATTAAAAACCTCATGTGCGAAGGCACCGAGGGTGGTTACACTCAATACTACGGAGCTCAGGATGTGCCAGCACCGGATAAAGACATCGCCGCTGTCGGCAACGGTAAACCCGCCTTCATCTACGATGCCGCCCAAGCCTACAAGGCAGACGGCACCGACCTCATCGTCATCGGCGGCGAGGACTACGGCATGGGATCATCCCGCGACTGGGCTGCTAAGGGCACTCGTTTGTTAGGAGTTTCCGCTGTTATCACCAAGAGCTTCGAGCGCATTCACCGCTCTAATCTCATCGGTATGGGCGTGCTTCCTCTTAACTTTAAAAACAAAGCCGAGTATGATCGCGTAGCTGGTCTCGCAGATGCCACCTTCAGCATCACTGGCCTCGCTGGCGAGCTCACCCCAATGCAGGACGCCACCCTCACCGTGACCCAATCCGATGGCACAACCTTCGACGTCGCCCTCGTCGTCCGCATCGATACCCCAGCCGAGGTCGATTACTACCTCTCAGGCGGCATCCTCCCATACGTGCTGAACCAAATTCTCGATGGCGCAGAGGCATAGCCTGAAAGCTATCCAATAGATCATTCTACACAAAACCCTAGGTGATTTCCACCTAGGGTTTTTTATACTGCTGAAGGAAAATTTCTGAGGATCTTGCCCTCATCCTACTCAGGCTAATGCCCTGGGCAGCTTGAGTCTGTGGGGGCATCTGCCACGGCATCTGTGGCTGACACCAGAGAGTTTTCTAGCAGGTATTGCTCCACCTCATCACCTGAGACATCGGCAAGCATGTGGTCGTTGATTAGCACGCAGGGGCTGAGTGGTTGGCCGCTTTTCTGTTCCATTTCCCAGCGGAAAGCTGGATTAGCAATGATGTCTTTCTCCTCGAACTCCAGACCGTGCTTACGCATGATTGAGCGCACTCCTTCACTCCATCCGCAGAAGGTTTTTAAGTAGCAAGTGATGTCTAGGGTGCTTGTTGTGTTATCGCTCATAAAATTGATAGGTGCTTGTTTTCCGCGCGCAAGGAACCATAATACTCAGGATTTGCAACATGATTCTCATAAGCTGCCACGTGTTTTAATAAACGCCTCCGCACAGTCTTCTTTAGCCGAAAGTGCTGTATGGGACGATATTCGCGTAGGTGGCGAAGTCGTGGTGGAGCTGTGCGCTGATGTGCTCAGTAAAAACTCACATGATGAAAGGGAAACAGACTCGCCGTTTCTACCCCACTCCGTGGAATTCGAACTACTCGACCTCACATCAAAAGGCACTGATAGATGCCTCCTTCGCTACCGCCGAGTTCGCTAAAAAACTAAACTCTAACCAGCAGCTGCAGTGCGAGGTTTTGGCTGATAGACGCAATTCAATATCTCGCGGCACTCTTCAGGGCTGTATTTGGAAACCACAGTAGCCAAAACAGCATCGCCGTATCCCTTGCGAAGAAGGTCCATATCACTGACCCACTCGTCGCATCCGGCATCTGCCATGATTTTGTGCAGGCCAAGAAGTTTAGAAAAAGCATCGAGATTCTTATTACACGCCTCACCGATGAGACTGAGGTAATCAACATTTGCCATTTGAGCGGCCA
>JBMYYO010000159.1:0-7428 GCA_049609505.1 Akkermansiaceae bacterium | reverse complement strand
TTGAACTGGTGGACGGCCCAGGATTTGGGGATGAATTTCTCGAAGTAAGGTTTCAGCACGCCGTAGGACATAGCGGCCTCCAGGCCGATCGGGCTGGGGGCGGCGAGCACCTCGCGCATGAATTCAAATTGCGCCTTGGGCATGGGTTTTTCCCAGACTTGTTTTTTGGCGGACTTGGCGGATGATTTTTTAGCAGATTTCTTCGTTGGCATGGGTGGGGGATACACCAGCCAGCTGAATTGTCGAGCGGGGATCTTTTGGGTTATCCATCACACAGTTGCTCCCATGTTATCGAATACTCTTCCCACAGCGATGCCTCTTTTGTTTCGGGGCAGAGCCACGGCTTATTTCCTCCGGTGAAGTGATAGATCGCTGCGTCGTCGCGGTAGCCGTCCCATTGCGGCACGAGATTATAGCGGTCATCGATACCTAACACTTTATCCTCGCAGGCGACGTGAAAGGCGATTTGCTCGATCACTTCTACAACACCGCAGACAATATCATGGGCGGAGGCGGCTGCACGCACGGTGCAGAAAACCCTGATGGAACATGTGTGCTTGGCTCATCCTACTGGTATCCTGGCAGCGGTAGTGCTTGGTAGGCAACAGCTCTAACCAGCCGACTACCCCATCGGCTTGTCAAAGGGGAACCAGTGTGTAAAATAACTATGAACCGACAATCACACACCCCCTATGAAATCTAACCGAGCCATCGCTACACACGCGGTGTTTCCCACGACGTGCTGGACGGATGTTCTTTCCCTCAGGAATGCCAGTTCTGACGACGTGCGGGACCGAGCCATGTCTGAGCTCTGCACCACCTATTGGTATCCTCTCTACGCTTTTGCGAGGCACCGTGGGAAATCTCCCCACGATGCCGAGGATGCCGTGCAGAGCTTTTTTCTAACGATTGGTAGTTCTGCCTACTTCCAAAAAGCCGATGCTAACAAAGGGAAAATGCGCACCTTTCTACTCACGGGATTTACCCGCCACCTGAAAGATCTGCACGTGCATGCCTCTGCTATGAAACGTGGCGGCGGTAAGCCTGCGATGTCGCTTGACGCCGAGCAAGCTGAGGAATGGCTCAATATCGATCCCGCTACGACGAGCCACTCGCCCGATCTCCAATTCGAGCGTGCTTGGGCACACAGCACCATCCATCTCGCGATTGATTCCTTGCGCCATGAGGCATCTAGCTCGGAGAAAGCGCAGTCTCGTTTTGATGTATTAAGTCGATTCCTCAAGCCTGAGACTAGCGTCAACACCACACACCAGCAAGCAGCCGATGAGCTGGGGATCTCCGTCGAAGCATGTGACAAAGCCATCCAACGGCTAAGGAAAAACTTCCGCGAAGCAGTCAAAGAACAAGTAGCAGCCACTCTCGAAAACCCAACTGAGGAGAACGTCATGGAAGAAATGAGCCAGCTTCAGACGGCTCTTGCTAGACAGTAGCAAGAGCCCTCCAGGGCACTCAAGCTAGGGAAAGTAGTCGTTCTCAACCACAATAAGTGTTCGAAGACCTTCCCGTTGATCCCGTATTTCGGAGTCCATCCAGTCAAGGCGATCTGTAGCAACGATGCTGCAGAGTGTGTCGCGGTCATGCCCTCGCTGGTGGTCTTGGTGAAGGCTCCATCCCTTGGCTGTTTTGAGTCTCAGGTGGCGTAACGCAAAGTGAAAGTGGTTGATAGCCTCCTTGTGGAGACGGCCTTGGTTGCCCTTGAGCGCAAAGAGATAGTCACCTTTTTTGGCGGTGATTTTGCGAGCGAACTCGCGCTGGGTTCCCATGGCCGAGATCTTGTTTTTTGTCTTCTACATGGTCTTGGTAGATGGTCAGGCGTTGCTCCGTGGCCCACGCGCTGACAACGTGGACAGGTCCCTGTTTCAGGGTGTGGCTTCCACGCAGGCTTTTGCCGTCCAGTGCTATGATTTGCTCACGGAGGCGTGGGGAAAGTTCTCCAAGGTTGGCACGCAGACACGCGTTGAATCGCTTCGGGCAAATCAGTGTGAAGATGTTTCGGAAGGTTTGGGCATGAGGCACTCCGTTGGGCAGGCTGATCCATTTAGATAGCCACTCGGTCTGGTTTTCGCAGAAGTCTTCGATCTCGTCGAAGTTGTTCATTCCGCAGAGCGTGGCGCTCACCGCCATGAATAGTATCTCTCCAAAGTGATGCTTTTTGTGATGTCCTGTGCGCGGATCTTCGATGATTTCAAAGGCTTCAAAGCCGTCGGGAAAACCGCCGCTGTAGTCGATTTTGTTAGGGTTGCGAGGCATTGCCCATGATGTGACCACATTATGTAGCGTATGAGTCTTAATGCATACTATATATCGTGCTTTCCCTAGCTTGGTCGCCCTGGCTACATTATCTGGTTTATTACCTTGACGATTACCGCTACATTAGAGGAGTATATCAGGTGATTTATTAAACCAAACATACTACTATGAAAAAAACGATATTCCTAGTGACCGTAATGGGTCTTTGCCATGGAGCCTTGCAAGCGGCTCAGATTATTGCGGTCAACTTTATGCGTAATGCCACGACCACTCCAGCTGCGAACGATGGCAGTGAGTTTGGTATTAATAGCTGGGTTGATGTAGAGTCCGGTGACGGCGGGATTAACACTGACGGTGTTACCATGTCATGGGGCGGTGGAGCATGGAATGGTGGAAGCGCAAACAACATCGAAAACGGCTACATTGATAACGCAACAGCGATTGATATTTTTGGCCTTTCAGGCTGGCTAACGGCTAATAGCGCAACGTCTTATACGGTGCAGCTTGTGCAAGCGAGTGACACCAGCACGAACTGGTTTGGAGACAGCCTGATCAGCGACAGCAATGGAGGAACTCTGTTGGACACCTTGACTAATAGCAACTACCGACAAGGTGCCACTTCTGTGAGTATGCAGCTATCCTCGGATACTTTATACGTGGACCCTACGACAGGTGGCACAGAGCCAGGCTCTATGACGGGTGCTGCGGCACGAACGAGTGTGGCAGGTATTATTATTACCGCTGTGCCTGAGCCGTCATCAGCTTTGATGGGAGCTCTAGGGGCTGGCCTCATGCTCCTGTCAAGAAGACGTAAATAGACACTGGAAACAGCAAACGCTTTCATTTCTTTTATCAGGCCACTGTAGAATTTCTGCAGTGGTCTTTTTCATCTTGGCGAAGGTCGTTTTGTTTTCAAAACTGGCACATGATTAGTAACGTTATAGTTTTAGGCTCGGGAAGTGCTGGCTTGATTGCTGCCCTTGGACTTAAAAAAAGAAACCCAGACCTAGAAGTCACCGTAGTTTCCAGCAGTCTGATCGGCACCATTGGTGTGGGCGAGGGAACGGTTCCTTATGTCGTGGATTTTATCCACAATTACCTCAAGCTAGATGAAGCTGAGACCTACCAATCACTCGATCCCGTTTATAAACTTGGTGTGGAACTCCAGTGGGGAAAAAACAACTCCTACTTCTATCCATTTACCGATGATTTTCTTGTAAAATCTCTGAAGAATCTCCCAAGAGGCTCCGGTTCTTATCACCAAGCTGGAGATAGCGCCGCTGATTTGTTAGTGTCACTAATGCAGCACCGAACCCTACCGATACGGGCGACCAACCTGCCCAATATTCCTCCACCTGGAAAACTTGTCGCGTGGCATATTGAAAATCATCGGCTGATTGAGACCCTTGTTACCGCAGGTAAAAAAGCCAACATCCACTTTGTAGAAGACAAACTAGAGTCTGCTGAATCTGACACCGAAGGCAATGTTACATCCGTCCTAGGGGAGTCCGGCAATAGATACTCTGCCGATTTATGGATTGATGCATCAGGTTTCCGCGCGGAGTTGATCTCGAAACATTGTGATGTGCCATTCACCTCTTTTGCAGAGTCCCTCTACTGTGATCGTGCGATCGTGGGTGGATGGCAACGTGAGTCTAACGAGGAGATTCTCAACTTCACCGTTTCTGAAACCATGAATGCTGGTTGGGCATGGCGTATTGACCACCCTGATCGGATTAACCGAGGTTATGTTTACAGTTCAGCTCACCTCTCAGCGGACGATGCGGCGGTGGAGTTTCAGAAGAAAAATCCACAGGTGAAGGAAGTGAGAGAAGTGAAATTCACTTCGGGTCAGCGCGAGACTGCGTGGGCTCATAATGTGGTCGCCATCGGTAATGCATCAGGCTTTGTCGAGCCGCTAGAAGCTACGGCGATTATGTGCGCCTGCCTTCAAACACAATGGCTTGCCGATGGTTTGTATGATGCCCAATGTACCATTACTCCCTCCATGCGAAATCTCTACAACAAAGTCACCACGGGACTTTGGGCGGAAATACGGGATTTTTTAGCAATCCACTACAAATACAATGATCGGTTAGAAACACCATTCTGGCAGCAGTGCCAAAACGAAATTCCATCCGACAACTGGTGTGAGTTGTTAGATTTCTACACGGAAAACGGGCCATCTAACATTGCGGACGCTTGTCTGCCGCCACTGTCTCCCTTTGGTATAGCAGGATACTTGGCTCATTTTGTTGGTCTGGGGCTGCCCGCTAAAACCTACCAAGCACCACGACACGAAAGGCGCATCTATCAGGAGCACTGTCAGCGGCTTGATCAAATCGCCAAGCAAGGGTTGCCGATGAAAAAAATCCGAGAACTGCTACTTCAGCGGGAAGTGTGGCAAAAGATGCGCTCCCGCTAGATCGGGGTGCCGTAGCGTGTCGTGTAGCTGAGTGTGAAAAATTCTGTTCATCCTCTAAATTCTGCCTTAAACCATCGCCATGCGAACACTCATCAAACGTGCCCTCAATAGCGAGGGGCCTCAGGAAACCATCACCATCAGCGGCTGGGTCCGCACTCGCCGGGACTCCAAGGAGTTTTCCTTTTTGGAAATGAACGACGGCTCATGCCTTGCCAACATCCAGTGCATTGCAGATGCAGGTATCCCCGGTTACGCGGATGTTGCTAAAATGTCCACTGGCGCATCGGTCAGCGTGACGGGCGCTCTGATCGAATCTCCCGGCAAAGGCCAAAAATGGGAAGTCCACGCCACAGAGATCAAACTCATCGGCGAGGCACCGGCAGATTACCCGTTGCAGAAAAAAGGCCACACCCCCGAGTTCCTCCGCTCCATCGCCCACCTTCGTCCACGTGCTAACCTCTACGGCGCGGTCTTCCGTATGCGCAGCCGTATGGCGCAGGCCGTGCATCGGTTTTTTGATGAACGAGATTTCACCTACGTCCATACTCCCATCATCACGGACTCAGACTGCGAGGGTGCGGGCGAGATGTTCCGTGTCACTACACTCGATCCATCGAAAGCCGAGGCGCAGCAGTTTGAGAATGACTTCTTTGAAAAACCCACCTACCTCACCGTTAGCGGTCAGTTAGAAGGGGAGGCATTTGCCACAGCACTCTCTAACATTTACACCTTTGGTCCTACCTTCCGGGCGGAAAACTCAAACACCACACGCCACGCATCCGAGTTCTGGATGAT
The DNA here is from genome assembly GCA_049609505.1 of Akkermansiaceae bacterium. Lineage (GTDB taxonomy): Bacteria > Verrucomicrobiota > Verrucomicrobiia > Verrucomicrobiales > Akkermansiaceae > Oceaniferula. The sequence goes on along the minus strand of JBMYYO010000159.1, from coordinate 1,937 downwards.
CGAGCCCGAAATGGCATTCTGCGATCTTGATGGCGACATGGACCTCGCCGAGCAGTTTACCAAATACCTCGTCGATGACGCGCTCAACAACAACGAAGGCGACCTCGACATCTTTGCCCGTTTTGTTGATAAAGGTTTGTTAGATAGACTCAAATTCGTTTCCGAAAAACCCTTCCAGCGCGTTTCCTACACCGAGGCAGTTGAAATTTTGGAAAAGTCAGGCAAGAAATTCGATTACCCAGTGGAATGGGGAGTCAACCTCCAGTCCGAGCACGAACGTTACCTAACAGAAGAACACTTTAATTGCCCGGTCACCGTTTATAACTACCCCAAAAGCGTGAAACCCTTCTACATGCGCACCAACGAGCCAGACTCCGAAGGCCGCGAAACCGTCACCGCCATGGACCTCCTCGTTCCCGGCATTGGCGAAATCATCGGCGGTGCCCAGCGTGAGGAGCGCATGGATGTGCTCACCGCCAACATGAAAGCCCACAACCTCTCAGAAGCCGACTACGGATGGTATCTCGACCTGCGGAAATACGGCACCTGCCCACACGCCGGATTCGGCATGGGTTTTGAAAGAATGCTCATGTTCGCCACCGGCATGAAAAACATCCGCGATGTGATCCCATTCGCGCGCACTCCAGGAAGCTGTGAGTTTTGAGCACTTCTGTGATGATCGCTTGATACAGGCCCGCGATGGGTTAGGATGGTGCTATGATTTTCCGTTCTGCCTGCTTGTGCTTTCTCACTGCTCTCTCGGCACTCTCGGCCGAGCCTGATTTTGCGGCTTTGGCGAAACAGGCCGACCGCTACCAGCTTCCCACCCCACCCAAGGGTGCCAAGCTGGTATTGGGGAACACGGGCTGGACGACTTGTGTTGGCAACTCCTCCACCGCACTCGATCCCGGCATCTATCAAGCTGGGTTTTTACTGCCAGATAAGGTTGATAAAAAACCCGTCATTTTAGCCGGGTTTAGCAAGCTGGTTTGTGATTCGGATCGGGAGCATCGGCCAGCGACTAGGCGATTTACAACCAAACCGCCGAAGCCAGCACTTGGCGGCTATGGTTTTCGCGCCAATAGTTTGACCACTTTCGAGGTCGCCGTGCAGTGCGCACGCCGAGGTGATTTGAAAACAGCCAAGGCTCTCTATGGACTCTATAACAAATCGGAATACAAAGATGGTTTTTTCACTCAAGAACCGACCCGACAGTATGACCCAAACCCATCGCTCCTCTTGGCGCGTGCGACCTATGGATACTACTATTACCGAGTGCTGACGCCAGAGGCGGATCTCAAGCATTGCTTGAATAGGTTAGAAGAATTGCGAAAGGAATTTCCAAGTTTGTTCTCAACCGATAAAGAGCAATACTCCGCGCACTACGCCCAGAAATTTCTTGATGACCTTCGTCTCACCGCGAATGCAGCCCCCCCAGCTGCGGGTTCAATCGAGGAGCTTCTTTTTCAGTCTGCTGGCAGCGATGTGCGTGTTAGAGAGGTTGGGCCGGGTCACCCACGTTACAAAATTTACATGAAGGGGGTTTCGGCCATTCCTGAGTTAGTGCGTCTAACAACGAGCCAGAAACTGACGCGAAAAGTGAACCCAGGAATCATGAATGCTCGTGAAACTCGGGCTCGTCTAGGGCAGATCGCGAAGAGCGTGTTGGACTCAATGGTCGGATCTCACTTCGCCACGCATCATCAATTCGACGGGCAACGCAGGGATCAGAGAGATTGGAAAAAATGGTTGAAGCAGGTGGATCTTAAAAATGAAAAACAGTTTTTTACCGATGCCACCAAACCCTCCAAAGGAGAAAAAAATGATTTTTCCGCCAGCGTGCCGTTGATGATCTTGGTGACGAAATACCCTGAGACTATGCAGCCGACCGCAGAGAAACTATCTCAGACCGATCATCGGTCTGAGTTGATCCAAGT
>JBMYYO010000158.1:0-7435 GCA_049609505.1 Akkermansiaceae bacterium | reverse complement strand
CCCCTCTTCAATTTTTAAGCTCTTTAAAAACATTTTTGAATACGTCCTTTTTCACCATCAATCGCACCTACAAGATAAAGCCAATCTAAAGTCAGTAAGAATAGATCGGCTGAAATATCGTAGTTTAATTTCAAATTCTCATATACGGTAAAACTGTTTACACGATCTTCCTTACTTGAAGATAACACTTCGAGAACCAATGCCCCCCAGTAATAAATTTTTCTTTCTGGGTGTATGTCTTTTCCTACAATCATAACAAGGGGGGTTCTTCTAAAATCTTACATCTCATAAATGCATCCACCATGATAATGGATACGCCAAAAGCCACATCCTCATCATACAGAGCATTCTCAGAAGAACAAGACGCAACTAACGCCTCCTCAATATCTTCGATTATACTATCCGCATTCTTTTGTATAGCCTCCGTGGGATCGTCTACATCTGAAATATAGCTTCCTCTAACTTTCAAATACAGCCGCCTAACGTTCCTGAGCAAACGTTCCTTTTTGAAGCTGCCCTGCTTTTCCAATTCTCCGTATAATGAAGCGATCTTGGTGTAAAATATCTTATACTCATCAATCAGAGGCTTATTCCTAACAACATCATTGTATGCTATTTTACCCTCTATATCAAAAACCGAGGATTTTGTTTCTTCTGCTTCCGCGATATCTTCCAACGATGATGAGGCGATGGCGTTAATAGCTACCAATAAAAGAGATTTTTTGGTGTTAAGGGAAGTAAGCCCTTTTGATTCATGCTCCTTTTTCCATTCGCGTAACAACTTAACTGGATAGTTAGGCTCATTTTCTAAGTTATCGATGATTCCATGACACTCATCACACAACAGTATGAGATTATTGTAGTGCCTTCTTTCATCATCACTCATTTTCGGATTGAATCTAGGGCCTTTTCCGCTGGCAGCTTCAATGTGGCATATTTTACTGACAATGGTTTCCCCATCACGCGCAACCAAAGCTCTTTCACAGTCTGGAGCTGCGCATTCATTTCTAGAAAGGGTATCTAGCCGTCGAACATGCGACGGTCTGTATTGTCTGGCCTTTTCTGTCATTTGAACCCTTTATATCTGATTGATTGGGGATTGCTCATTTGAATAGTGATGCTTCGCTGATCAGCTTATCAAAGCTGCCGTCAAAAGCAAAGTCTGCTAGAAACTCATAGGAACGGAAAAAAGAGCAAACTACAAGAGCAAACCGAGCAATCTAAATTTCTCGATCCTCATTGAGCTGATGCCTATCACTCCCTTACAGGGTGTAGGACGGTGTCCCCCCTCACGCACCTCGGCGTTGAGTTGATCCAAGTCTTCCTTCACGCACGAATTGTTAGCATAACTTAATATTAGGAGCAATCGTAGATTCTATCGAGCTCTGCTATCAGCTATCACTTACAGTCGCCGCAGTATCAATAAGGAGCTTGCTCGTGTTGTTGGTAGTTTTGATAGGCTAGAAAACCAAACAACACTGCTATGAAATAATGCTGGGTGGCGATGCCAAATAGCACCATGCAGCCACCTGTGATCATGCCGATTTTGTGCAGTTTTTTCCTCGAACGCATGAAGCACTCGGCGAACTGACCACCGTCGAGTGGATGGATGGGCAAGAGGTTAATAATGCTCCACCAGAGGTTGATCCGGACAATCGTTTCCAGAATCCTAACAAGCGTCAAATCAGCACGCGCTGCGGCACGTCCTGCAGCACTCACCTCAACCCATGATTGGTTGAGGATCATTGTTTTCCATAGGATTTCCAGGCCAACGCCATCGGGCCATTTGATGTGCATGAAGGCGACTGTGAGTAGAAAGATACAAAAGCCCGCACCGGGACCTGCGAGGATCATCAGGGCGCGTGTGTTTCTCGTGAATCTTCCTCCTTGGTTGTAGGCGAGGCCGCCCATTGCCCAGAGCTTGATCCATGTTTTTCCTCCTCCGTATTTTATCCCTGTTAGAGCGTGGCCTAGCTCGTGTGCGAGGATTGAGATGAAGCAAATCACCATCCACACGAACACCCAGAGGTAAACTTGTGGGTCGCTTGAATTCATGGCAGAGATTCCCCCGCCAAGCATAGCGGTGGTCAGCCAGAACCATGGTTCTACAACCACGGGAACGCCAAAGATGGTGAAGCGTAGCATGTCTTTTAGTTTTCTAACAGGTTTACCGCAGTTACCAGTGCCATCAGGCCAGCCATCTCGATGGATGGGTTAATTCCACAGCCCCATGCTAGGGCATCGGTGTCATTGCTGCGGAGCTGGATGTAGGCGGCGGAGTCTGAATCTGAGCCTTTACTGATAGCGTGTGAACGGTAGTCAGTGAGGGTAAAGTTCTTCAGATCCGCTTGCTCAAGGGCGTGCACGAAGGCATTGATGGGGCCGTTTCCAAGGCCGGAAACCTTACGTGTTTCTCCATGGATGCGCACTTCCGCATGGCAGGCTACCTCTCCGGATTCTCCAGCGTGGTGATCTAGCTCGTAGTCTAACAAAGCAAGCGGAGTGTCGATGTTTACAAACATCTTCTGGAAGGCATTGTGGATCTCATCGGCAGATAGCTCACGGCCCAGCTCATCAGCCAAGGCGTAGATTCTAGTACCGACGACGGGGTGCATGGTTTTCGGCAAATCAAGCCCGTGTTCACGATCCAGCACGTAGGCGACGCCACCTTTTCCTGACTGGGAGTTGATGCGGATGATCGCTTCATAAGAACGGCCAATGTCCTGCGGGTCAATCGTCAGATAAGGTACGCCCCATGCGGTATCGGCATCGGCTTTTACCTCCTTGGTCCGCACATCGAGACCTTTCTTAATAGCATCCTGGTGGCTACCGGAGAAAGCGGTAAAGACTAACTCCCCGGCGTAGGGGTGACGCTCCCCGACGGTCATGCGGGTGGTGCGCTCATAGACGGAACGGATCGTGGAAATGTCTGAGAAGTCCAGCCCTGTCTCGATGCCGTGCTGGTTCATGTTCAGCGCGAGGTTGACTAGGTCGAGGTTGCCGGTGCGTTCTCCGTTGCCGAAGAGTGTGCCCTCGACGCGTTGGGCGCCGGCCATGAGGCCTAGCTCAGTAGCAGCAGTGCCGGTGCCACGATCATTGTGAGTGTGCAGTGAAATGATAACGGCATCCCGTTTATCAAGATTACGGTGCATCCATTCGATCATATCTGCATGCACATTGGGCGTGGACCACTGCACGGTTTCCGGCAGGTTGAGAATCATCGGTTTCTCGGGTGTTGGCTGCCAGACGTTGGTGACGGCATTGCAGCAATCGAGGGCAAAATCGAGCTCAGTATCAGAGAAAGATTCGGGTGAATACTGCAGCACCACTTCCGTTTCTGGGATGGTTGGCACGAGGTCTTTGACAAGCTGTGCGCCGTCGATAGCAAGCTGGCGAATGGATTCCCGCGAGGCATTGCTAAAGGTAATGCGGCGTTGCAGCGGCGAGGTGGAGTTATAGATATGAACGATGGCGCGCTTTGCCCCCTTAATAGCATCAAACGATCTACGGATGAGGTGTTCACGGGTCTGCACTAGCACCTGGATGGTGACGTCATCGGGGATGCGGTCCTCATCAATGAGACGGCGCAGGAAGTTAAACTCAGTATCTGATGCCGATGGGAAACCTACTTCGATTTCTTTGAAACCAATCTTTACGAGGAGGGCAAAGAGTTCGATTTTTTCTTCGACGTTCATTGGCACAGGCAGGGCCTGATTACCATCGCGGAGGTCCACGCTGGTCCAGATCGGGGCGTGGGTAATCGACGCGCTAGGCCACTGACGATCAGGAAGATCGACGGTAGGGAAAGCACGGTATTTTTGGATGCTCTTTGGTTTCATGGCGGTTGGTTTATTGGAAACGGGTCAGTGTAGGCGTTTTTTACACGAGGGGTCTGCCACAACAGGTGGCAGTGATCACACTAGAGTGCAAGGAAGTTACGCAGGAGCTGGAGGCCATTGTGCTGGCTTTTCTCCGGGTGAAACTGTGTGGCTACAAGATTACCACGGGTGACTGCAGCGGCGAATGGGAGGGCATAATCGCAGGTGGCGGCAGTGTGTGCGGGATCTGTGGGCTCCGGGTAGTAGGAGTGCACGAAGTAGAAAAATGGTTCCTCTGGCATCCCGTTCCAGATCGTGTGGTTAGGATCAGTTAGCGTGATAGAGTTCCACCCCATGTGCGGGATTTTCAAGCCGATCTCGGGGAAACGTTTCACCGTGCCGCGCATGATACCAAGCCCTTCAGCACCGGGGGACTCCTCTCCGTTTTCAAAAATCAGCTGGTAGCCAACGCAGATGCCGAGGTAGGGTTTATCATCGGCGGCCCATTGTTGGATAGGGACGAACATACCTTGTTTTTTCAAGTTAGCAGCGCAATCGCCAAACTCCCCCTGCCCTGGCACGACGAGGTGGGTGATGGTTTCCATTTCCTCCGGTGTACGGATCAACACAGCTTCCGCGCCGATGGCGAGGAAGGCATTTTCTACGCTGCGAATATTGCCGCGACCGTAATCAACGATGCCAACTTTTACTGGGTTCACAACGCTTCTTTGGTGCTGGGGATTCCAGTTTCACGGGGATCAATCTCTGCGGCCTGACGCAGTGCGCGGGCGAGACCTTTGAACATGGACTCGGCGATGTGGTGACCATCGCGACCATACAGTAACTCTACGTGGATGTTAGCGCGGAGATTGTTTGTCACAGCGCGGAAGAACTCCTCCACCAAGGTGAAGGGCATGTTTGGCGCATCAGGGGTGGAAACGGGAGCGCGGAACTCGAGGTGAGGACGGTTACTAAGATCGATGACGCAGCGGCTGAGTGTTTCATCCATGGGTAGGTAAGCGGAGCCATAGCGGCGGATGCCTTTTTTATCCCCCAAGGCCTCGCGTAAGCAATCTCCCAGCACAATGCCTGTGTCCTCAATGGTGTGGTGTGCATCCACCTCAATATCACCCACGGCTTTCACGGTGAGATCCATCAACGAATGCTTCCCTAACAAGGTGAGCATGTGATCAAAAAATGGAATCCCGGTGGTGATATCCGTCTTACCTGTACCATCGATATTGACGGACAGGCTGATGGAGGTTTCCGCAGTTTTGCGGTCCTGGCTAGCGGTGCGAGCATTCATGTCGGCAGGAACCTGCCTTCACTTGAAGAATTTTTCAATGGTAAAGGCTGACAGAAACGAGGGTAACTGAAAGTTGTGCCAAGCTCATGCCTGCTTAGGCGGGGGTTTTAGCTGGAGTGGGAGGCTTTGGTTTGGGAGGGGTTTTCTTGCCCTTGCCTTTTCCTTTTTTGCCCTTTTTCTTGGCTTCTGCTTCTTCTCTAGCTTTTTTAGCAGCAGCCTCTCGGGCGGCTTGTTCAGCGGCCATCTTTTCCTGTTCGGCTTTTTCCTTCGCGGCTTTCTCGGCGGCTACTTTTTCAGCGTGCTCTACCTCAAATGGGGTGTAATAATCTGTTGGAATCCGAAGAGACTTGAGCTTCTCTATGTGCTTGGCAGCGGCTTCGAGATCGTTCGATGATAAGGCGGCTACTGCTCCTCGGTAGGAAGGCCCTGCCAGCGTTATTTTATCAGCATTCACGTTCTCCAACCGGTTGATCTCTGCCTCTGCATTACGCTTATTATATTCGAGCGAGTGTTTGTTATAGGCATTTACAGTGAGCCATTTTGTTTTTAGCTCCTTTTCCTCTTTATCAATCAGAGCGGTGTAACGTTTTTCCTGATTAGTAAGCTCCTGCTCGGCTCTTCGGCGGTCGTTTTCATTTAATGATTCAATGCCCACTTTTTTCTTAGCAGTGCGCTCATCGAGAGTCTCTAGCTGCTTACTGGTATCGAGAAGAAACTTCGCAAGAACCTTTTTGGCGAAAGGTAAACTCTTCACGTATGCTTCTGAATTCCCATACTGGGTTTGTAGTTTCTCCCAACGGCGCAGAGCTGGCTGGAAACGCCGTTGTGTGGCGAGCTTGCGCACATCCACTAGAATGAGGCGCGCGTGAACATCATAAGCATTCGCCTTCACATCGGAAGCGGAGAGAAGTTTCCCATCAAGCTTCATGCCACCTGCGGAGACCACTGCCTGCTCTTTGCGCAAGGTGGAGAGTACACCTAGCACTTCCTTCAGATGTGTTGACTTGGGATATTTGGTTAGAAATTCTCTCGCAGTCTTGATCCGTTGATTGTAACCAGCGACCTTGAGTTGATCTGGAGTGGGGACAAGCTTGTTCACCTCTGCAAATGCTTCTGAATCGCGAGCTGAGAGGACGAGCTTCTTAACATCAGATTTGGCAATGCGACGCTTTTCCGAGATGTTTTTGGTATATTGTACAGCGAAGGTGTAGTGTGTCCGATCCTCGGAAACAACCTTCCCTTCGAATTGTTTTCCGTCATTTAAGGTAATGGTGTCTGCGTGAATAGCACCACCCAGGAATAAGCTAATTGCCGCGGATATTTTAATTATTTTCATAGTGCAGTTGCCTCGCAATGGGCTAGTTTTAGTATTAGTTATGGTATGGGGCAGCGTAGGTATCGATGGGGGCAGCGGGGTATTTTCGAGAGAGATTTTTAACCTTGGGAGAGCAGTAATGTTAGAGCCTCGGGGGTTTCTGCATTCCCGAGCACTTTTCCACCACTATCTTGGACAATTACTTTTCCAGAAGTGAGGAGCGAGACGTCTTTTAAGCCCGGGTAGGTAGTTTCTTTTTGCACAGGAATAATGTGACATCGCTGCGCCAGAGCGGCATTAAGCATGGGGTGCTCCGAGGATGCTGCGATGTAAACTTTCTTCCTGCGCAGCTTCAATCGGGTAGATAAGTAATCTACTCCAGACAGAGGAAGAGAGAGAGAAATTTTCCTGATAGCATCATCATATGTTTTAGCACGATCACCCACACCACCTCCTACTCCATGGGCAGCAAGACGATGGCAGTTATCAATTGCCAAGGCTTGTGTATTAGAACTCCCCTCGAGGAGAATGTCTAAATACTGGATCGTAGTTAGTGCGACAATGCCCACCTGATCAGCAGACTCCTCCAGCAAACCGGTCTCGCGGTGGGTGTAGTTAGCCATGGTAAATTTTTCTAACGAAGTGGCATACTGTAACCACGCAGGCTCCATACTACACTCGTAAATATCAAGTGCTGCTGCACAAACCTGCATACAATCTGCGGCTAATGCTTTCTGAGCACTTAGCTTACCATTGAATCTGGAATGATGCAGCGTCCCATCCAAAGACGTCATCTTGGTTTTAATAAACACAAGAATGGAAACCGCTTTGTCTAGAAACTTAGTGTCTCCTGTGCTCCGATACGCTTGAGCATAGGCGCGCGAAAGTTGCGCTAGTGAATTTGCAGTTGTCAGCGTTTCTAGCTTGCTCTGAGGGGATCTCTCTGTGCGTATTTTTGCCAGCTTTTTGAGTGCTGATTTGAGCAGTAAATCACAC
>JBMYYO010000157.1:0-7575 GCA_049609505.1 Akkermansiaceae bacterium | reverse complement strand
CTTTTTCAGGTGATCTTGGAATGGCTCGTCTGAATTGGTCTCGATGAAATATTTAGCGATCTCGGTCACACCACGGGAGCCAACCTCGTCAAATATTTTGAGCATTTCCTCCTGCCAACCGTCTTCACCGAAGGCATCTGGAAAGGTTTCAAACAGGGCACGTTGTGTGGCTGCCGAGCGACCTTTGAGGCTCTCCGTGAGGCGGTCTGTCTCCGTGCTGATCACATCGGCAAGGCGAATGTCACTATCTTCTAGCTCAATGCCATCGATATTAACTACAATCTCGTCACGGGCTACGAGGAACTCAATTACCGTGCTGAGATGAAGCTTGCGGCCTTTGAGGCAAAACGCATTAAGTTCATCAACGAGGCATTGCGCTGTTTCTTTATTATCATCGAAAACGCTAAGATTTTTCCGAATGTTCTCAAGTGCTTTGATTTTTACCTTAGGATCACGGCTGCCAGTAAAATCAGAAACCAACATCTCCGCTGGACTGAGATCATCACCTCTGAGAACTAAGGGATCTGTGCGTTTGCTGGGGACGGAAAAAACGTGACTTTCGCGGAGAGTTTTCTTAGTGCGTTCCCACCACTTCTTGTAATCCTCTTCTGGCACAACACTCCCGGAGAGTTCGCGATCAAGCTGGTCTAGCATCATGCTGCCGCCATTACTGACGAGAGTACGTTTGACGAGTTCTGCAGGGTCAGATTTCACAAGATCGCGAAGTTCATCGATGCTATCGAGTTTTTTGGCGCTAAAGTGCTCTGGATCCAGAGGCTCTGTTTTTTGGATAGCAAACTGGAGTGCCATTTCTTGGTTACTCTGGCGCTCAAAGTTGATAACTACTTTGCCACGTGGGAGATCCCAGCTTTCTACCTTGCCTGCACCCCACGCTTTGTGGGTGCAAAATGAACCTGGTGAAATCTCGGATAATCGTTCCCCTACCGCTTGCGGGATTCGTCCCGCCTCTACTAGCTTCGCTACGTCTGGATGCATGAAGCGCAGCATGAGAAGCGAGTGCTCAAATAGCAACCCTATTCTCGTTTGTTTCTCATCAAAAGTATCATAAGTTAGAGAAGTTGATATTCGGATACATTTTCTGTTGCCAAAGGAGTTTAGATTTTGATCATCGGAACGTAATCGTTTTTTGCAAAATCACGCAAAACCTCTCGTATCATCTCCACAAATCTTATGAAAAAAATAACATCATCCCTCGCTGCCTTGGCCATTTCTGCCAGTGCGCTCGCTGCGGCACAGCCTGCTGACCATTTAGTATTCGCCGGAGGAAACGGCCCGGGGAAAGGCAAGCACATTGTCCTTCTCTCTGGGGATGAGGAATATCGATCCGAAGAAGCGCTACCAATGATGGCGCAGATGCTTTCCAAGCACCAAGGATTCAAGTGCACCGTGCTATTCTCTCTCAACGGCAAAGGTGAAGTTGATCCTAAAAACCAAAAGAGCCTCTCACATCCAGAGGCACTCGATTCTGCCGATCTCATCCTGATGTCTCTCCGATTCCGCAATTGGAATGACGCGACCATGCAGAAGTTTGAAGCCGCGCTTCTACGGGGAACTCCTATCGTAGCCCTGCGCACCTCCACCCACGCTTTCAATTTTCCAAAAGGCAGCAAGTGGTTTAAGTATTCGTTCAATGCAAGTGCTGACACAGGTTGGCACAAAGGCTTTGGACGGCACGTTCTTGGTGAAACTTGGGTCAATCACCATGGCCACCACAAAAAAGAAGGCTGCCGTGGCATCATAGAAGAAGCAAACAAAGCTCACTCCACCCTCAACGGTGTGGGAACTATCTTTGCAGAAACCGATGTGTATGGCACCAACCCACCCAAGGATGTCACCATCCTACTGCGCGGGCAGGTTACAGAAACACTGCAGCCAGACTCAAAACCAGTCGCCAAGAAGAACAACCCCATGCAGCCTCTGGCATGGACTCGCCTCTACAAAAATGCCGCTGGCAAAACTAACAAAATCTTCACCACCACCATGGGTGCGGCAAGTGATCTTGATGATGCCAACCTCCGCCGACTTGTCACCAACGCCTGCTTCTGGGGGCTTGGCCTTGAAGTTCCAGCCAAGGCAAATGTTGATATTCCGAAATCCTATCAGCCTACCTTTTACGGATTTAACACCTTCAAAAAAGGTCTCAAGCCAGCCAGCTTTATCCCCGTTGAAGACCGCAAAGCTGGTGAAGCACCAAGTGCGCTCAAAGTAAAAAAAAACGGTAAAATAGCTATCATTGGATCTGGGTTGGCATCCAGAATGATGAAATACAGCCATTTTGAAACCGAACTTCACCTTCGTTTTCCAAAGAACCAACTCTTTATCCGCAACATGGCGGATGAAGGGAATACACCAGCATTCCGCCCTCACCCTGGGCGCAAAATGCAGTTTGCTTTCCCTGGTGGTGAGAAGTTCTACCGCAAGTATATCTCCGGCAAATCTGGCCCATGGACATCTGGAGCAACTGGGCATTTTGAAACTCCCGATCAGTGGCTAACACGTCTGAAGCCAGATACCATCATCGCGTTTTTTGGATTCAATTCCTCCTTCCGAGGCGAGGCAGGCGTAGCTACCTTCAAAGAAGAGCTAGATGCCTTTATTGATCACACCCTGACGCAAAAATACAACGGCGTCCACGTCCCCCAGCTGGCTGTCGTTTCGCCCACGGCAGTTCAGAATCTCTCCGCCACACACCACACCCCAACGGGAGAAACCCAGAACCACAATCTCGCGCTTTACACCCAAGCGATGAAAGAGGTCTGTGCAGAGAACGGCATCATGTTCATCGATCTTTTCTCCCCGTCCAAGGCCGTTTTTGATTCCGCAACCGAGCCCCTAACAATTGACGGCGCACTCCTCAATAGCAAGGCCTACCAGTGGCTTGCTGGGCGACTCGCCGACGATCTCTACGGCAAGGCATCCCCTGACCGCACTCATCAGAAACTTGTCCACTCCGCCGTCAAAGAGAAAAACTGGATGTGGCATAACCACTTCAAAATCCCTAACGGCGTGCATGTTTACGGTCGCCGCTACAATCCTTACGGACCGAAAAACTACCCCTTCGAACTCAAAAAAGTAGAGGAAATGACAGCCAACCGCGACTGGGCGATCTGGCGTGCGCTCGAGGGTAAACGCTCAAGCCTCAAGACCGCGGACTCAAAAACATCCAAGCTCCCAGAGGTGCCAACCAACTACAAACCCTCTAGAAAAAACGGAAAAGCCCGCTACCTCACTGGGAAAGAAACCCTCAAGCACCTTGCCGTGCCGGATGGATACAAGATCGAGCTTTTTGCCGATGAGCAACGTTTCCCAGAGCTTGCCAACCCCGTGCAAATGTCCTTCGATAACAAAGGCCGCCTCTGGGTTGCCTGTATGCCATCCTACCCTCACTGGAAACCTGGTGACCCTAAGCCAAAGGACAAGCTCATCATTTTTGAAGACACCAACAACGATGGCCGTGCTGACAAGCGCACAGTTTTCTACGATGGGCTCCACCTCAGCATCGGATTCGAGCTAGCTCCTGAAGGTGTTTACGTTTCCCAAGCTGACTCCCTAATCCTCCTAACAGATAAGAATGGCGACGACAAAGCTGACGGTATGGAATATCTCATCAGTGGCTTTGATGACCACGATACCCACCATGCGATTTCAGCATTCTGCGCAGACCCCTCCGGTGCCATTTACATGGGCGAGGGCGTATTCCTCCACTCCAATGTAGAGACCGTTTACGGACCACAACGAGGCACCAATGGCGGATTCTTCCGCTACAATCCTAAGCGCCGCCACCTTGAGCGCACCGCCCAACTTCACATCCCAAACCCATGGGGAACGGCATTTGATAAGTGGGGGCAAAACTTCTTTCTCCACACCTCCGGAACCACCATGAACTGGATGATGCCCGGCACGGTGAAGCCCATGTATGGTCAGGGTATGAACGCATCCCGCGATCTCATTAGCTCTAACAAAGTCCGCCCAACTTCCGGTCTCGAGTTCGTTTCCAGCCGCCACTTCCCAGAGGACGTGCAAGGAGATCTTCTATTGTGTAACAACATCGGCTTCCTCGGCATCAAGCAGCACAAAGTCGAAGAAGACGGCACAGGTTTCAAAACAACCTTCCGCCACGATTTACTCAAATCATCCGAAGGCAACTTCCGCCCTGTTGATCTTGAATTTGCCCCAGACGGTTCACTCTACGTCATCGACTGGAGTAACGTCCTCATCGGCCACATGCAGCACAACGCGCGCGACCCACATCGGGATCACGTTCACGGCCGCATCTACCGCATCACCTACCCCTCACGCCCATTGGTCAAACCCGCCAAGATTGCAGGAGCACCCATCGCAGCACTCCTTGAAAACCTCAAGATCTACGAAGACCGCACCCGATATCGCACACGCCGCGAGCTCCGTGGCAGAGACAGCAAACAAGTGCTCGCCGCTCTCAAACAATGGACCAGTGGCCTTGATAAAGCAGACCCCAACTACGAGCACCACTTGTTAGAAGCCCTCTGGGTGAGCTGGGGGCATGATCAGATTGATCAATCGCTACTTGCTCAGCTACTCCAATCCAAAGACCACAAAGTCCGCTCCGCAGCCGTGCGTGCCGTGCGCTACAATGGCCACCAACTCGCCAACCAGCCAGAGTTACTTAAAAAGGCCGCCCAAGACAGCCACGGGCGCGTCCGCCTAGAAGCCATCGCCGCCGCCTCATGGATCAATAAAACCGACGGCCTCGCCGTTCTCGACCTCGCAGAGAAAGCTGGCATCGATAACTGGATGAAAGGCTCACTCAACGTCGCTCGCTCCAGCCTCAACAACACTTCCGCCATTGAGAAAAAAGAAAAAATCAAAGTCCCCTCAAACCTCCTTGGCCAAGCAGGTGCAGGAGAGCTCTACAAGCTCGGCAAAGAAGTCTATCACCGCGATGCCCACTGCGCCACCTGCCACCAGGCGGATGGTAAAGGTTTACCCGAAGCACAGTTCCCACCAGTCGCCGGCACCAAGTGGGCGACCCAAGACATCGATCGCATGATCAAGCTCACCCTCAAGGGGCTGAATGGTGAAATTGAGGTTCAAGGCAAAAAATACAATGGCTCGATGACCCCCTTCGAGGGATTGCTCAACGACAAGGAAGTAGCCGCCGTGCTCACCTATGTGCGAAACTCCTTTGGCAACAAAGCCGGAGTCGTTAAGCCCGAGCAAGTCAAAGCCATCCGCGCCAGCATGAAAGGAAAACCCGACCTCCTCAACGCCGCCGAACTGCTGAAGCAACATCCGCATAAGTAAGGGGTAGCGCCCCAGACTCAGCCGTAGTATTCCGGTATTGGTTGAATTATGCCACCTTTTCAAGGTGCCATTCGGCTTTAGGCCCGTTGCTACACACAAAAAGAGCCCACCGCGAACGGTGGACTCTTTTTATTAAAATGGTTGAGTTTGGGGATTTTTGATTGGAGAATTTTACTCGTCGTCCTTTTTCTTAGCTGCCTTTTTGGCGGCTTTTTTAGCCGTTTTCTTTGCGGCTGCTTTTTTGGCAGTTTTCTTTGCGGCTGCTTTTTTGGCGGTTTTCTTTGCTGCTACCTTTTTGGTGGCTGCTTTTTTGGCGGCAGTTTTCTTAGCAGCAGCTTTTTTGGCTGGCTTGGATTCCTTGCGCACGATGCTGGCCTTCACCTGCTCTTTTTTACGCTTGAGATACTGCTTACGGCGGCTGCGCTTGATGGCTTTATTATGTTGCTTACCCATAGGAATTGATTGATGTGGAGGGGGGAGTAACGCCAACTTACCTGTCACGCAAGCTCAAATTCGATTAAACCAGCTTAAACCACGCACTCGCTGAAAACCGGCGGCTTATGACCCACCACCCCGTTTCTCCCCCGTTAAGCGGTAGAAGGTTTCATCACTCACCTCTCTGGCGGCTCGGATGCAGTCACCTTGCATAGCTAAGATGCGTGTAAGGCAGGATTTTTGATCCTCCTCTGAGCTGAACTCCATCCCCACCAAGGCACGCCCCACCCGCTCGCCTGAGTAGGCGTAGTTAAAGTAACACAGGCTCGCTAGGTCCTTGACCTCTTGCATGAACTGCAAGAACGCCCCCGCACGCTCGGGGAACTCAATGTTGATAAACAAAGCGTTCTCGAACAACTCTGGCGCGTAGTTGATGATGCGGTATCCCACATCCTCATCAGTGGAAACATCACTGGCTTTCTCACCTCGGCTGCTCACTGTTTGATCGAGCTGTTGGTAGTCGGACTCGGAACCGATCAGCCCCAACACCGGGAACTGGGTATCCGAGGCAATGCGGCCGTATTGGAGATCAATAATACTGATGTCCTCTGGGAGTTGCCCCAGAAAGTCAACAAGCGTCCCCCGCCCTTCTGGGATCGGCACCCGGAGGAAACGGCGATGTTTCGATCCAATACCAGCTCGCGTTGCTATGCCGCCAAGCTGGGCGAAGTCCATATTAGCACCACTAATAACAGTGAGCACTCTTGCGCCCAGCGGGATGTTTCCTGAATGGATATGCTTCTGCACGCCAGCTAGCCCCATCGCCCCACTGGGCTCAGGGATCACTCGGAGCGATTCCCAGAGAGTCCGCATCGCGTGACATACCTCATCATTGGTCACGGTGACGACGCCGTCCAGCAAGTCTTTACAATAGGGAAACGTCACAGCGCCAGATTTGCGAACAGCAGTGCCATCACAGAAAACATCTACGTAGTCTAGTTGAGTAGGTTTTCCCTCTTGGATCGCAGTCAGCATGGATGCTTGCTCAATACCTTCCACGCCGTAAACTTTGATACTTGGCCATTGGTCTTTGAGTTTGCACGCCACTGATGCCGCAAGCCCGCCCCCGCCGATAGCCACGTAGGCGTAGTCAAATGCCTGATCACTCTGCTCTATCACCTCCGCCGCCAGCGTGCCCTGCCCGCCCATCACCACTACATCATCGTAGGGATGAATGTAAACGCCCTTGGATGCTTCACAGTAGGTGTGAGCCGCTAATCCTGCGTCATCATAAGTATCGCCAACAAGACGTATCTCCACTGAGTCTCCACCGAAGCGTTTCACCTCGTTTTGTTTTACCTCTGGTGTGGAACGAGGCATGTAGATCACCGCTTTGCAGCCGAGGGATCGGGCCGCAAGGGCTACCCCCTGCGCATGGTTTCCCGCGGAGGCTGCTACTACGCCCTTGGCGCGCTGCTCCTCGCTGAGCGAAGCCATGGCATTATATGAACCTCGCCACTTGTAGGCCTTAATCGGGCCCACATCTTCACGTTTCACCCAGACATCCGCAGCACTGATCGTGCTCAGGGACTCCAGAGGTGTCACACTCCCTATGTCATAGACACGCTTCTGGGCTGCTTCTATCTCAGCAAGGAGACGTGCAGTGTCCGCGTGGTTTTTTTCTTCTGGAGGGGATGGTGGGGTGTCGCTCATCAGGTTGTGCGTGCTTCATAATGCAAAGCTGCTGATCCGTCTATCCCGTATCGTGTGTGTTTTAGCCCTGCCTGATCTGGCATTATCCAGCTGGGGAAGATTAATTTTATTTGAAAAGAGGGT
>JBMYYO010000156.1:5651-7611 GCA_049609505.1 Akkermansiaceae bacterium | reverse complement strand
ATCACTGTCTTTCATACACCCCCTCATCCCGTTTCTCGAGCACGGTAAAGCCAGCTTTCTTGGCATCAACTACTGATAATGGTTTGGCATATTTGGGTGTATTTACTCGGCTAATAACCTTTTTCACCGAGTTCTTACAGAGCGGGCAAACTTTCAACGGTTCGCGGTCGATCGGTCTGCGCAGCTCAAAGCCCTTGGCGCAGATGCGGCAGCTCCCCTCCGGATCATCCGGCTGCTCAGAAATATATTCGTAAAGTGGCATGTTCTATCGTTCCCGCATGCAGCAGGATACGTAAGGGAAATAACAAAGACGCAAGACAGTATCAACTACCATCTTGCGTCTAAAAAATGTGTCACGTAATTGTGAAACACGTCTCGCTCACTGCCATCTCCACACTTCCGTGTGTGTCATGGGCATGAGAGTAAGCAGTATTACCAGCTGGACTTGGTGACGCCGGGGATCATACCGTGCGATGCAAGCTCACGGAATGCAATACGTGAAAGCTTGAAGCGACGGAGGAATCCATGACGACGGCCAGTGTATTCACAGCGGTTCACTACGCGAGTAGCACTTGAGTCACGAGGAAGCATGGAGAGACCTACGTAGTCTTTCTCTTCCTTGAGCTGCTTGCGAAGGTCTGCGTACTTTGCGACGGTTTGTTGTTTGCGCTTATTGCGCGCGATCCAGGATTTCTTAGCCATAATTGTGGAGCGCGGAGATACTCGACCCAGCCCATAAATCAAGACATTTTTGCCAAAATCCGCATTTTTTCTTAAAATCAGCTCAAATACTGAATTCCTGTTGCGTCCAGCCGCCCCACAGCCTTTATTCCTGCGCAGCAAGATTCGTTTACTTACCAGTCACTATCCTCAAACTCACATGGACACACCATTTCACTATCAGCCCGCCTTCCCTCTTGGTCCAGACACCACCGAATATGAACAAATCAGCAAGGATTTCGTCACCGTCAGCGAGTTCGAAGGCAAGCCTGTGCTCAAGATTGACCGCGCAGCCTTAACGATGCTTTCCAATGAAGCCATCAAGGCCGTTTCTTTCAAACTCCGCACCAGCCACTTAAAACAAGTTGCCTCCATCCTTGATGACCCCGAGGCCACGGACAACGACCGCATGGTAGCACTCATGCTGCTAAAAAACGCAGAAATAGCCGCCCACGGCATCCTCCCCGGCTGCCAAGACACTGGCACCGCGATTGTTATGGGCAAAAAAGGCCAATGCGTCTGGACCGAGGGAAATGATGAAGAGTCCATCTCACTAGGCATCCACAAGACTTACCAAGAGGAAAACCTCCGCTACTCGCAAGTCTCCCCGCTCACCATGTATGATGAGGTGAATACAAAGACGAACCTGCCCGCACAGATTGATCTCTACGCCACTGAGGGCGATGAATACAAATTCCTCTTTATCACCAAGGGTGGCGGCTCAGCCAACAAAACCTTCCTCTATCAAGAAACCAAAGCGCTCTTGAATCCAAAGCGGCTCATGGAGTTCGCCATCGAGAAGATGAAAACTCTCGGCACCTCCGCCTGCCCACCGTATCACCTAGCCTTTGTGGTTGGTGGAACTTCCGCTGAGACCTGTCTGAAAACCGTCAAAATGGCATCCACTCGCTACTACGATGAGCTGCCGACTTCTGGAAACGAACACGGCCGCGCCTTCCGCGACATTGAACTTGAGGGTCAGCTGTTAGAAGCTGCTCGCAAGATCGGTATCGGTGCTCAGTTTGGCGGCAAATACTTCGCCCACGATGTCCGCGTGATCCGCCTCCCCCGCCACGGCGCGTCGTGTCCCGTCGGGCTAGGAGTTTCCTGCTCTGCGGATCGCCAAGCCAAGGCCAAGATCACCAAAGATGGGATCTTCTTGGAGAAGCTGGAAACCAACCCCGGCCAGTTCATCCCTGAGAAATACCGCGACTGGAAGTTCTCCGGTGTCGAGATCAAC
>JBMYYO010000156.1:0-5641 GCA_049609505.1 Akkermansiaceae bacterium | reverse complement strand
AAACCCTTGCCACCTTGACTAAATACCCTGTCACCACGGCAGTCTCCCTGAGTGGCACCATCATTGTTGCGCGCGATATCGCTCATGCCAAGATCCGGGAAAAACTTGAAAACGGCGAGGGCATTCCAGATTACTTTAAGGACTACCCCGTTTACTACGCAGGCCCAGCGAAGACTCCCGAAGGCATGGCAAGCGGCTCGTTCGGCCCCACCACAGCAGGTCGCATGGACCCCTACGTGGATATTTTCCAAAGTGGCGGTGCCTCCATGGTTATGCTCGCTAAAGGGAACCGCTCCCAACAAGTCACTGATGCCTGCAAGAAACACGGCGGTTTCTACCTAGGCTCAGCTGGTGGCCCCGCAGCCCTACTTGCCAAGGAGCATATCAAAAGCCAAGAAGTTGTTGATTTCCCAGAGCTTGGCATGGAAGCCGTCTGGAAAATCACTGTGGAGAACTTCCCCGCCTTCATCCTCATTGATGACAAGGGCAATGACTTCTTCCACCAGATCACCCAATGCCCAGTGGCTTAGGGAGAAAAACTAAAGAGCAAACTGCTAGATATGCTGTATAGCTTGGGACTGGATTAACAAAAAACTCCAAGCTTCACCGCCCTGCTAGCTTCTTTCCCTGAATACTGGCTTGCAAAACCTCTGGGTCGGGCATACAGCCCGCGCATGGCTACTACATTAATTCTTTTCAAACCTGACTGTGTTGAACACAAAAACGTTGGCTCCGTGCTAGCACGCTTTGAGGCTGAGGGCTTTAGCATCCGCGGCATCAAGATGATGCAGCTTGATGATGCCATCCTCACCGAGCACTACGCTCACGTTGCCGATAAACCATTTTTCCCTGAGATTGCCGCCTTTATGAGCAGCCGCCCAGTGGTCGCACTTGCCCTTGAGGGGGATGATGTGATCAACCGCGTGCGCGATTTGCTTGGGCCTACTAACTCCAAGGAAGCGGAAGCAGGCACCATCCGTGGTGACTTTGGCACAGACATGATGATCAACGTTTGCCACGCATCCGATGGCGAAGACACCGCAGCCGCTGAACTGAAGCGCTTCTTCAAGGACGGCGAGCTATTCTAACATCGCCTGAATTCCTGATTCCTTTCTCCGCTTCACTTCGCACTTCATCTCGAAAACCATTCTTGGAATCATGAGCGTGTTCGATCAGATCATCCCGCGCCGTGGCACTGGCTCACTCAAGTGGGATAAGTTCCCTGAGCTTGACCCTTACTGGGTAGCCGATATGGACTTCACCTCCCCGCCCGAGGTGTTAGACGTGCTGCGCGAGCGTGTAGCGCACGGTGTGCTCGGCTACGCACAGCCCCATCAAGGGCTGATTGAGGCATTGGTGGCGCACATGGATCAGCGCCATGGCGTCTCCGTGCAAGAAAACGAGATAACCCACCTCGGCGGACTCGTCTGCGCACTGTCACTGATCGCTCGCGCCTTTGGGGGAAAAGATCAGGCCGTGATGACCTGCACACCCATCTACCCGCCGTTTCTCGGTGTGCACCACGATGTGGGGATGGAATGCATCAGCGTCCCTCACGTTTCTAACAATGGCGTGTGGGAGTTCGATTGGCAGGCGATGGAAAATGCGGTGACACCGGAAACCAAAATCTTCCTCCTCAGCAATCCGCAAAACCCACTGGGGAAAGTTTTCAGCCTCGATGAGATTATCAAGCTCGCCGCTTTCTGTGAGCGACACGATCTCATCCTCGTCTCTGATGAGATTCACTGTGATCTTATCCTCGATGAGGAAAAAACACCCCACATCTCCGCCGCAGGGTTACCGGAGCAATTACAGAAGCGCATCATCACGCTGCTTGCGCCAAGTAAAACCTACAACATTGCCGGCATGGGCTATGCCTTTGCCGTGATCAAAGACGATTCCCTGCGCCGTAGATTCAATGCCGCACGAGGGCACATCCTTCCTGAGATCAATTGCCTCGCCTACTACACGGCCGAAGCCGCCTACCGCTACGGCGAGAGCTGGCGGCAAGAGCTTCTCACCTATCTGGCGAGGAACCGCGATACCGTTACCGAAGTCGTGCGCACTCAGATGACGGGCTGTAAAATCCCCAACATCGAAGCCACCTATCTGGCATGGATCGATTGCCGTGCGCTTGGTCTGGAGAACCCAGCTCAGTTTTTTGAGAAAGAGGCAGGGCTCTACCTTTCCGATGGTGCCTACTTTGGTGCCCCAGGTCATATTCGTTTTAACTACGGATGCCCACACAGCCGAGTGGAGGAAGGTTTGGAAAAAATGGTAGCCTCTTTAGGCACGCTGAGTTCGTAAAAACCACATCATCCTTGCCTCACTGCAAAATCACATTAGATTGCCCAGCAAGTATGAAAACTAACTCCTCCCTCACCCTCTCAGGCCTTTGTGCTCTCTCTCTCTGCTACTCCGCCCAAGCCGAGGTGGAGAAGGACATCGAGCTTGGATTTGAAGCCGTCACCGGATACCGCAGCGAATACACCTACCGTGGTTTTCAGTTAGCCAACAGCACCATCGACTTCCAGATCGAAAGTGAAATCGCGCTGAACAATCACACCTTCCTCAACATCGGCGCACGCTACGCCACGGAGACTGGCAATGGCAACTTTGATGAGGCTGCGTTTTTTGCATACCTTCATTTTAAGAAAAGCGATCAGTGGACCGTGGGACTCAGCGCCACTTATCAGTCCTACGGAAACTACACACCCACATCCGCGCTGATGCCCGTGTTTCAAGACGGCACAGACATCGGTGCCTTTGCCACGTGGAGTGCTAGCAGAGATTTCTCAGCCACCATCGGCGCTTACTATGATACAGGCGCAGACGGCTGGTATGGACACTTGGAAACCCAATGGTCTAAGGTGCTTTCCGATGATGCCTTTATTGCCCTGAAAACGGGCGTCAGCTTCGTTGATAACTACTACGGCCGTGATGGCTCCAATGATGCCTACGCACGCCTGTCTCTCACTTACCACGTCTCAGAAACGGTAAGCATTACGCCATTCATCGGTGGCTCTGTTTTGTTAGACGATAGCGATCCTGGTGACGACTCAGCTTACGGAGGCGTGTGGTTTGAGGTTCGTTTCTAACAACACAGCTCCCCGCGCTCCATGGAAAACGCCACCTTCGGTGAAAAATTCCGTGCTTTATTAGCAACGGGGCGCGTGGCGAACCTGCCCACAGTGTGGAGCAATGTGCTAGTGGTATTCTGGCTAAGCAGCGAACTACGCAGCTTCACATCTCTTGGCGCCCCTTCTGATCCTGCCCACTATTATGTCCTAATCATCGCCTGCGTGGCGGCCAGCCTTCTCTACATAGGAGGTTGCTGGCTAGGCGACTGCCGGGACGCGGAGTTTGATAGAATCCACCGGTCTAACAGACCCATCCCCAAGGGTATTCTATCTGCTGGCAAGCTGGCTATCTTTGCTGGGTTGTTTTTGCTTTTTGGCATCCTGTTAGGATCAATCAATCTGCTCATTACCTGGGTCATTAGCAACTGGGAATACCGGAATCAGGGCATGCTCGATGTCGTATTTTCAGATCGCATCATCATGCTGATACCACTTCATCAAGTCTGTGCCACGATACTGCTAGCTACCTGCATTGTCCTCTATGCGTTTTTGCATAAAAAAAACCGTCCGCTAGCACTGACGCTCATGGCATCATGCCGCGGCTTACTCGTCATCTTTGCATTTGCATTAGCCTACGTAATTCTCCCCTCCTTCTGGGGTCACAACCCATTTGAAATCAAGCTGTATTGGCTCAAGCCATGGATCGTTCTGTGGGCACTCACCGTGGCAGCTTACACATTTTTACTCTCATGGGTAGCATCCACGGAGTCAAACAACACTCCCTTTTCAAAGAGAAACCTCCTAGGTGCAGCACTGCTACTCCTACCAGCTATCAGCCTAGCCACCACCTACATGCAGGTCATCAATCTTGATTGGATGGGCATCGCTGAGGTTTCACCCCGAGCTATAATTATCGGTTCCCCGCTCTTTTATGGCGCTATCATCATCCTCTATCTCGCGTGGATTTTCTTTGCCCTCCGTGCCCTCAAACAATCCAAACCACGTTTTGTCTCAATGGCACTAGCCGGCTTCTGCCTCCTGGACGCCTGCTTCGCCGCCACCTACTCCATCTGTATCGCACTCATCTGCCTTGCCTTGTTCTTGTTAGCATTGCTGCTACAGAAGTTTACACCCGCTACGTGACTGGCCTGACGATCAGTGTGATTTTTTTAGCTTGGATAGGTGTTAGATATAATCAAAAGATGCGGCTCCTTGTGGAAACAGCACAAGATTCTTGTCAGTTGACGAAGAACTCACGCAAGAAGCAATATGACGCCACATGGATGCCTCCAGTATCATAAGGAATAAAAGAAGCAAAAGTCCACCGATCCATGGCGACGAGGGAAGAAACATTGCTGCTATCGGGAGTAGTATACTTGCAAGCGCAGGAGCTACAGATACAGCCCTGTAGTCATCATAGCTGCCGTGCTTGCACCTATACTGAAGGGGCCAAATAATTGACGATGAAAGGTTGAACCACACCAATACCCATCTCAAAGCTCTCCGCAGGAAGGCGAAAATGCAGGTAGAATATCCAACAAGGTATAAATATAGTCGCCACAAATAGAGCGGGAAAAACACAACATCGCCGAAAGAAAGTTCTCTGGATTATGATTTCATAGTGATCGTATTATAATAGCTTAACGTATAGCTCAACCACCGCTTAGTCAACAGCCAAGCTACCAAACACCGCTTCATCCTCTAAAACCACTCCTCGACTGCGCACGGTTAGCGGTCGGATGCAGCGCCTTGTTGGGCCAGCTATCTGTCAGCCGAATGTATGTCGAGAATCCTGACATGCTGATCGGCTGAATCGACCCAATAGATCAAAGCATAATCACCCACAATTGAGATCTCCACCATTCTTCCCTGGGAATCGTATTCAGTGGCATCTGACAAACCAATAGGGTTCTCGCCGATCTCTGCGATACCAGCTCTCAGCCCTAATCGGGTCTTACGAGGCAAACGCTCGATAAATTCGAGGACGTCCACTGCGATGAATAGCTTGAAATCCATCTCTAGGCGGAAATGCGCTTGTCGAATTCCTCAAAGGAGACCCACTTAGACGGTGATTTGTCATCAATCTTAGAAGCTAGCGATTCCCGGTATTCTTGTAGTTCCTTGTGCCTGAGACCTACAAGATAGGCGGTCAGCTGCCTCCTTTCGTCTAGATCGAGACGACCCAGTTCTTCTTTAAGTTCTGAAATACTCATGAGCACTTGGTAGCAGCAATCAACGGAATTTCAAGCTTCTTTATTATAGCCCAACGTACAGCTCAACCGCTGCCCAGTCAACCGTGGACCTTCAAATAATCGATCCATTCTCTAAAACTACGCTCTGACTGTGTACGGTTAGCAGTCGGATGCAGCGCCTTGTTCGGCCACAATTATTGAAGATGTCTATTAGATGCCGCAGCTCGCCAGTCAGGACCTCGCGCCTTCAACTTCGATTCCTGCATGATGAAATAGTATGAAATCGAAACAAGTATTCCCAAAATGAGATGTCCGACAACCCATCCAACACGGTTGTGATTAGGAGCATATTGAATCGCATGAACGAGC
>JBMYYO010000155.1:0-7653 GCA_049609505.1 Akkermansiaceae bacterium | reverse complement strand
GTATGTTTATCGCTATGGGCTGCTTGGCATCCACGCTAACCAAAAGCCAAATCGTCGCCGGCATCATCACCATCGCGATGTTAGTTTTCCTCTTTTTCCTTGGCTTCATCCCCTACTACACTGGCGATGGCTTCCAGGCGGCATCACTTTTCCACTATGTTGCAATCAAGGAGCATCTTGATAATTTTGCCAAAGGGCTTGTCGATACCCGCCCCATTGTCTTCTACCTCAGCATGGCGGCGTTTTTCCTATTCCTCACGCACACCACCTTGGACTTCCGCCGCTGGAGATCCTAGAACTAGCCATTTTCATCCTTTTCCACCATTCCCCGTATGTCCTCTGAAGAACGAGACACTCAAGAGCCCGCCACCGCTCCTGAAAGCACAACACCTGCCACGGATACCTCAGCGGCGCCCCCTACCCCTGCGGCGAAACCCAAGCCAGTTAGCCGCGCAGGCCGCAGCCTCAGCGTGATCGCTCAGGTCATCATGTTCACCTTAGTCACCGTCGCGCTGAACTACCTGAGCTGTGCCCAGCACAAACGGATTGATCTCACTCAACGGCGTGATTTCACCCTCTCTGACACCACTAAGAAATACCTGCACAGTGATCCCGTAACAAGCCGCAAGGAGCCCGTGCACATCATCGCGGTAATGCGCAGAAGCTCCCCCCACTTCTCCCGGATTCAGAATTTGCTCGATGAATACAAACGCATCGCCAACGGAGCCATCACCGTTGAGCTCATTGATCCTGTTCGCCAGACGGATCGCACTCTGGAGCTAGAAAGCGCCTACAAAATCCCCTACACCGAGGACATGCTCATCATCGATGGCAGGTCAGGCTTAGGTGAGAGCACCACTGACACCAAACCTAACAAATCCACCTCACCCGAGGGCGAGCCAGCTCCCAACCCCGGCACTGATGCCGCCACCGCCAGCTCCAAAGACTTCTCCGCCCACGTCCGCACCCTCTACGTGAAGCATCTCTACCTGCAAGCTCTTGATCAGTTTAGAAACCTCTACATCTCCGCCTGGCAGGATGAGGATGTGGTCACTTCAGGTATCCGTGGTGCCGTCGAGGGCAAACCCCGCAAGTTCTACTTCGCGGCTGATAAAAGTAACCTCGAAGCCACCGATGGCAATCCGCCGTGGAAGATCTATGCCGACCTTCTCTGGCGGCAAAACATCCACCTACAGCCGATCCGCCTCAGCGACATTGATGCTATCCCTGACGATGCCGAAGGCTTTGCCCTCATCGCGCCTCAGCACGATCTCAATGAGCGCGAAGAAAAAATCCTTTCAGACTACTGGGATAGGCCAAGCTCCTCTGTGATGATCACTCTAGATCCACGCACAAAGCTGAACCGACTGCGCATTTTCCTCCGCAACTACGGCGTAACGCCACGCTATGATCGCATCATCACCGTGCAGGACGGCCAACGCCTCTCAAACACCCGAGCCACCTTCACCCGCGGTCCAGAAGTGAACAAAGACCTCGGCGGGAACTCCACCATCTTTGACGGTGTTTCCAGCAGTCTCGAAATCCGGGAAAACGATGACCAACTTCTCAACAAACGGATTTTCCCCATGGCACTCGTGCAAGCTGCCGATGGATGGTGGGGAGAAACCCGCTACCAACTCGCTGAATCTGAGTATAACAAAGAAGAAGACTACGCTGGCCCACTCTATCTATCCGCCGCCGTTATCCGTGGCCAAGCAAGCTCAGATGACACTGCCCAGCTTGTTTCCAAAATGATGATCATCGCCAACTCAGATTTCCTATCCGCAGATAACATGCGCTCTGAGCAAGCAGACTTTGTCCAATCCGGCGTGAACTGGCTGGTGGGAAGAGAAGATCTCATCGGTGTAGGTGCTAGGAAATCACACCGCCACAAGATCACCCTGCTCGATTCTCACAGCTCGTATATTGGCAAACTTGTGCTATTTTTCCTCCCCGCCACGGCCATCTTCCTAGCACTCGTCATCTGGAACACCCGCCGCGCGTAATCACTCCTGATCTCTTCTCTTCAGATGCGTTACTCCTTCACCATCGTACTCGCCATCCTCACCGTTCTGGTCTGTGGGACAGCCTTGGTGCACACTGGGAGCAAGTACCGAGACTCCATCTTCGGCACCCCACCCATCGCCACGGGTGAGAAACTCTTTAGCCTTGAGGAGCTGGATTCCGTTAAGTCCATCACACTTTCCAAAAGCAGCGGAGCCGCCACCACGGTGAAACTTGAAGGTAAAGACTGGAATGCCACCTCACCGTGGAAAGACCGCGCTGATAAACGCTACATCGATTACTTATTCCAGTTCACCGTGCATCTCAGGGTGCATGATTCCGTTCCCCGTGAGGGCTTAGATTTGCATGAGTTCGGCCTGCGCGAGGGCAGCACCCGTGTCACCATGCGGAATGACGAGGGCGATCGCGTGTGTGATTTCTTCATCGGTAGAGTCACCGCCTGCCACGTTTCATCCGATGATGGAAAGAAGCTCCACCCGACCATTTACATCCGTTTTGCCCGCGGCTCACGGAAAGGGACCATCTACCTCTGCACCAGCCAAGAAGGTGTCACTGAGACTGTGCAATCGCTTTTCCACGATGATTTTTTCCGCTTCCGGGATCACCATCCACTGCTCTTTAGCCCGCTGCAGATTGATCAAATCACGCTGAAAAACCAAAGCAACGAGCTCCTCCTCACTCGCCCTCCACGCAGCCCGCACTGGTCTATCTCCAAGCCCATCGAGCTCCGCGCCGATAACCGCGCCGTTATCTCGCTGATGAACCACCTCACCAACCTAACAGCTCTCAAGGTGGAAGACCGAGCAAACGTCACCCTGCCCACAGCCGGAGAAGTCACCCAGCAAGCACAGGTGATCTCCCTACGGTATCTTGATTCAGGGGAAACCGTCACCCTCCACATCTATCCACCCGCCAACAAGGGTGACACCACCACTCTCGCCACAGTAAGTAACCGGCCCGATTGCGTTTTCCACCTCCCCATCGCCGCTGCACAAACAGGCAACAGCTCCATCGCAGACCTCCAACTAGGCGTGGATGAGCTGAGGTCAAAAAACATGATGCACATGAATCCACGGCAGCTCAAAACCATTGTCATCCGGCCAACGGGTAGAGCGGAAACCATTCTCACCCGAGGGCGCGCCACCACATGGCGGGTGCTAAATAAGGAAGGATTAGTAGCCACTAATGAGGACTCCATCATCAACCTACTCACTGCTGTGACGAAGGATCGTGTGCAGCGTTTTGTCACTGATGCAGCTACTGACTTCAGCCTCTACGGACTACAACGCCCCGCCCTACGCATGGTGTTTATCAACTTCAGCGGCGATAGTGTGGCACTCTCGATTGGCTCACCTGACGGGAAAAACATCTACGCCCACGAGGCGGGAAAACCAAACATCTGGCAAATCAGCAATGCCACCTTGGGAAAAATATCCACCCACCCGTGGCAGTGGCGCACCAACCACGTCTGGCACCTACCTAAAGTTGACATTGAGCAGATCAAGATCGAACGCAAAGGCTCACCCACCGCGCTCTTGGACTATGCATTTTTCTCAGAGAAATGGACAGCAACGCGCGATGGTCAAGACGCCACCGCTAGCCTGAACCCCCACCGCGCAAACCTTTTCCTTAATAGCCTTGAGTCCATCTCCACCACCCGCTGGCTTGGCCCCACACACAAGCAAGCGGCTAACATCGTAGCAAAGGCGGACTTCACCTTGAGCGTGCGCGTTCAACAAATCGCCGATGACGGCACGGATCTGCCCAAGGTGACAAAGGTCTTACGCATCGGCAGCACACCGGGCGGGCTCATTTACTTTGCCAAAGTGGATACCATCCCAGCCACCGCCGCCCAGGAAGGAGAGGACAGCTACTTCCTTCTCTCCGCTGAAACTGTCAATCAACTCAAGGTGAAGCTCTTTGAGTAAATTGACACCCCACCCTACTTAGCTATTTTCACCCATGATTCCTACTAACATCCGGGCTGACTTCCCGATTCTTTCGCAAGAGGTCAATGGCAAACCTCTAGTCTATCTGGACAACGCCGCCACCAGCCAAACGCCAAACCAAGTGCTGGAGGCTAGCCGAAAATATTACACTGGGATCAATGCAAACATCCACCGCGGCGCACACAAGCTTGCGCGTGAGGCCACCATCGCCCACGAGGCCGCGCGGGAAAACATAGCCAACCACCTCCACGCCCGCCATGCCCACGAGCTGATTTTTACTTCCGGCACTACTGATGCAATCAACCTTGTAGCCCAAACACTCACACTCTCTGGCGAGGTGACAACGGGTGACACCATCGTCATTTCTGGCATGGAGCATCACAGCAACATTGTCCCATGGCAAATGCTCTGCCAGCGCACCGGTGCTGAGCTCAAGGTCATCCCCGTGCTCGATAACGGCACGCTCGATATGGAAGCCTTTGCTTCCTTGTTAGATGAGCGCACTCGCATGGTGGCAGTCAATCACGTTTCTAACGCCCTCGGCACTGTTAACCCAGTAGAAACAATCACCCGTGAGGCAAAAAAACATGGTGCCTTAGTTCTAATCGATGGCGCACAGTCCACCCCACACCTCGCCGTTGATGTGCAGGCGTTAGGCTGTGATTTCTACGCATTCTCAGGCCACAAAATCTACGGCCCCACAGGCATTGGGGTGCTGTATGGTCGGGAAGAAATACTCGAAAAACTCCCCCCCTGGCGCGGCGGCGGTGAGATGATCAAGGAGGTTACCTTTGAGCACACCACCTACAACGATCTGCCCTATAAATACGAAGCCGGAACACCAGACATCGAGGGTGCTATTGCTCTCGCGGCAGCCATTGATTACATGAACGATCTCGGCATGGAAAACATCGCTGCACACGAGCAGAACCTCGCAGAAAAAGCACGTGAAGGGTTGGCTAAAATCGACGGAATTCGTTTCTTCGGCACCGCTCCAGAACGCGCCTCAGTGGTTTCCTTTCTCATTGATGGCATCCACCACTATGACCTCGGTACCCTACTTGATCAAATGGGTGTAGGAGTCCGCACTGGGCATCATTGCTGCCAACCCCTCATGGCACGCTTCGGCATCACAGGAACAGTCAGAGCATCATTCGCCGCCTACAACACGGAAGAGGAAGTCGAAACGTTCCTACAAGCCGTAAAAAAAGCCGCCACGATGCTGAGCTAGGCTCTCCAACATTCGAGCCACACCTCGTTGAGGCGTTAGAGGCGCCCACATGTAAAGTTTTTTGAGTTGGTATAAGGTGTCTATTACGCAGTTGCACGTTGGTAGTCTTCCTCGCTCAAGCAGCAGGGGTCGGCGGCTACCCAGTGGTCTTTTTCTATTTCGACAAGGGGCATGTCCATACCGATGGTTTGCTCGTACTTCGGGTGCTGGATGCGGTGGCCGAAGTGGCTCCCTTCAGGTGGATTGATTGGTGATGGCACGTCGCCTTCTAGGATGACGCGATCGCCTTTCAATGTGGGGTCTGGCTCTGGGATGGCAGAGAGCAGTGCCTTGGTGTAGGCGTGCTTTGGATTTTTATAAATGGCATCAGCGTCAGCGAGCTCGACGATTTTTCCGAGATACATCACGGCGACGCGATCCGAGATGTGTTTCACCACTGCGAGATCATGGGCGATAAAGAGGTAGGCTAGCCCCATCTCACGCTGAAGATCTAACATGAGGTTGAGGACTTGGCTTTGCACGGATACATCAAGGGCTGAGACAGGTTCATCCGCGACGATGAGTTTTGGCTCTAGGGCGATGGCACGGGCGATGCCGATCCGTTGGCGTTGTCCACCGGAGAACTCGAAGGGGAATTTATCAATCGCGCTGGATGGCAGACCTACTTTATCTAACAACTCAGCCACCTTAGCGTAGCGCTCGTTGCGGGTGCCTATTTTTTGAATGGCAAATGCTTCTTCGATAATGGCACGCACGCTCATGCGGGGATCAAGAGACTCTGCGGGGTCTTGGAAAATCATCTGCATGTCCCTGCGGATTCCACGCAGGTAGCTGGCGGGCGCGTGTGTGATGTCGTGCCCGTCGAATTTCACCTGCCCAGCAGTTGGGTTGTGTAATCTTACGGCGCATTTGCCGAGGGTGGATTTACCACAACCGGACTCCCCTACCAGACCGAGAGTTTCACCCGGACGGATGTGGAGAGAAACATCATCCACCGCTTTGACGGAGGCAATCTGCTTGAGCATCACCCCGCCTGTGATGGGGAAGTGCATTTTGAGATTGTTGAGTTCTAGCAGATTTTCAGACATGTTGGATCAATCAAATTGTTAGGATGTGGCGGCGCGGCAGCGGGGGCAGTTTTCCGCCCAGTGGTCGGCGGCTATTTGCTCCAGCACGGGGCGTTCTGTTAGTTCTTCAACAG
Source organism: Akkermansiaceae bacterium (assembly GCA_049609505.1). Classification (GTDB taxonomy): domain Bacteria; phylum Verrucomicrobiota; class Verrucomicrobiia; order Verrucomicrobiales; family Akkermansiaceae; genus Oceaniferula. Next base: position 1,247 of record JBMYYO010000155.1, on the reverse strand, counting down.
GCACTCCCATACGCTGGCAGAAACGGCAACCTTTTACGAAATCATGGATCGAGGCGACGTTGCCAGGGATGGTTTTCAGCTCGGATTTACGCGGGGTTTCCAAACGAGGAATGGAGGCAAGCAGGCCCTTGGTGTAGGCGTGCTGCGGGTTGGCAAAGATTTCTTTCACGGGGCCTCGCTCCACCACGCGCCCGGCATACATGACAACGACGTCATCGCAGGATTGTGCGATCACTCCAAGGTCATGGGTGATGAGGATGATCGACATGCCCATTTCATTTTGCAGGCCTTCCATGAGGTCTGTGATTTGGGCCTGCACGGTGACATCGAGAGCCGTTGTGGGCTCATCCGCGATGAGAAGTTGGGGCTTGAGCGCGAGCGCCATGGCAATGACCACCCGCTGGCGCATACCGCCAGAGAGCTGGTGCGGATACTCGGCGACGCGTTGCTCTGGGGATGGGATTTTCACCTTACGGAGGATGTCTATGGATGCCTCCCAGGCTTCCTTTTTACTCATCTTGGTGTGCAGAAGGAAAACCTCACTGAGCTGTTTGCCAATCCGGTGCGAGGGGTTGAGCGCGGTCATTGGCTCTTGGAAAATCACGCCGATCTCATCGCCGCGCATATCGACCATTTCCTTGTGGTCGAGTTTTGTTAGATCTGTTCCATTAAACTTGATGCTCCCGCCGAGAATCTGCCCCATCGGTTGAGGGAGGAGCCTTACGATGGACATGGCGGTGACGCTTTTACCACATCCGGACTCGCCAACGATGCCGAGGGTTTTGCCTTTTTTAACATCAAAGCTCACCTTATCGACGGCGCGGAGCCAGCCAGCGTCTGTTTCAAACGAGGTGATGAGGTCTTGGACTTGGAGAAGAGTTTCTGCCACGGTGTTAGATTAGAATAAGTGGTTAGAGAGCGATTATTTCTGGCGGTATTGATCAAAGATGAGGTCTTGCTCGGGGAAGGTTTTTCCGCTTCCCTTAGCGTCGAGAGTTTCCTTCTTGGTGTCTTCATCAATCCAGTAAACGTAGCTGGAATAAACGTCGCGTATTTGGCGCACGTTAAAGTTATCTGGCCATTTCATCCAGCGCCAGTAGCCACAGCGTGCGAACGGCACAGTGTAACCGGGAACCCACGGTGCATCGCGGTGGATGATCTCCTCGATGCGGTGGCATTTGGTTTCAATCTCTTCGAGCGAAGTGGCATCACGCACGCCCATGGAGAGGGTGTCCATCTCTGGGTCC
>JBMYYO010000154.1:0-7773 GCA_049609505.1 Akkermansiaceae bacterium | reverse complement strand
TCTGGGCAAACGATTCCTGGGGACGCTTCTGGGGGTGGGACCCCAAAGAAAACGGAGCACTCATGATTGTGCTCTGGTCACTGGCGGTACTCCACGCCCGCCTAGCTGGCTACCTGCGCGAGTGGGGGCTGCACATCGCTTTAGTCTTCGGGGCAAACATCGTGGCCTTCTCCTGGTGGCACGTCAATGGTCTCAACACCGGCCTTCACTCCTATGGGTTTATCAATGGCATCGAGGCTGTTAAAGTTTTCTACGGAATTAACTTTGCCATTTGCATTATGGGTGGAATTGCGGCTATTGTAGATAAAGCTAATCGCAACATTCCATCATCATGCACTCCCCAGAAAGATCCGCCATCACCCGACGCTCCTTCCTCTCAACCCTCGGCATAGGGGCAGGGATAAGCACGGTAGCCTTCACCACACCTGGTGCTTTTGCAGAGCTAGTGCAGACACCTCGGCAAACGGAAGGCCCGTTCTATCCAAACAAACTTCCGTTAGACACTGATAATGATCTAATCATCGTCAACGATGGCCTCACTCCAGCAGTGGGGCAGATCACCCACCTCACAGGGAGGGTGTTAGACATCAAGGGAAATCCTGTGCGCAATGCCTTGGTAGAAATCTGGCAAGTCGATAGCAAAGCCGCCTACATCCACACAGGTGACCCGAACAGCAAGCAACAGGATTCTAATTTCCAAGGGTTCGGACGTTTCCTAACAGGAAGCAAGGGAGAGTATTACTTCCGCACCATCAAACCCGTCTCCTACCCTGGCCGCACACCGCACATTCACGTAGCCGTGAAGATCAAAGGTAAAAAACGCCTCGTCACTCAATGCTACATCAAGGGTGAACCGCTAAATGCCCGCGATGGAGTGTTAAGAAACATCCGGGATAAAAAACAGCGGGACTCCGTCATCATCGACTTCACCCCGCTTAAAAAATCAAAAATCGGTGAACTAAGCGCCAACTTCGATATCATACTCGGCTTCACACCAGAGGATGCGCATTGATTCTGTGTCCGATTACTTTTCCTCTGGCACAGGAACACCGACAGAGCGGCGGATGATTACAGAATTCCCATTGCCGTCCTCCGAGGATGATTGCAAGAGACCATCAATGAGTGACCCTTGCCCCTCTAGGCTCTCCCGGTATTGCTTCTGCTGCTGCTCTGAGAGCACGGGAGCTAGACGCTCTACTTGCGCATCAATACGCTTCTGCTGAGCTTCTTTAAGACGCTTCATAATGCTGGCCCGGTCTGGCTGCCCTTCGCCGTCAGCACCTTCTATACCATCAGGCACAACCATCGCTGCATCAAGATCCCCACCTCCCAGATCAACACCGAAGGCTGAAGTAATGGAGGAAACAAGATCATTCTCTCTACGATCCACCTGCTTAGCAGCATCTTCTAACAAAATTTGATAAACGCCATCTTTCTGCTCATCCGTGAGGTCTAGTTTTCGCTGAATGTTGGCTAGCTTGCTAAGTGCTCTACTCTCAATCTTACTCTTGCGCTCTCGCTTGACTAGTTCGTCATAAGCTTGCTTTTGCTCATCGCTGAGGATGCTGGCGAGTGCGCCGTCTAGGCCGTCACCTTTAGTCGCCGATAGATCGGTAGTTCCATCACCACCGACCATACCTGCCATTGCTTCTGTTTTTTTAGCGAAATAGGCACGCAGCTGTTTCTCTTGATCCGCATTGAGACCGAGAGCGGCAACGAGTTTTTTAATACGAGCCTCGTGTTTCTTGCCATAGATTTTTCTCATCATCTCCTGCTGCCTCTTTTGCATTTTTTCCATTTGTTCCTCACTCAGCTGCATTCCGGGAACAATGCTTTCTGCCACTTCTGGTTTGGATGGCTTTTTGCGGTTAGCGCGTGTTTCTGCGGATGATGACGTAGCGGAACTGGTGCGGTTACCTTTCCGAGATGATGACTCCACAGCCGGGGAATTGCTCTCGGCTTCTGCGGTAGCAGGTGAGTTGTTTTGATTAGCAAACCAGCCAGCGGCAAAGCCAAGGCCAATAGCAACAAGTGTGATGGGGACAATTGGTTTCATAATAAATCGCGGTGCAATTAGGTTACAATTACAAGAGCGATTCATTTGACGAAGTTTGTCAATTTTTCCTCGGAAGTTTCTGTTTGCATGAGCGGGTAACGTAAAAACAACCTACCATCAATACACCTAAAATCGCTGCCTCTGTAAACTTGAGCGCAATCAATGCCATGACAAAAAACAAGGCAAATAGAAGCGATAGCACGAGTCCCAAATCTGCCGCCATACCCAACGAGCTACGCGCGAGAATCTCATCGCGAGTGAGCCTCCGCATCCGCCCCATAAGGTATTCGGATGCGATACCAATGACGTGCCCAATCGCTTGCAGCAGCGCTGCCACTGTAATAATGGAGATCAAGCTAATCAACGCACGGTTCGTCTCAGAGCGATCAAACCCAGGGGCCATACGTAGGCAAAATACAAACATCACAATCGCCGCGAGGTATCCAGCAGAAGCCCCCAGAATTGTTAGTCCCGCAAAAAGTGCCAGAAAGCCCCCTGCTATACGCTGCCCGAGCACTGGCTCAGCGCGCGCATGCTGCATCTCTGGTGCTGTTTCCTGAGGGAGCTGGGTCACTTACTCAAGTAGAATTCTATGCGGGTGACGACGCGCACGTTTTTCTCAATCTTACGCGTGTCACCATGACTTTCGCCAATATCAACCACAAAAAATGCACCCTGCGTGGCACTGCGAATACGGCCAACTTTCACACCTGCGTTGTCGGCAAATTCATTAGCCGCGATGCGTGCATTCTTAGCCGCCTCCTTGAGCATTTCAGGCTTCACGTCGTTAAGCTTGGTGAAGTGGTAGGATGCTGGTCGGTTTGTAATGTCATATCCCTGCGCGATGAGTTTGTTCACTGAGCCACGGAGTTTCTCAATGATTTCTACGTTTTCGGTTTCCACACTGATCGAGCCAGTGAGCCAGTGTTTTTCATCGACGATTTTTTGATCTTCATCGCGATATTCCTTACTGGAGTAATCGATGATACCTGTTTTCATCTCATTCTCAGGAAGCCCCTCGTCCTTGAGCAGCTGCATGATCACACCCTGCTGGCGCTCTGCATCTTTATAGAGCTGCGGCACGTCATCACGGCTTTTTCCTGACACCTGAAAGTAAACTGTCCAGTTAGCGCGGTCGGCAGTGACTCGGCGTTCCGCTAAACCTTTTGCCTCAGCAGTGTTGAGCGCTACCTTGGCATTATAGAGCGTCTGGCTGGCAAAGTAACCAGCCAGAGCGATACCAGCGGCAATCAGCGCGGCTGGCAGTAGTGTTAAGCATTTTCCCTCTTTCATTACTTATGATTGTTACGGGTATATTGTCTGCTAGATTTCGCTCAGCAAGCTAAAACTCTCCCCCATGCGCCTTGATCGACTCCTCCGCCAGCATACCCAACAGGGGAAAAGCAAGGTGCGCCTGCTACTTCATACCGGCAGGGTATCAGTGGACGGCATACCAGAAACCAATGGGCAGCGCGTGATTAATGCGTTTTCTGAGGTCTCACTAGACGGTGCCATCATTGCCGGAAAGCAAGCGGTTTACCTCATGCTGCACAAGCCAGCAGGATACCTCAGCGCTACTTGTGACCCCCTGCACCCGACCGTGATGGAGCTGTTAGAAACCTCCGAGGAACTACATCTAGCGGGCCGATTAGACAGAGCCAGCACCGGCTTACTCCTGCTGACAAACGATGGCAAGTGGTCCAGCAAGCTCACTGATCCTGAGCACAAGGTGCCCAAGACATACCTTGTGGAAACAGCCAAGGACATCGCCGCAGACACCCAACATATTTTTTCCCAGGGGATTTATTTCGCTTACGAAGACCTCACCACACGTCCCGCAGAGTTGACGATCCTTTCCGCACGGCAATGCAGACTCACTATCCATGAGGGACGCTACCATCAGATTAAGCGCATGTTTCACGCAGTTGGGAATAAAGTAACATCGCTACACCGAGAAAGCATCGGCCACATTGCTCTTGATCCAAACCTCCACCCTGGCGAGTCAAGAAACCTCACCGCAGAAGAAATCATGCCCTTTGAGCCACTCAACCGTGGGGCTAGTGCTGCAGCCGGTGAGAACGCTACTAGCCTAGATGCCACCCAAGACACGTGAATGGCTTTGAAAAACCTTGATCCCCCACCCCGCTCCGCGCAAGCTCTCCGCGTGCCAATCCTCTTGATCGATAATTCAAACACCCGCACCAAATTCGCCCTCGCGGAGTCTGGTGAATCTGGCGGGCTGTTGGACTGGCAAGCGATCATTCCCACGGCGGAAGTTTCTGAAAAAACTCTCACCGATACCCTCGCGGAAGTGGCATGGGACGGCGCGGTCATTAGCTCTGTGGTGCCAGAGAAGTCCGCAGTGCTGCAAGCATTTTGCGAAGGCAAGCCCTGCCACGTTCTCAACCATACCAGCAAGCTGCCCTTCGGCATCGATTACCCAAAGCCTGCACAAATCGGCGCAGACAGGCTAGCGAACTCTGCCGCAGCTGTTCTCTCATACAAGCACTGCCCGCTCGTGGTGTTAGATTTTGGCACAGCACTCACCTTCGATGTTATTACCGAAAACGAATCCTCCATACCGCAGTATCGTGGCGGTGTCATTGCACCCGGGCTTGCATCCATGACGGAAGGCTTAGCGCGCCGCACAGCACTACTCCCCCACATCACCCTATCCGAGCCCCAGCAAGTGGTTGGCAGATCCACAGAAGACGCCATGCTAGCTGGAGCATTCCACGGCTACCGCGGCCTCATCCAAGGCATCCTCGATGAGCTGGATCAAGAACTATCGGGTGATCCCCTCGTGATTGCCACAGGCGGAGATGCCCAGCTTATCACCGCGGGCATGAAAGACATCCACCACCTCTCCCCCCTGCTCACCCTCGAAGGGCTGCGCATCATAGCATATCTCAATCTCTAACTACTTTCCTACTACCATAACCATGACCCCACCACTCACAAACATTGCTCTCGGTATCGACTTCGGAGGCACCACCGTTAAGTTCGGCGTCGTCGAGGGAGCCAGTGTCATCGACACCGCCCCTGCCATCGCCACCGAGGACTACAATGATTCAGACTCCCTCATCAATGCCATCGTGCGTGTCATAGAAGATCTCAGACAGCGTCACCCCGCCATCTCTGCCATCGGCGCAGGCGTCCCCGGCTTTGTTGATTTCCCCACCGGCACCATTCACAACCTCACCAACGTCGCTGGCTGGCAAAACATCTGCCTCAAAGACATTCTAACCAAACACACCTCCCTCCCCACAACGGTAGAAAACGACGCCAACTGCATGGCCTATGCCGAGTGGAAACGCGGTGCCGGCAAGGGCATGGATCACCTTGTCTGCGTCACCATGGGCACTGGTGTGGGTGGCGGCATTATCACCCACGGCCACATCCTACGCGGCGCCCGCTCTGTCGCAGGTGAGCTGGGGCAATCATCAATCGATTATCGAGGCCGCAAGGGCGCCTACGGAAACCTCGGCTCACTAGAAGATTATATCGGCAACAATGAGATCGCAGCCGATGCGCGCGATCACTACGCAAGCCAAGGTGTTGATAAATCTATTACGGATTGCACACCGGCCGCACTCTCGCGAGCAGCCCACGATGGCGATCCCATCGCACGGGAAATCTGGACCAACATCGCCGCCAAGCTTGCCACCGCCCTCGTCAACGCCTGCTGGCTGCTCAACCCAGAAGCCATTGTTATCGGTGGCGGCGTAGCCAAGGCTGGACCACTGCTTTTGAACCCACTGAAAAAAGCCATCAACAACCAACTCGCACCAGCATTCTCTGACGAACTACGCATCATCCCTGCCCGCTTCAGCAATGATGCAGGTATTATCGGAGCTGCCGCACTCGCGCTCGAAGAAGCCGCTAAGTAGGCGACATAAAAAAACATCACCATATTGTAAATTTAACGTGCCATCTCAACAAACCGTGTGTAGCGTGGTACGCAGACTAATAAAACCATGAGTCAAATCGGCAACCTCACCCTGAATCCATCTTCCCCTTTCTTTATCCTAGGCCCCTGCGGGCTTGAATCTGAGGAATTCGCCTGGGACATGGCACGCGCCCTCAAAGAGATCGCAGAGCGCACAGGCATCCAGTTTATCTTCAAAGCATCCTATGATAAAGCCAACCGCACATCCGTTGATTCCTTCCGTGGTCCCGGCGTCAAAGAAGGCTGCCGGATTCTCTCTGAGATAGGTAAAGAACTCTCCCTCCCCGTCACCACAGACGTGCATACCCCAGAGGAAGCAGCCATCGCTGGAGAACTTATTGATTTCCTCCAAGTCCCTGCCTTTCTCTGCCGCCAGACAGACTTACTCGAGGCTTGCGCCAAAACGGGCCGACCACTCAACGTCAAAAAAGGCCAATTCCTTGCACCCTGGGATGTTTCTAACATTGCTGGAAAACTCCGCCACTTCGGCTGTGAAAATTTCTACATCACAGAGCGCGGCTCCACCTTTGGCTATAACAACCTCGTCGCCGACATGCGCTCCCTCTACTGGATGCGCGAGCAAGGTCTCAAGGTAATCTTTGATGCCACACACTCCGTGCAACGCCCAGGTGGCGAAGGTGGCACCACAGGAGGCGATGGTGAGCTTGCCCCTGTCCTCGCCCGCGCAGCCGTCGCTACTGGGGTGGATGGCGTCTTCATGGAGACTCACATCAACCCCAAGGAAGCTTACTCCGATGGGCCAAATCAAATCCCGCTCGATCAAATCGAAGCCGTCCTCACCCGCCTCCTCGCCATCCATCGTGCAGCCCACCAAGCCTAACCGAACCTAACAGCGTGCCCATCACCATCCAACGCAAATCACTCACCACCGCTCTAGCGCTCAGCCTCGTGTGGATGGGGGCAGCCACTCTGTCAGCAGACACCAAAGCTGCCCTGCCAGCTGCCAAGGCTGAGAAAAAGAAAGAGAAAAAAGGCAGCGCCTTCCCCGCACTGGACATCCTCCCCGAGGGCAGCATCCTAAGGCGCGTTCACCTGCCCCGCTACAATAAGGACTTTGATCCCATCTCCTTATTAAAAGCAGACACCCTCACCGTCATCAGTGATCACGAGATCCAAGGCACCGGCATCACTATCGAGATCTACGGAGAAAACGCCGCACGCGTGGCTCACACAAAAATTCACACCGCCATCTACGATACAGAAAACTCCACCCTCAATGCCACCGAGGCGATCTATCTCAAAGGCGAGAAGTATGAGGCATCAGGAAAGGGGCTCATTTTCGAGTGGAAAAGCCGTAGAGGTTTCCTAACAGGCCCCGCCCTAACAAACTTCACCATCACCACCCCTCCCGAGCCGAAAAAACCATCAAATCCCATGAAAACATCCGCACTCTCTCCCGCCAAATCAATGGCACTACTCAGCTCCCTCATGGTCACACTCAGCACCGCAGCCCCTCCTGAAGGACTCAGCCAGGCCCAGCTCGATGAGCTTGATCGCGCCTTTGCATCCCACCCAGAGAAGCTCCGTGCAGAAACGCAGCAAATCACCACGCAGATCGCAGCAGATGATAAACACAACACCCAAGCAAACATCTCCATGCACGGGTTCCTCACCAGCATCGGCCAGAAGACACTCATCGGAGCACAAGCCCCCCAGCCACCCCGCGCTCTCGAGCCAGTTAAAAAACCAGCACCCAAACCAGCTGATAAAAAAGCAAAGCCCGAGCAAAATGTGCGCGTAGAATGCG
>JBMYYO010000153.1:0-7842 GCA_049609505.1 Akkermansiaceae bacterium | reverse complement strand
TTGAGACCCTCGGTGAAGTCCTCACTGTCAACATCCAGAGAAGTGGAATCCATTTTGTCATAGCCGACCATCGCGTTTAGCATCAAGGCGGAATCTTCGACGGTTTTTGTCATTGGCCCGATCTGATCCAGAGACGATGCAAAAGCGACCAGCCCGTAGCGGGAAACCCGACCGTATGAGGGCTTCAGCCCTACTACACCACAATGGCTAGCTGGCTGGCGGATGGAGCCACCAGTATCGGAGCCAAGAGCGGCGATCGCAGAGTGAGATGCAACGGCAGCCGCTGAGCCACCAGAGGAACCACCCGGAGCACGCGCTGCGTCGTGTGGGTTGGTTGTTTTTTTCACCGCTGAGTTTTCCGTCGTAGAGCCCATGGCAAACTCATCCATATTGGCGCGCCCGAAGGGGATAGCACCAGCCGCGCGGAGCTTGTTAATCACCGTGGCATCGTAGGGGGAGGTGTAGCTGTCTTTGAGAAAGTTAGATGCGCATGTGGTGGGTTGCCCGAGCACATTGATATTGTCCTTAATGGCGATGGGGATGCCTCCGAGCGGTTTGGAGAGGTCTGCCTTGGCGGCTTCTTCTCGCGCAGTTGCTAGGTCATAGGATACGTAGGCACCCACATTGTCATTGGTTGCTTCAATGGCATCCGCTACGGAATCAATGATATCAACTGGGGAAACGTCACCTGTTTGGAGTAGTTTGCGCAGCCCGCTAATAGTCTCTTTGTTTAATTCAGAACTCATGGTTTCTATGCTTAGTCGCTGAAGTTATCCTACCACTTTGGGGACACGGATTTGTCCCAGCGCTTGGTCAGGTGCGTTTTCTAGCAGACCATCTTGATCCAGCCCCTTGCGGGAAACATCTTCGCGAATTCGGTCAAACACCGGACTGGCATGTGCGGTTGGCTCGATGCCCGTTACGTCCACTTCCTTGAGTTGATCAATATACCCAAGAATCGCATCAAGCTGCCCCTGAAAAGTATCACACTCATCATCCGTTAGCTCCATTCGCGCCAGATCGGCTACATAACGCACATCAATTTGCTCCATGCGCGGAGGCTGCGCAGAATGCCGCTGGTATTCAAGCCCCGTGCAAGAAAAAGTGCGTAATACTTCTCTGTTTCTCATGTGGTTTTTACAATATTTGTTGCTTGTCGAGCAATAAAGCGCAGGTATATTGCATATACAAAGTATGAACGCACAAAATATGAAAACATTATTACAGCTTGATTCGTCCAAGCGCTCTGCTTGGGAAACAAAAAGGTGTCCGCGGCCTATGTGCAAAGCAGGGTTTGCCCTGATCGCTACGATTTCTGTGATGATCTTGTTGGTGATGGTCGCTCTAGCAATGCTGAGTATGAGCATGATCGAGCAGCGTGCATCGCGCAGTCAGTCGGCGAAGGCTGAGGCTCAAGCCAATGCTCGCCTAGCGTTGATGTTGGCACTTGCTGAGCTCCAGTCTGTTGCAGGCCCGGATCAGCGAATCACCGCGTCCGCATCTATTTTGGACAGCGAACCTCATACACCCTCAACTCAAGGGCTGTTAGGAAACTCTTCATCAAACTTACTCGGTGTCTGGGAAAGCTGGGGGAACTGGTTAAATGCAGAACACAAAGGGCTTAAAATAACTAACACCTACAAAGCAGGACGTGATGAGAACCTCTTCAAACGCTGGTTGGTCTCTTATCAAACGCCAGACACAGCTGAGCAATGGGACGCGCCGATTTCTGGTTCCGGTTCTGGTTTTTCATTTGTTTCTGATGAGTCTGTCGAAATGCTATCGGATGGCTCGCTCGGTCAAAATAGTGATCCAGCAGAACGGGTCGTTGCGGGGCTTATCCCTACGGCGCGTAACGGACGCTACGCTTGGTGGATTGGCTCTGAAAACCAAAAGGCAAGAACTGCGATGCCCGAGAGAAACCTAAACGATAAAAAGAGCATCCTCCTCGGCACTGATAGTATTGGACGTGCCGCTCCAGAAGAGCTCGATGATCTCAATGGATTGCCAACTGGAGCCGATACCCAAAAGCAAATCACACTGCCAACACTGCGGGTAGCGGCAGGTATCAATGCAGATCAAGCGGGACGCTACTTCTCACACCTCAGCCCATACAGTGCCTCTGTGATGACGGATGTGCGCCACGGCGGCACTAAAAAAGACCTCTCGCTGCTCTTTGAGCGAAACGTTCTACCTGCGCCCATGGTGCAGACGTCTAAGTGGGAGCCTGGTGTGCGCCCATATTCACCTGACCTGCTAGCGCATAATATCCGCCGCCCAGAGCGGACTCTAATGTCTTGGGAACAAATGTTTGAGTATTACCGCATTTACCGGGCTGATGCTGCTAGCCAAGGAGTTACCGCAAGAATGGAAATCAATGGAGAAAACCCAACCACACGTGTCTGGGTGAAACATGCAACCAGCGGCTCGGATAGAACTACTCACAATGAAAAAGGATATGCCAGAAGCCCTGTGCTGCTCCGTTTATACTCAAACATCGGTCTGCAAACCCAAAGGATCGGAGGCGCGGCAGATGACCCTCTCTATCGCTGCTACGTCACATACACACCAGTTGTTACGCTCTGGAATCCCTACAACGTGGAGATGAAAGTGCGGGCGCAAGAGATCAATAGCATGACCTTGCTCTACAAGATTTGCCCTCTCGCCTACATGCCGTATAAAGGAAGCGTTGCGCAGTCGGGGTGGGTGCCTTTTTCTCAAGATTACTCAGCCTATGGATTTGGTGGTGATTGGGGATCTAACATCATGAAGTCGCCGAACCAAAAAGGGGCGGAAATGATCATCCCCCCTGGCGGAATCATTGTCTATTCTCATCACACCGCACGGCTTGGTTTAGGAAACAAATACCAAGAGCTTTTTGAAGGTTTTGATCCAGGATCCATCTCTAAATATCGTGCAGTAGCACGCAGATTAGAAACCGTTAGACCGTCAGATAATCCTGGTATCGCTCTGCGCTTTAATCGGGTTTCCGCACCTGATGATTATCCCTCATGGACTGGTGGTAACCCAGGTAGCATCATGGTGAGGTTGGGTTCTCCTTTCGCTTCCTATGGGCAGTCACGGCCGGGCGAATACTCACTTGGATTTGCCCATAACCTCCAGTTTCTTAACAACTCTCAAGGATACACAAACATTGTCCCTACTAGCTCCGCAAGCCTAGCCCGTTTCCAATTCTCGGACAACGAGCCCGTGATTATTGGAGCCGTTGGATTGACCGCAAAATCAGGATCGCTTCCAGCATACGATTCGCACGTCACATGGAAAAAAGACTGGCGGAACAAAACCTGGCTACATGCCTCTCCTGGATTCTGGGGGAGCCAATTGATGAATCCCACCGACAGGAACCGCGCCGCTCACCCATTTATAACCCACTGGCAACAAGTGGGGGGTGGTGCTGGTGTCGCAGAAATCGTTCCACACATCGGCCGCTATGGTTTCCTTGGAGGAGGGGAGAGTGATGGTGAGCGAGTTTCTCGCGCCGCTATCTTTGAGTTGCCAACCGCGCCCATCTCTAGTCTAGCCGGATTTGCTGGCCTACGCCTCACTCCAGGATGGTGGGATGAGCGGGGCATCGGAGGTGGTGGTTTCCAATCGCCACACGGATCTTGGTCGTCACGCCGTTTGTCATATCAAAGTGGAGTTCCTGGCGTTGGCATTGGGAACTCATTTGCTGACCCGATGATTACTGCGAATGGAATTTACCAATATCACGATAACTCACGCCACTTCACAGGCACCAGTACTGAGGGGCATAGTGATTTCTGGGATCATGGATTGCTGGCAAATGATGCCCTGTATGACTCCTATTTCCTCAGCTCGGTTGCTACTGAGCCAGCCCACATGGGAACATCACGCACTGCGGGCGCCGTGGCTCGTGAGTTCTTTGAGCAAGACAAACCGCTACACAACTCAAGCCTCATTCCATGGCAAGGTGACAAGACGGACACAGAGCTTACCGCTCTAGCAGCACAAACGGACGGATGGGAAAAACTATCTGGCCACCTCATGCTAAAGGGAGGATTCAACGTGAACTCCACCAACCTCTCTGCGTGGAAAGCTCTGCTCTACGGCTTGATTGACCGTCCATTGGTCTATCGTCAGGCAAACGGTAACTTGGCTACACTTACCCCTCCTACTGGACAAGCAGTGCTTAGCCGCTTCCATGCTCCACAGACTAATCAGGAAATGGACGATCCCATTACAGGTGTGGATATGGGAGGCATCAACGGATGGTCGGGAGTCCGCTACCTCACCCGAGATGATCTCGATTTACTCGCGGAGAAATGTGTGGAGCAAGTCAAGCTGCGTGGACCATTCCTCAATATGTCTGAGTTTATTAACCGCCGCCTTTCTAATGATGACCTTGGTTTGGCTGGTGCCCTGCAACGTGCTATTGACTATGATGATGATGCCCCTGAGAGCAAATCGATCAACTACCGGTATAAGGTTGGTAGCTACCGCATCACCGATTCTGACGTTGCACAATTCAGCTACCCAAACTCAAAAGCAGCTACCGGCTCCCGCTACACGGCAATCCCCGGATACGTTGTCCAATCCGATGTCCTGCAAGCGCTCGATAGCACTCTAGTCGTGCGGGATGACACCTTCCGCATCCGTAGCTATGGAGAAAGTAGAAACGCGGACGGCTCAGTCGCAGCTCGGGCTTGGTGTGAGGCCATCGTGCAGCGCACTCCAGATTATCTTGACCCAACCAACGAAAACCACGAGCCTGCCACCATCCTCGACGGGGCACACGTCCCCGCCGTTAATCCAGCTCTTACCGATACTAACCGAAACTTCGGCCGCCGCTTCCGTATCGTTTCATTCCGTTGGCTCCATCAAGATGAAGTATAACCAATCCCTGCCCAGCTCCCCCTTCTGCTATCTCATTCTGGCCATAGCCTTACTTGCTGGCATTTCCCCGGCTACTGCCCAGAACGCACCCGCAGGAGGAAACAAAAAACCGCCTGCACGCAGCTTGAGATTTGTGTGTACTGCCGTTGCCCCAAGCACCCCGGAAACCCTTTGGGCCATCAACGCCGCTACACCTCAGCAAGACCCACATCAAGTAGTTTTGAGCACCCGCCGCCCTGATTCTCTGATGAAACTGCCAGCCGCAGGGAGCAAGCTAGTGATAGGTGAAAAAACCAACGTCCCGGAAAAACCAATTAAGCCACTCGCCACGATCACTGTGCCACCAAAGATGAGCCGTGGAATAGCACTACTCATACCCAAGCCACCAACAAGCAACGGAAAAGGTGCAGGCTATCACGTCCACCTCATCGATGAAGCGGACGTTAATAACGGGGATGTGTATCTTCTCAACCTCACCCGCAAACCATTTCAGGTGAGAATTGATGGAAAAAAAATCAATCTAGCGACGGGAAAAAACCACGTGGTGCGCGGCGGCAAACTTGCTGGTCCCAAAAACCTCCCTGTGCAGATTTTCTGCAAATTCTCCATCAACCACACCAAGGAGGAAAAGTGGCGGCTCATCACCGCCTCCACCTGGCGACTCCGTCCGATGAGAAAAGAGTTTTGCATTTTCTACTGGGACGTCGCCCGCCAGCGCCCTGCGATCAAATCCCTTACCGCCTTCCCCCCGATAAAAAAACCGCGCTAGGAAAAAACCCAGCACGGTTGGAAGATAATTTTTTAATCGCTCAGAAACTATCGGCGACGGATGAATAATCCAAGCCCCGCCAGAGCAAGTAGTGCCGAGCTAGATGGCTCAGGGACAGGGGTGACACCGAAGTCCACGTCGTGGCTTTCTCCCCAACTGCCTCCTCCGTGGCCATAGCGGAAAATCACTTGATCGCGGCCTGCGGTGATGTCAGCGGCAGTTACTGTGTAGCTTTCTGTTACTAAAGGAATTGGACCAGCGTCATGGGGGCCCGCAGGAAATTGAGTCGTTCCAGAGGCAAGCTGGACTGTGCCTGGGTTAGTTCCATCCCAAAGGTAAATATTAGTGATATAGCCGTACCCTTGCGCGGGGGTGTTACCACGATCAACATTGGCATCTATTGTGAGAATGTCACCAGCGGCAAGTGTTGTCGTATAGTTCCACTCTGCCCAGTTGCCATCAGCATTATCACCTTGGCCGTTCAGAATGCCAGCTCCATTACCAACCAGGTTGCCTCCGTTATGGGTTGTCCAGCCGCCGTCGATAACGAGATCTCCTCCGTGGTCAAAGGTATCAAAGAAGACAGAGGCGGCGTTTGACACTGTCATCGAGAGGGTCGAAGCGAGTGCGAATGTAGTTATCTGCTTTTTCATTTTTCTGTGTAGTGACTGTGTAGTGAGTTAGTTACTATTAATATGATTAATCGCGTTCAGGGTTGTGTGACAAGCGAAAACGTAGAAATCAACAACGCTTGGTGTGCACGATGGTTCAATGGCAAAGGGAGAAAAAAACCGCGCTGAGAGGTGTTCAGCACGGTTTTTGAAATGCGTATACTCTACTTGGGCTTACTTCCTGCGACGTAGCAGTAAAGCAACCCCCGCAAGTCCAAGAATTGCTGTTCCTGATGGCTCAGGCACAGGCGCAGATTCAATATCGAATGTGACGTCATTGGTTTGTCCCCATGCGCCGTCATTACTGTACTTGAAAATGACTTGGTCTCGGCCTGCCGTGATGTCGGCTGCAGTTACAGTGTAGCTGACGGTGGTCAGTGCTGGGCTCGAGGCTGCCTCAGTACCCCCAGCGGATAGAACTCTGGATCCAGAGGTTACCCCGTCCCACAAGAAAATTCTCATACCGTATGAGTATCCATTCACACGGTCCAAGTTGGCATCCATTTTAATCACGTCACCTGCGGTGAGGGTCACTGTGTGGTTGTATTCAAGAGCGGACTCTCCATTTCCTGGGTTGCCAAACATGATTCCTGAGCCCGCTGCCGATCCAAGCCCTCCACCAGCAGTGGAAGTATTGATGACAGTGGTCCAGCCTCCTTCTGCGATGAAGGCGCCATCAGTAGTATAATTAAAGGTATCGGTAAATACTGTTACCGCTTGCGCGCTTCCAAGCGCTATTAAGGTTGTTGCCGCAACTAGGGATATTGTGTTTTTCATGAGATGTGTGGTACGTGTAGAGGTGCAATTAGGCACTAAAAATGACGTCGAGCCAAGAGCAAAATGCTAAAAAAATGAAATTGAAAGCCTGTTGTGAAAGCTGAGTGATATCATACAATTCTACTATTTAGCATACGATTTGATATGAAATGAGCCATGTTCTTCCACTACAATGATTGAGCCAGTGGGAGCGTTTTTGATCATCTGTTTTTTTCCAGATGGCCAGATGATTTCGAGCTTGTCAGTTTGCGTGGCCGATCCTAAGCCAATGTGCATTAGAGCGGAGCTTTGAGCAGCATAGCCGGTGCCGCAGCGGTGCTCAGCACGGAAGGGTTTACCGCCGATGAATCCCTTTACAACTGAACCGTAGCCATTTTTGTTTGACGCGGAGGAGGATGAAGAGTTCTGACTGTTTGCTCCTTCGAAGCGAATTTTTACGAAGTTTCCCGTCGCACCCTCACTACCAAGCTGATTGCGGTAAATTTTAAGTTTGGGTGTATTCGCATTGCATACTGCAATGTCGAGCAAGCCATCTCGATCGTAGTCAAACACCACCACTGCGCGACCATCGAGTGGAGAATCTGCGCCAGAGATAAGGGAAACATCGTGAAAGCCCTTGCCCTTCATGTTGACGAAAAATGGATTGCGTTCGTGACCACTCAGCGAAGGAATTTTTCCCCCCTGCGGTCCGGGTAGTTCTCGAAGGCTGGCGGCCATACTGCCAAGTGACATGTCGCCGCTGAGTTGCTC